>NZ_JBXUNM010000005.1:0-259306 GCF_057197005.1 Pantoea sp. SYBGC1
GCCGTCAGTATCATACACAAACAGCCCGTGAAGCTGCGGCAGTTTGCTCTGCTGCTCTTTGAGCTGGTGCAAAAACGCAGGCGTGGCCGCATAGTCGTTGCCACGCTGACGAAGCTGCCTGACGGCATCCGCCAGTGTGATTTCAACCTGCAGAAAAGAGTCTTCGGCATGTTTGGAAAGCGACACCGAGAGGTTACGCGCATCGTCTTTCTTTTCGCTGATGATTTGCTGCCAGGAGTTCCACAGCGACCAGGCGTTGATCGCCACCACAAACAGGCTGATCAGTACCAGAAACACCATCATGCTTTTGCCAAGCGAGGTGCTGAACAGCGACGACCGTGACGGGCGCTGAGAGTGAGTTCGCATAAAGTCCTGTTCTGTGCGGGGAGTGTGAGGAAAGTGTGAACATCATACCTCAAGCACCTCAGGTTCAGAAGCTGTCAGGTCTCAGCAAGGCGTGTGCCTCATGAAAAACACGCCTGCTGCTGTGCCAGGCGGGCATCGGCTCTCACCACCGCCTGAACAGGGACCAGACCTTATGCGTTGCTCAGGGCTTTTTGGGACGCTTACCCAGATTTTCTTCTACGAGCCATTCAATCACCTGGCTGCGGTTAAGATTATGCCGGTTAGCGTAAAGCTGTATTTTGCGCAGCACTGAGAGTCGCAGCGACAGCGACACCGACTTTTTGGCTTCTTTGTCCAGCACAACCGCGCTCTGCGTTTGCTGTCCGGCGGCTGTACTGTCACGCAGATCAAGGCTGTCACGCATCATTTTGATGATTTTAGGCGTCAGGGTGCCGGCGCTGGTCATCTGATAATGACCCGCTGATTTACTGAATCGGATCTCGGCGTGATACGCGAAACGAATATCGCGTAGATCACGCACAAACGTTGGCTCAGAGCAGGCCATCTCCTGCAGCAGTACCTCTTTTTTGACCGGCTTACCCGTACTTAATAAGACCACCAGCCGATATTGTCTGTACTGCTTTGCGCTCAGGGACATAACTCACCGTTTGGGTTAAAAAATCAGCTCACTGATGCGGAGCACAAATATCCGTTATAGGCGCTGGCAATGCCGCACCAGGCCGCCTGCTCCAGCACCGTTGCCGCCCAGTTACGATGCGTGGCAGGTTCGCACATTGCCCCCTGTGACTTGAATACGGCCTGCTCTGAATTCATGATTCGCAGCGCGTCTTCATAGTCATCGGGTGACACCATCAGCCCGCGCTGGATGATCTCCAGCTGGGCCGGGTGGATGGCGGTTTTGCCCACCAGCCCGTGTGCCATATCCAGCGCCAGCTCGCGTTCCAGCAGGGCTTCGTCTTCAATACGCTCGCAGACGGGTGCGGTCAGGGCAAACCCGCGCGAGGCAAACGCGGCCACCAGCATCTTCACCACATAGCCCAGCGGCCCCTCATAAAGCGTGAACTGGCGCGAGCGCCGCAGCCCCAGGACCGACATCAGATCGTTGCCGCCTATTCGCAGCGCAAGAATGCGCTCACGGCAGGGATGCTGTTCAAGCAGCCGGGCCAGCTGATGCATGGCGTCATTCTCAAACACCTCGCGCGTTTCAAGCGTGGGCATGAGGTACAGCGACGTGGGTGCCATGACCTTCCACCAGGACGATACGTTACTCTGGTTAAACTTAGGTAAAACAAACCCGTTGATGCCTGTCAGGGGATAGCGCGCGATCAGCGCTGCCGCCATCGCCTCGTCACGCGGGCGTATAAACACCAGAGGGGGAGTATGGGTAGGCGTCTGCTGCTGAAGCTGCCGGAGCAGAATGCTGAGGTTATCCAGCGCACGATTCACATCCTGTGCGCTCACTGCATCCTCCAGGCAAATCACCAGCGAGCGAAGCGCCGGGAGTTTACCGTGTAAAATCACCTCAGCCAGATCGCTGCGGGTGGCGGGCATATAGAGCGTGGCGCCCAGCATCCAGGGGGAAAGCGGCATGGTCATCTCAGGATACCTTTTTAATGATGGTCACCGCACGATACTGCCCCAGCCGGTCGCCCATCTCGTGAACATGAACGGCTTTTTGTTCTGCGAGATGCAGGAGCAGGGCCACGTCGGGATCGGATTTACTGCGCACCAGCACATGATCGGGCACACGGCGCAGCACAGCCCGCGTGGCCTCGGCGATGCCGGGCTTGATGCGGTTGAGGTTAAGAATCTGGTATCTCGCGGCCAGCTGATTCACCACCGCCTGGCTGATGGCCTGCTGATTGCGGGCTTGGGTCGCCCAAGGCTGCGCCGCCGGAATGCTGCCCGCGTCAAGCTGTCGCCTGTGCGCATCTACCGTATCCACCATGCGCTGGCTGCAGTCATAGGCCAGCAGATGATCGCACAGCACACACCCATGATACCCCACGTCGCGCCAGACAGAGCGGGACACCATACCTGAGACCGGGGCACCCATAATCCCAAATGGGATAAGCCAGTCATCGTCTGACGCCGCAAGCCAGGCGCAGCCTGCCGGATCAGCCAGTACTGCCAGGCGGGGCAGCGGCGGATAGCCGGGTCTGTCGCGCAGGCTCTCAATGAGTTGGCCGGTGATGGCGCCTTTTCCGGTCCAGCCATCCACAAACACAATGCCCTGCGTGCCATGCATTGACTCAATCAGGCTCAGGGCCGCTTCATCAATGCCCCGATCGCGTATGATGCTGATGCCGTAATGGTGCGACTCAACATTCATGTCCCGCAGGGCACGCTGCAGCATGACGCCGGGCGGCACGCCGGCACGCACAAGGCTCACTAAAATAATCGGCTGCCCGTCTGCCTGCGCAATCAGGCCTTTTGCCAGAGCGATGACATCGTGCGCCAGACGCGCCGCGCCCAGCGCCAGCGCCTGATCAAAAATATCAAGGTGGGCCGCTGAAGGCGCCGGTTCCTGGCTTAGCATCTCAGAGTAATGCTTCTCACCCGACTGGATCAGACGCTCTTTTTCATCAACCGGCGTCATTTCAAGCTGCATCGGGCTCAGCAAAAACTGCACATCTCCGGGCAGGTAAGTGCCATGCAATGGCAACAGGTCAGGGGGCATCATGCAAGCGCCTCTTTAAAAATGTGTGTACGAATGGCGTCGGTGAACTGGCTCCGGGCGGGCATACCAAACCAGTCGCAGTGCTGCATAAAGCTGAAATCGCTGAGGCTGTCACCCAGTCCCATGACCGGGAACGGACCACGCGTGTCGCGCAGGTGCGCAAGCAGCCACGTCACGGCATGTCCTTTTTGAATGCAGTGCGGGATCCAGGCAATATTGTTGCCGTTGGCATGGATATAGAAATCACGGGTATCCAGCTGCTGCAGCATGATGTCGTTAAAGGCATAGAGCTCCTGAATCTGCGTGCTGTCACGGTGTTTCATGACAAAGTAAACCGGCACGCCGTCATATTCGTAGTTCATGCGACACCAGGCGTTAAGGCCGGCACGCTCCAGCGCATCGCTCAGCGTCTGACGATAGCTCACCAGCTGCGCCTCCATCGCCGAAAGCGCGCTGACGATGTGATCCTGCCAGTGGCGATTCACCGAGCCATCCGGCGACGCAATCACCGCGCCGTGCGTCATGACTTTCCAGGACCGAAACGGCAGCGCCACGCGGGCGGTCTCCTCTGTGCCGCGCGCGGTGACCGGGATTAGCTCTGCACTCTCCAGCAGCCAGGCCACCAGCATGGACTGTTCCTGTGACATAAAGCTGCGCGGCTCAAGCGCGCGGTCATATGCCCCGATCTCAACCGGCGTCTGCAGGGTCTCCGTGAGCATTTTTCGTTTCGTCTGGAAAAGGGTGTCATCCAGATCGCACAGTACAACAGGCTTATTCATAACCGATCACCTCAACACGGGGCGCCGACTGGCGCAGTCCCGCCAGCAACGCCGGGCAGACAGACGTCACTGGCGTTTCAACACAGACAATCACGCGATCAACGTTCTGCTGCGCAACGTTATAGACAAAATTCGGAATACCCAGACCGTAGTTATCACTAAAGGCCAGAGAAGACGCGATCGCCAGCCCTTCTGAAATCGGGGAGCGGGTCAGAGAGCCAAACCGCACCTCTGCACCCTGCTGCTCTAAGCGTTCGGCCAGCAGGAAAGGCGGCCAGATGAATTCGCCGGATCCCAGCACCAGAATGCGCTCGCCGGCTTCCACCGTCAGGTCACCGGCAAAGCCACAGTCGCTGCTATCCATACCTAAGCGGCCCCAGTCCTGCCGGGCACACAGCGCCACTTCGCCCTGCGCGGTGACGTTCACCGCGGGCATCACCGGGACAGGGGCATCCGGGCGCGGTGTCCAGTGCCACTGACCGGCCACCAGGGAAAGCGACGTCACCGGCAGCGGGCAGTGGCGCTGAACGGCTTCGCCACTCCAGTCGGTGAGTGTGACGGTAATCACGCGAGAAAGGCTCTGCAGGCCGGCGTCGCGAAGCGCCTGTAGCAGATTCAGAAAGGTTTTGCCGGTGGTGGCCTCGTCATCCACCAGGATCAGCGTACGGGCATTCAGCGCACGGTGGCGCAGCGCGGCGTCGGCGGGCATATAGATGAGATGGTCAGTGGCGTGACTGTGATCTTCTTTAAACTCACACAACAGTTCGCCCTGCACCGGATGTCGGGTGCTGGTCAGGAACACCGGCTCGGCAATAGGCTCACGGGCGGCGCGAAATACGCCGGCCGCGAGGCCGACGGCGGTCTCGGCCATCCCGATAAACAGCACCGGCCCCGGAAGGTCGCGCGGGATTTTAGCTGCAAGTGTCTCATAGCTTTCGCGCATCACCGCCGGACTCACCGGAATGTGGCGGCCCAGCACTTTGCTCACAAACAAAAAGGCCCGCTTGGGGTTTTTGCGTGCGGCGATATCAAACAGGGTATCAAGCGGAAGCGGGCTCTGCGTTTCCACACGAAGCGTGCCGCCGGGCAGCTCGCGCTCATAGATCTGTGCAGGCATCATGCGTCTTCTCCGGCTGAGCAGACGTCAAACGCAACAGGTGTGCAGTGCGGCAAGGGCTGGACACTGTTAGTCGGGATGACCTCCGCCGGGATAAAGGCATCACGCTGCGCAAGCGCATCGCTCACCGACATCAGCCCAAGCTGGCGCAGCGCAAAGATACCGGGCAGATTGAGGCCGCTGAAGGCGGTATAACCGATTCCGCCAGAAGGGCGAAGGTTGGCTTCCAGCAGCACCGGGTTGCCCTCTGCATCATTGCGGGTCTGCACGTTGATCAGGCCATCGGCCTGAAGCGCCTCAGCGCAGGCCACGGCCAGGCGCCAGGCCGGCGTCTCCTGCTCAAACACCTGGACCGCGCCCTCTTTGCGTCGGGCCACCGCGGCAATGACCTGACCGTTTTCAACCACCATATCCACCGATCGCTCGGGACCGGCAAGCCAGGGCATCACAATCTGCAGCGGCAGGGCGTCGCCAGCCTGCTGCGCCCGCCGCAGACTCTCAATCACCACATCTGGCTGGATCTGCCGGCTGTCAGGGTTTTTAAAAAAGCTCAGGACGTGTGCCTCGCGCTTAAGCACCCAGAAGCCCAGCCCGTAGATCCCGTGCACCGGTTTAATACAGGGGCGCTGGCCCTGTGCTTCAATGTGCGCGACCGCGGCAGCCACCTCTTCCGGCAGACGCACCTCAATGGACGGCACCACAGCCAGGCCGCGTGCACGCATCTCTTCACTGAAGCGGGTTTTGTTGTCTGCCAGCGCAAAGGTATCGCGCTCGCGGGCACCGGTCACCAGCGTAACGCCCAGGGCCTCAATCGCTGCACGTTGCTGTTCGAGTGCCTCGCCGCGTTTGCCGGCATGAATAACCCGCACCGAATGACGCGCGCAGACGCTGCTGATAAAGGCCGGCAGCAGGCTGTCGTCGCCGGGTTCCTGATATGCAATGTCCGCTTCGGCCAGAATTTCAGGGCGCGATGCGCGGTGTGAGGCGATCAGCAAAAAGTCATGACCGCCTTCACGTCGTGCCTGAGCGACCAGCGCCAGAATATCTTTTTGTGAAGACACGCCTTCCATAAACCAGATGGCATCCGGCTGACTCATGATGTTGTTCCTTTTTTTTCGCGGACGAAGACCGGGTGGGCTCTGGTGTCGACACAGAGCAATCAGGTAATCATATTATGATTGGTAGGAGTAATAAAGCATCAGATTTTGATTACAGACAAATGACATAGAGCATAAACAAAAGAGAAATCCATAAATCTTTTAAAAACATTACAATGAAGTGTAAAAGTAATCATATGATGATTGTTTACTTGCCTGAAAAGAAACTCATGTTATGATTGCTATGCTTTTTAATTGATCGGTGTTTTAACGGCAGCAGTAAACCACTCATTAAGGAGATATGATGGTCTCGTTAACCAAGAATCAAACCATTTCGCTGGCCAAGTCCAGCAACGCCATTTCCCGGATTCAGTTTGGTCTCGGCTGGGATCCTGCCAAAAAGAAAGGACTCTTTGGCAAGCTTCTGGGCGGAGGTGACAGCATTGACCTGGATGCCAGCTGTGTACTGCTTGATGCGCATGGCGCGGTGGTCGACACCGTGTGGTTCCGTCAGCTTCGCTCAAACGATGGCTCCATTGTGCACAGCGGGGATAACCGCACAGGCGAAGGCGACGGCGATGACGAGGTCATCAATGCCGATCTCTCTCGTCTGCCTGCCAGCATCGAAAGTCTGGTTCTGACCGTAAACAGCTTTACCGGACAGACGTTTAACGATGTGGCGAATGCGTTTTGCCGCGTCGTCGACCAGCAGGGCAAAGAGCTCGCAAAATTCACGCTGACCGAGCAGGGCTCACACACGGCAGTGGTGATCGCCTCACTGCGCCGCAGCAACGGTGAGTGGAACTTTACGGCGCACGGCAACGCCTCGCGTGCCCGGACCATTCAGGACATGATCCCCGACATTCAGGCGGTACTCTACTGATGAACCTGACGCCAGGGGGCAATGCCCCCGTACCCAATCAATCGCTGGTGGTGCGCATCCTCTCTGGCGTACCGGTCGATATCTCTGCCTTTCGTCTCTATGAAAGTGGCAAAGTGCGCGGTGATACCGACATGGTGTTTTACGGTCAGCGCGAGAACGATGACAGCACGGTGCGCCTCTCGGCCTCCGGCAATGAAACAATGTTCACCGTTAGTCTGGCAAAGCTCAGAAGCGATGTGCAGAAGATTGCCTTCACGGCCAGCTGTGATGCCGGCAAGACGATTGCCTCACTGGGACGCCTGAGCATTCAGGTAGACGCGGCCGGATCGACTCTGGTGCAGTGCGAGGTGGAAACCGCCGGACGCAGTGAGGCCGCGCTGATTTTAGGTGAGCTCTATCGGCGCAACGGCGAGTGGAAGTTCCGCTTTGTTTCGCAGGGGTTCAACGGCGGGCTGCAGCCTCTGGCAGAACACTTCGGCATTGACGTGGCGGAGAGCGCATCACCTGCCCCTGCTGCCACACCGGCACCCGCCGCTGCACCGGCGCCCGCACCGCAGCCTGTGGTGAATCTGAGCAAAGTGAGCCTGACCAAAGAGAAGCCCTCAATCAGCCTCACGAAAAAAGATGACTATGGCCAGATTCGCGTGAACCTGAACTGGAATCAGCGTGCGGCCGGCAACAGCGGCGGCGGCTTTCTGAAAGGCATTTTCAACAACAACAAAGGCATCGACCTTGATCTGGCCGCCTATGTTGAGCTCAAGGATGGCCATCGCACCATTGTGCAGGCGCTGGGCAATAAGTTTGGCAGCTTTGGCCGCGAACCCTTTGTGGAGCTCAAAGGGGATGACCGCACCGGTGCCGTGAGTGATGGCGAGTGGATCCACATCAACGGCAGCGAGTGGAAGCAGATCAAAGAAGTGCTGATTTTTACTTTCATCTATGAGGGCGTGCCGAGCTGGGAGAACACGGACGGCAACGTCACCATCCAGGTGCCGGGGCAGCCGCCGGTGGAAACGGCGCTGACCGAAGGCAATAACCGGCAGAACATGTGCGCGATTGCCCGTTTAATCAACGAAAACGGTGCGATTCGCGTGGAACGTATCAACCGCTATTTCAGCGGTCATCAGGAACTCGATCAGGCGTTTGGCTGGGGTTTTAACTGGCGCGCCGGTTCCAAGTAAACAGGAGCAACCATGAGCTTTTTCAACTCACTCAAAGACAAATTTAACGCCGGCCGCGATGAGCTGACCAAACAGGTAGGGCGCTATAAAAATCGCGCCTTTCTGGAAGGCACCGTGGCGGTCTGCGCCCGCATTGCGGTTGCAAGCGACGGTGTGAGCACCGAGGAAAAGCAGAAAATGATGGGCTTTCTGCGTGCCTCACCCGAGCTCAGTATCTTTGATACCACCGAAGTGATTCAGTTTTTTGAAAAACTGGTGACCTCCTACTCCTTCGACATGGAAGTGGGCAAAGGGGAAACCATGAAATATATCCTGGCCTTAAAGAACAAACCTGAGCAGGCGCAGCTGGCTGTGCGGGTCGGTATTGCTGTGGCCAAAAGTGACGGCGATTTTGATGCCACTGAACAGGCGAACGCGCGTGAAATTATCCAGGCGCTGGGCTTTCAGCCGGCTGAATTTGGCCTGTAATCGTTATTTATTCCTCTGGAGTTAACACATGGAATCGACCCACATCGGGTTTCCGATCGAAACAGTAGCGGTGTTTTTACTGCTCTCAGTCGGGGCTATTTTTATTGATTTGTTCATGCACCGGCATGACAAACCTATTTCGCTAAAAAGTGCGGCCGCCTGGTCGGTGTTCTGGATCCTGATGGCGCTGGCCTTTGCCGGCTTCCTGTATGTGCATCACGGCGCGGAAGTAGCCAGCCTGTTTGTGACCGGCTACGCGCTGGAGAAAGTGCTCTCGGTTGACAACCTGTTTGTCATGATGGCGATCTTCTCGTGGTTTGCAATTCCCAACAATTACCGCCACCGCGTGCTCTACTGGGGCATTATCGGCGCCATCGTGTTCCGCGGCATCTTTGTTGCCATCGGGACCGGCCTGCTGGCGCTGGGCCCTTGGGTGGAAGTGGTGTTTGCGCTGATTGTTGGCTGGACCGCGGTCATGATGCTGAAAAGCGGCGATGACGACGATGAAATTGAAGACTATTCACAGCACTTTGCCTACCGCATGGTGAAACGTTTTTACCCTATCTGGCCAAAACTCAAAGGCAGCGCCTTTGTGCTGAGTCAGAAAGAGGTAGACGCAGAGCTCGCGAAACCCGAGAACGCCGACGTCCAGGTGGGGCGGGTCAGCAAAGCGGCGCGTTATGCTACCCCGATGCTGCTCTGTTTAGCTGTGGTTGAGCTGTCTGATGTGATGTTTGCGTTCGACTCCGTGCCGGCCGTGATCGCGGTCAGTCGTGAGCCGCTGATTGTGTACAGCGCCATGATGTTCGCTATCCTTGGTCTGCGTACACTCTACTTCGTGCTGGAAGGTCTGAAGCAGTATCTGGTGCACCTGGAGAAAGCGGTGATTGTGCTGCTGTTCTTTATCGCCTTTAAACTGGGCCTGAACGCCACCGATCACTTCTTCCACCACGGCTACGCCATTGGTGCAACCACCAGCCTCTATGTGGTACTGGGCGTGCTGGCACTGGGGATCATCGCGAGCCTGCTGTTCCCGGGTAAAAAAGAAGAGCAGGCAGAGTAAGTCAGGGCGCGGCCTCGCCGCGCTGTTGAACACCGCATACACCGTATGCAAGACGTGAGGAAAATAACATGGCAGTGACTCTCTCTAAAGGCGGCAACGTCTCTCTGGCAAAAGTCGATCCTTCACTGAAAAACGTGAAGATCGGTCTGGGCTGGGACACCCGCTCCACAGATGGTCAGGATTTTGACCTCGATGCCTCCGCTTTTCTGCTCACCGATGCAGGCAAAGTGCGTGGCGATCACGACTTCATTTTCTACAACAACCTGAAATCAGCCGACGGGTCTGTGACGCACACCGGTGACAACCGCACCGGTGAAGGCGAGGGCGATGACGAATCGCTGATCGTTGAACTGGATCGCGTGCCGCAGG
Organism: Pantoea sp. SYBGC1; assembly: GCF_057197005.1. Classification (NCBI taxonomy): domain Bacteria; kingdom Pseudomonadati; phylum Pseudomonadota; class Gammaproteobacteria; order Enterobacterales; family Erwiniaceae; genus Pantoea; species Pantoea sp. SYBGC1. The sequence goes on from NZ_JBXUNM010000005.1 coordinate 10,004, forward strand.
ACGTCACCAAGATTGTGTTTGTGGTCACGATCCACGACGCGGCCATCCGTCGTCAGTCGTTTGGTCAGGTTGCCAACGCCTTTATCCGCTTGGTCAATAATGACAGCAACGTGGAAGCAGCGCGTTACGATCTCTCGGAAGATGCGAGCACCGAAACCGCGATGCTGTTTGGTGAACTTTACCGCCACGCCGGCGAGTGGAAATTCCGCGCGGTGGGACAGGGCTATGCCGGTGGCCTGGCCTCGGTCTGTGCGCAGTACGGTATTAACGCATCCTGATTCGGCTGCAGCGGTTATGCAGCTACTTTCTGCCCGGTCTGGCCGGGCATCAGCCTAAAGCAAAGAGGATTTCACCATGGCAGTTAATCTGACAAAAGGCGGTAACGTAAACCTGTCCAAAGAAGCTCCCACCATGACCAAAGCCATTGCGGGTCTGGGCTGGGACTCGCGCGTTACCGACGGTCAGGCATTTGACCTGGACGCCTCCGTGTTCCTGGTCGGCGCAGACGGTAAAGTGCTGTCCGATCAGCACTTCGTGTTCTTCAACAACGCCACCAGCCCGGATGGCTCGGTGGCGCACCAGGGTGATAACCGCACCGGTGAAGGCGAGGGTGACGATGAGCAGGTCAAAATTTCGCTGAGCACCGTGCCGGCTGACGTCCAGAAAGCCGTGTTTGCCGTAACCATTTACGATGCAGAAGCCCGCAAGCAGAACTTTGGCATGGTCTCTAATGCCTATATTCGCATTGTGAACGAAGACAACAACAGCGAAATCGCCCGCTACGATCTGTCAGAAGATGCCAGCACGGAAACGGCGATGATTTTCGGTGAGCTCTATCGTCACAACGGCGAGTGGAAATTCAAAGCCGTGGGCCAGGGCTTTGCCGGTGGCCTGAAAGCGCTGGCCGCTCAGCACGGCGTGTCGGTGTAACATCGGATACCAGAAAAGCCTCTTCCCCGCGAAGGGGCTTTTTTTTGTCTGTTAACCACCCATAGGGAATGAACCATGGAACTGATGACCGGACAAAACATTGCCCTTGATAACGCCTGCCCGGAACTCTGCCTGACCTGGAAAACCCCGCCAGGATTCAGGAGTGACGTTGACGCGTCAGCGTTTTTGCTCGGCGCAGATGAAAGGGTGCTTGATGATGCGTCGATGATTTTTTTTAACCAGCCGCATAACGAAAACCGCAGTGTTGTCATGCACAGTCAGGCCGGAGAGGCACGTTTTCAGGTTCAGCTTTCTGCACTCTCCGCCGCCGTCACACGCATCGCGTTCACGCTGGTTATCGATGGCAGCGATACAGTCAGTGGTTTGCAGCAGCTGACTCTGCAGTGTGGTGATTATCGCTATGATATTGTACCGGGTGAACGGCGCGAGAAGGCCCTGATTGTCTGTCACCTCTATCGTCACCACGGACAGTGGAAGCTGCGTGCGGTCGGACAGGGATTTGAGGGAGGGCTTCATCCGCTGGCGCTGCATTTTGGCGTGGAAGTGGCAGAACCGGCCCCCGCCCCCCTGGTCAGCCTGGAGAAGAAGCTTGAAAAAATGCCGCAACTGGTCAGCCTGGCAAAACCCATCCGCGTCAGTCTGGAGAAACATCGGCTCTCAGCAGTAAAAGCGCAGGTTGCCTTTGTGCTGGATGCGTCAGGATCCATGACGGGCCAGTTCAAGCGCGGAAACGTGCAGAGGGTCCTGGAGCGGGTAGCGGCACTGGCCGTGCAGTTTGACGACGACGGGCGTATGCCGGTCTGGGCATTTGGTGAGCGATTCCGGCAATACGACGATGTGTCAATGGATAACCTTGAGGGCTACATCGATCGCATTCGCAACGACGGAAAACGCACCCTGTGGGAAATCCTGCCGGGTCTGGGCGGCACAAACAATGAGCCACCGGTACTGGAGGCAATTAACAACGTCTACCGCGACGCCACGTTGCCGGTGTATGTGGTCTTCATTACCGATGGCGGCATCAGCAAAACCCGGCTGATAAAAGAGAGGCTCAGGGAGTCGGCCACACTGCCAATTTTTTATAAATTTTTAGGGCTGGGCGGCAACAACTATGGTGTGCTGGAGCGCCTGGATACATTCACCGATCGTCTGGTCGATAACACGCACTTCTTTTCCATTGATGATTACGAACGGATCAGTGATGAGCAGCTTTACGATCAGCTGCTGGTGGAGTTTCGCGACTGGATTGATGTGGCGACAGACAAACGTATTGTGCGTCGCGCGTAATCACCACATTTTCTCACCGTTGCGCTTTAACAGCAAAAAGCGACCTGTTTTATGCAAATCAATGTCAATTCGGTATCAATTGCCGTTTGCTAGGCGCACAATAGACGTTCGTCGGCAGCGTTCTGTGCTGCCGACCTACACCCGATATCGGGGGACCTTATGAACGTATATTCGACCGACGCTATTTGCGGCCTGACCGGCATTTTGCCTGTCACCCTGCGTAACTGGCAGCGCGCAGGACTGATTACCCGACCTGATCAACATGGGAATTACACGTCTGGTCAGCTGACACGCATCTATTGTGTGCTGGACCTGACGGCGACCGGCAGTACGCTGCGCGAAATTTACGCTTTTTTGCATGGCAGCTCTCCGCTGCCGTATGATTGCTGGCAATGCCGGCAGGAAGAGATGACTGACCAGTTGTTTGACAGCTCAGACAGGGCGCTGCAAAAGCGTCTGCAACAGATGGGCAGTGACTACAGCGGTGATGATTTCGTGAATGCTTATCTCAAGCCGCTGAATCTGCTGCTGCGCAACGATCACAGTGCCGGTGCCAATGCGCGCCAGACGCGCTTTCATGACGCCGTGGTGTTTCATGCCCGCAGCGTGATGCGCGCCTCTGTGCGGCGTAAGACGGTACCGGTTTTTCTTGAGGCGGTGAGTGTCGGTGACGCAACCGAAATCTGGTTTGAAGCCATTCGCCTGACCGGGCAGGGCTGCCGGGTAGAGGTATCCGAGAACGTGACGGGGCTACCGGCCACCGCAGTGTATCGGCATGACCACCATATGATGTGGTGCGGTGCCGGGATTTCGCCGCTGATGCAGTGGAACTTTCGCGAAAAATTGCGCAACGATAAACCCGTGATGCTAAGCGGCCCTGACCGTACAGTGCTGACGGCAGCGTAACAGTATTTACAGCCCGGCTGGCTGTCGGGTTGTTCCCCTCAGGCGGAGTTCAGCCGCCCTCCCAATACTCTGCCTGTCACCTCCCTGCATTCCCAGAATCTGGAATCACCCGCACACTTTTGCAAAATAGTAACCTGTACCTTTCTAACTCCCTCTGTTTATGCATAATAATAAATTCAAGCTAAACCGATTTAGCTCGCGATCAGGAGAAGTGAAATGACTAAACGGGTATGGTGTCTGGGCGATGCAGTGGTGGATCTGCTGCCGGAGTGTGATAACCGATTAATTCAGTGTCCCGGTGGTGCGCCTGCTAATGTGGCAGTGGGTATTGCCAGGCTTCAGGGCAACAGCGGCTTTATTGGTAAAGTAGGCGGCGATCCCTTTGGCACCTTCCTGATGGATACCCTTAAGGCCGAGCGGGTGAATACCGAGTTTATGAAGCCAGACGATGCACAGCGCACGTCGGTTGTCGTGGTGGCGCTGGACGCTGACGGCGAGCGGAACTTTACCTTTATGGTGCGCCCTTCAGCGGATCTGTTTATTGAAACGCACGAGCTGCCAGCCTTTCAGGCAGGCGAATGGCTGCACTGCTGTTCGATTGCGCTGCTCAGAGATCCCTCGCGGAACACCACGCTGACGGCGATGCAGCAACTGCATGAAGCGGGCGGCTTTGTGAGTTTTGACCCCAACATCCGGCACGATTTATGGGCGGATGAAGCAGAACTGCGCGACGCGCTTGCCCGTGCGCTGGCGCTGGCTGACGTGGTCAAACTTTCAGAAGAAGAGCTGACCTTTATCTGTAACACCCATGATATTGCGGCAGGTATGCAGCAGCTGGCTGAGCACTATGCGATTAAGCTTGTCCTGGTAACGCAGGGCCGGCAGGGCGTGCAGGCATGGTCGCGTGGCACACTGCAGCACTATCCGGCGCGCCCGGTGGTGAGTGTGGATACCACCGGGGCGGGAGACGCGTTTGTTGCCGGACTGCTGTGGCATTTAGCCGGGCAGGGTTTACCGCATGATGATGCGCAGCTCAGAGCGTGTCTGGAGCGTGCGCAGATTTGCGGCGGACTGGCGACCACGGCGAAAGGTGCCATGACCGCGCTGCCTTATCTTGATCAGCTGCATCAGCAGCTTGCCTGATTAAGGGGATTGAGAGTCATTACGCCGTGCCGGGCGCCGGAACTGAAGATGACAGCGCGGAAAGGGTTACAGGGCTGATGTTACGGTAAACAGGGGGCCGCGTTGAATGCTTTGTTCACTGACTTTCTTCCTTAAAAAATTATTGCGCAATAATAAGTACATTGATCGGAGGGGCATATGAAAGTAAAAAGCTACAGTGAAGTAAGACAGAATCTGTCTGCAACAATGCTGCAAACGGTTGAGGACAAAGCCCCTAAAGCATCTTCTTATGAGGTTCTGGTTGGGGGAGGATCATAGCTGAGCATCAGCTTGTCTATGCCGTAAGCGATGATGCCCTACTGATAGCATCCTGCCGCTATCACTACTGATTATGCCTGTTCGTTACATCGTCCCCTAAACGACACTACTTTGCGGCCAGGCTGTTCTCGCTACTGAGCGTCAGCCAGCACGCGTTCTTTATCCCGCCTCAAAGCTGAAACGATTAAAGTAAATGTCAGCAGCTCAGCTTAATCCCTCTCTATGCGTATCCAAAAACGCCGTCTTGGTCTCATAAAATGTGATCTAACCCAAACTTATAAAGATTGCTGGCGGTATAACTGACTGAAGTGAAGCACCTCACGGTTTCATTTTCCTCATGTTTGTACGCTTAGCTGACATTAGCTAAATCAATTCAGCAAAGGATGCATCATGATGAAAGTAGCATTATTGGCCGGTGTGGTTATGGCGGGGATCAGCGTTCAGGCAGCAGCACAGACATGGGTGCTGACGGATGCTGAAGCAGGTACAGATAAAGGAAACTGGCATGTAGACAGCAAAACGCTGAAGCTGAGCGGTCAGCCGTTCAGCATCGAACAGAAAGTGTTGCATGGCGGCAAACAGGAAGGCTCAAAAGTCATTACGATCACCAGTCCGGATGGCCTGACTATCGCGCTCAGCCCGACGCGCGGAATGGATTTAGTGCACGTGCATGGGCACGGCGTACGTCTGGGCTGGGACTCTCCAGTGGATGAGGTAGTCAATCCGGCCTACATTAACCTGGAGAGCCGCAACGGTCTGGGCTGGCTGGACGGCTTCAATGAAATGATGGTGCGCTGCGGCTATGAGTGGACCGGGCATCCGGTCACAAAAGATGGCCGCATTTATACGCTGCACGGTAAAGCAGGCAATACACCCGCTTCGCAGGTTGAGGTCACCGTGGATGACAAGGCCCCGCATGAAATCCGCATTCGCGGGCTCATCAAAGAGCACACTTTCAAAAAATCGAACCTCGCTACCTGGACCGAGCTGCGCTACGTACCGGGTTCAGATGCCTTCACACTGCATGATGTGTTAACCAACCACGGCGATTATCCGCAGGATTATCAGATTATCTATCACAGCAACTTCGGCACGCCGATTCTGGAGAAAGATGCGCGTTTTATCGCACCGCTGAAGTCCGTTTCGCCGTTTAATGACTATGCGCAGAAAGGGCTGGATAGCTGGAATGTCTACGGTGCGCCCGCTAAAGATTTTGATGAGATGGTGTTTAACCTGGTGCCAAAAGCGGACAGCAACGGGAAAACGCTGGCGGCCGTGGTGAACAGCAAAGGCGACAAAGGTGCATCCATTGAGTTTGATACCCGCCAGCTGCCGGTGCTGACCATGTGGAAAAACACCGACACGCTGAAGCAAGGGTATGTCACTGGCATTGAGCCAGGCACCAGCTATGCCTATCCGGTGACCATTGAAAAAGAGCAGGGCCGGGTAAAGCAGCTGCAGCCGGGCCAGAGCACCACGTTTGAGCTGACCTACACGCTGCTGAAAGATGCTGATGCCGTCAGCAAAACAGAACAGCGTATCCAGCAGCTTCAGGGCGATGACAAGGTCACGGTTGACCAGCAGCCCGTTGCCAAAGAGTAAGCTTTCGGGCAGAGCATGGCTCTGCCCTTTTTCCCGCACTTCCCGCCTCATTACCGCTCATGTCTCACCCCCTTTGTTACGCCCAAACGCGCAATTTTGCGAGAGACTTCACATCACTTAAAACGGTTTAGCAAAATCAGTTGCGCACCGTTACAAAGCTCGTCAGGATTTAGTTACTAAACCGGTTTAGCAAAAAATATCCGATGATAGCTACCTCTCAGGGACGCAACATAATGAAAATAAGCACCCTCGCGCTTGCCCTTAGCGCAACATTGACTTCGGGGGCGGTCTGCGCCGCCACGGACATGAGCAGTATCGAAGCACGTCTTGCGGCCATGGAAAAACGGCTGGCAGCCGCAGAGCAGCGCGCCAATGTGGCAGAACATCGCGCAGAAGCAGCGGAAAAGCAGGCGCAGCAGCTTGCCGCGACACAACAACAGAACCAGACAGCGCTCGCCCGGGTTGAAGCGCGCACGGCGAAAGCCCTACCTGCAGAATCCACCACACCTGCAGCACCCGCTACTAGGGACGGTGCGAATGAGGGATTCGAATTCCATGGTTATGCCCGCTCCGGCCTACTGATGAACAGCTCCGCGGCTAAAACGCAGGGCGGCCCGACGGTCACGCCGGCGGGGGAAACCGGTGGGCACGTTGGCCGGCTGGGCAATGAGCCAGACACTTATGTGGAACTCAATCTCGAGCACAAACAGACGCTCGCCAGCGGGGCCACCACCCGCTTTAAAGCGATGCTGGCAGACGGTCAGCGCACCTACAACGACTGGACGGCAGCCAGCAGTGACCTCAACCTGCGCCAGGCGTTTGTGGAGCTGGGCCAGTTGCCAACGTTCACCGGCGCGTTTAAAGACGCCACCGTCTGGGCCGGGAAGCGTTTTGATCGGGACAATTTTGATATTCACTGGATCGACTCAGACGTGGTGTTTCTGGCGGGTACCGGGGCCGGTATTTATGACATGACGTGGGGCGAGGGGGTGCGCAGCAACCTCTCGGTGTATGGCCGCACGTTCGGGGATATCGAAAACAACGAGAACACTGCGCAGAACTACATTCTTTCACTGAATAATTTTGCTGGCCCGCTGCAGTTCATGGTCAGTGGCATGCGCGCGAAAGACAACGATCAGCGCACCGATATCGAGGGTAACCGCGTGAAAAGCGATGCAGCCAATGACGGCGTGCATGCGTTAGTGGGGCTGCATAACGACAGTTTCTATGGCCTGCGCGAAGGATCGGCAAAAACGGCACTGCTTTACGGTCACGGCCTGGGCGCGGAGGTGAAAACCCTGGGATCGGACGGCGCGCTCTTACCTGAGGCAGACACCTGGCGTCTGGCGAGCTACGGCATTACGCCGCTGGGCGGCGGCTGGCACATTGCGCCAGCGCTGCTGGCACAAAGCAGCAAAGATCGCTACGTCAAAGGCGACAGCTATAAGTGGGCCACCGCAAACCTGCGCCTGATCCAGGAGTTCACGCAGAATTTTGAGATGCAGTATGAAGGCTCCTACCAGTACATGGATTTGCGCCCTGAAGGCTACAACAGCCGCAACGCCGTGAGCGGCAACTTCTACAAGCTCACCGTAGCACCGACGCTGAAAGCCAGCGACGTGGGTGACTTCCTGAAGCGCCCTGAAATCCGCCTGTTTGCCAGCTGGATGGACTGGGATCACCGCCTTGATAACTACGCCAGCGATGATGCCTTTGGCAGCAGCGGCTTTAAAGCCGGCGGCGAATGGAACTTCGGTGTGCAGATGGAAACCTGGTTCTGATGACGTGGCCCCTGCGGGGGCCTTTTCCCGAGAGATAACAGAAAAAAAGAGGTAATCATGGACGTTGTACAGATTTCCCGCGCGTTGCTGCCGCTGCTGGGTGGCCGGGAAAATATCGCCAGCGCGGCGCACTGCGCCACGCGTCTGCGCCTGGTGCTGGTGGATGATGCCAGGGCAGACACCGCGGCCATTGGCAAACTTGATGGCGTAAAAGGCTGCTTCCGCAACGCCGGCCAGCTGCAGGTCATTTTTGGTACCGGCATAGTGAATAAGGTGTATTCAGCCTTTATCCGCGAAGCCGGCATCAGCGAAACCAGTAAGTCAGAGGCGGCGGATATTGCCGCCCGCAAGCTCAACCCCTTCCAGCGGATTGCGCGTCTGCTGTCGAATATCTTTGTCCCCATTATTCCGGCGATCGTGGCCTCCGGCCTGCTGATGGGGCTGCTTGGCATGGTGAAAACCTACGGCTGGGTCAACCCGGAAAACGCGCTCTATATCATGCTGGATATGTGCAGTTCGGCGGCATTTATTATTCTGCCTGTCCTGATCGGTTTTACCGCTGCCCGCGAGTTTGGTGGCAACCCGTTTCTCGGTGCAACGCTTGGCGGCATACTCACGCACCCGGCGCTGACCAACGCCTGGGGCGTAGCGGCAGGCTTCCATACCATGAACTTTTTTGGTATCGAAGTGGCGATGATTGGCTATCAGGGCACGGTATTTCCGGTGCTCTTAGCGGTATGGTTTATGAGCGTGCTGGAAAAACAGCTGCGTCGCGTGATCCCCGATGCCCTGGATCTGATCCTGACGCCATTTCTCACAGTGATTATTGCCGGCTTTGTGGCACTGCTGGTGATTGGTCCGGCGGGCCGTGCGCTGGGTGACGGCATCTCACTGGTGCTCAGTACGCTGATTGCCCATGCGGGCTGGCTGGCAGGTTTGCTGTTTGGCGGTCTTTACTCTGTCATTGTGATCACCGGCGTGCACCACAGCTTTCACGCGATTGAAGCGGGTCTGCTGGGTAACCCCGCTATTGGCGTGAATTTCCTGCTGCCTGTCTGGGCCATGGCCAACGTCGCACAGGGTGGCGCGTGTCTGGCGGTATGGCTGAAAACCAAAGACATCAAAGTCAAAGCGATCGCGCTGCCGTCGGGCTTCTCGGCACTGCTGGGCATCACCGAGGCGGCCATTTTTGGTATTAACCTGCGCTTTATGAAACCCTTTATCGCCGGCCTGGTGGGGGGTGCACTGGGTGGCGCCTGGGTGGTGTCGGTGCATGTTTACATGACGGCTGTGGGCCTCACCGGTATTCCCGGGATGGCGATTGTGCAGGCCAGCTCACTGGTGAATTATGCTGTTGGTATGGTGATTGCGTTCAGCGCCGCCTTTATCCTCTCTTATCTTCTGAAATACAAAACGGACGCTGAGTAATGGCCACTGACACCTTATTATCCGCTATCCTGCAGGCAGTGATGCGCGGTCAGCCGCGTGCGCTCAGCGATGCACACTATCCGGGCTGGCATCTGGCGCCGGTGACAGGCCTGCTGAACGATCCCAACGGTTTTATTCATTTCAACGGGCGCTACCATCTGTTCTATCAGTGGAACGCGCTGGGCTGCCAGCATCAGCATAAGTGCTGGGGACACTGGAGTTCAGCTGACCTGCTGCAGTGGCAGCATGAGCCGATCGCGCTGATGCCGGATGAAGAGTATGACCGCAGCGGCTGTTACTCCGGCAGCGCCGTGGACAACCACGGCGCGCTTACGCTGGTTTATACCGGTAATGTGAAGTTTGACGACGGGGGCCGCACGGCCTGGCAGTGCCTGGCGGTGCAGAACGAGGCGGGTGGCTTTGACAAACTGGGGCCGGTGGTTGCGCTGCCTGACGGCTACACCGGACACGTCCGCGATCCGAAAGTCTGGCGGCACGGTGAGCACTGGTACATGGTGCTGGGCGCACAGGATACCGCGCTGCAGGGCAAGGTGCTGCTGCTGCGATCAGAGGATTTACAGGCGTGGCAGCATCTGGGTGAACTCGCCGGTAGCGGTCTCAACGGTCTGGGGGCGGCGGGCTACATGTGGGAGTGTCCGGATCTCTTCACGCTGGGAGACAGCACGTTTCTGATCTGCTGTCCGCAGGGAATCGCCCCTGAAGCACAGCGTTTCCTGAATGCGCACCCCAGTGCGTGGCTGGCCGGGGATCTGGATTATGACACTGCGCGCTTTACCCACGGCGGCTTTCACGAGCTGGACGCAGGCTTTGAGTTTTATGCGCCGCAAACCACGCTGACCGATGACGGCCGTCGCCTGCTGGTGGGCTGGATGGGGGTGCCGGATGGCGAAGAGATGCATCAGCCCACCATCGCACACGGCTGGATCCACCAGATGACCTGCGTACGTGAACTGGGCACGCACAACGGAAAGCTCTATCAGCGGCCGGTTGCGGAGCTGCAGGCGCTGCGAGATAAGGAGCAGCGCTTTCAGGGGCGAGCCGCGGACGCACCGGCTATGCCCGCCCGGCGGCTGGAGCTTGAGCTCGCGGGCACCGGCGGGATCACGGTGGATTTTGCCCATACGCTGCGCCTGGAGTGGTGCGATGACGGGCTGCGCCTGGCCCGCTGCAGTCTGGTCAGCGGTGAGTGGCACTATCGTTACTGGCAGGGCGCGGTGACGCAGCTGCAGATCCTGTGTGACCACTCCAGCGTGGAAATTTTCATCAACCACGGGGAAGGTGTAATGAGCAGCCGCTATTTTCCGGTACATCCGGCCGCGATAACCCTGATCGGGGACACAGAAGTCGCGGTGCGCTACTGGTCGCTGCGGCGCTGCGTGGTAGAATAAGTCATTGTTTCCCTAACCGATGCCAAGACGTGAGAAAAACCAAACGCGTAACCATCACCGACATCGCTGCGCTGGCGGGGGTCTCCAAAGCCACCGCCAGCCTTGTGCTTAATGGCCGGGGCAAAGAGCTGCGTGTGGCCAAAGAGACGCGGGAGCGGGTTTTGTCCCTCGCACGCGAGCATCATTATCAGGCCAGTATCCATGCGCGCCTGTTGCGCGACAATCGCAGCCATACGCTGGGACTGGTGGTGCCGGAAATCACCAACCACGGCTTTGCGGTGTTCTCGGATGCGCTGGAGAATCTCTGCCGTGAAGCCGGGCTGCAGCTGCTGATCTCCTGCACAGACGAGAATGCCGGTCAGGAGCGCGTGGTGGTGGATAATCTGGTGGCCCGTCAGGTCGACGGACTGATTGTGGCCTCCAGCATGTCCGGCGACAGCGACTATGTGAAGCTCAGCGAACAGCTGCCGGTGGTGCTGTTTGACCGCTATATGGATGAGACGCAGCTGCCGCTGGTGATCACCGATGCCATCACGCCCACTGCCGAGCTGGTTGAAAAACTGGCGCGCGCAAACCCGGATGAAATCTATTTTTTAGGCGGGCAGGCACGTCTTTCGCCCACGCGCGACAGGCTGGCAGGCTTTCTGCAGGGCCTGGAGCAGGCCGGTGTCACGCCAAAACCGGAGTGGATCATTCACGGCAACTACCATCCCAGCAGCGGCTATGAGATGTTTGCCGCGCTCTGTGCCCGGCTGGGCCGCCCTCCGAAAGCGCTCTTCACCGCAGCCTGCGGGCTGATGGAAGGGGTACTGCGCTATATGAGCCAGCACCATCTGCTGAATAGCGATATCCGCATCGCCAGTTTTGACGATCACTACCTGTATGACTCTCTGTCTGTGCCCATCGATACCGTTGAGCAGGATGTGCCGCGTCTGGCGCAGGAGTGCTTTACGCTGCTCACTACCCTGATTGCGGAACAGGAACCCGCCTCAAACCGCAAGGTGCTGCCCGCCACACTTAGGTTGCGTCACGAACAACCTCACTAGCTCAGCCTTAACCAGCAGTGTTTGCTGAGCAAGCTTATTGCCTCCATTCTGTCCGGGTCCTGACGTGCTCTGTCAGCCCGGCGCATGCTACGCTGCGTCACGCAAAACGTGCAAATGTGTCTCTCTTCGGGGCGGTATTCACGCCAACCTGTAAGGATAAAGAAAATGATGTGGATCACAAAGTCTCTGTTTATGCAGGCGGTAAACAATGGAAACACCGCAAAAGCAGAGTTGAGGCACCTCACAAAACATAAACCCCACAAAAGCCTGCGTAAAGCACCGTCAGCACAGAGACGCTTTGTTAAATATCTGTAAGCAAAAGTTTTCTTTCTCTGATGAGTGTCATTAATGCGCATAACGCATCAGTCTATGAGTTTATTGCGCTTATTAACCCGATTTTTCTGATCCAGTCTGCGTAAACAGGCGCAACGATAAGCGCCCATGACAAACCGGAGACACTATGCATTCCTCTACCTCACCCATGACCACCCGGGCACGCGTCGGCGCCATACTGCGCGTGACGTCCGGTAATTTTCTGGAGCAGTTCGATTTCTTCTTGTTTGGCTTCTATGCCACCTACATTGCCCATACTTTTTTCCCGGCCAGCAGTGAGTTTGCGTCACTGATGATGACCTTTGCAGTATTCGGGGCAGGCTTTCTGATGCGTCCCATCGGGGCCATTGTGCTGGGGGCCTATATTGATAAAGTGGGCCGCCGTAAGGGGCTGATTGTCACGCTCTCTATCATGGCGGCTGGCACCTTCCTGATTGTGCTAATCCCTTCTTATGCCAGCATTGGCCTCTGGGCCCCGTTACTGGTGCTCACCGGGCGTCTGCTGCAGGGGTTTTCAGCGGGTGCAGAACTGGGTGGCGTGTCGGTGTACCTGGCTGAGATTGCGACCCCGGGTCGTAAAGGCTTTTACACCAGCTGGCAGTCAGGCAGCCAGCAGGTGGCCATCATGGTGGCCGCGGCCATGGGCTTTGCGCTGAATGCTGCGCTGGAACCGGGTGAGATCAGCAGCTGGGGCTGGCGTATTCCGTTTCTGTTTGGCTGCCTGATTGTGCCGTTTATCTTTATTCTGCGTCGCAAGCTGGAAGAGACGCAGGAGTTTACCGCGCGCCGCAAGCACTTGGAGATGGGCGAGGTCTTTAAAACGCTGCTGAATAACTGGCCGGTGGTGATGGCGGGCATGCTGATGGTGGCGATGACCACCACGGCGTTCTACCTCATCACCGTGTATGCGCCAACCTTTGGTAAAAAAGTGCTGATGCTAAGCGCCTCTGACAGCCTGCTGGTGACGCTGCTGGTGGCCATTTCAAACTTTCTCTGGCTGCCGGTGGGCGGGGCGCTCTCGGATCGCTTTGGCCGTAAACCGGTGCTGGTGACCATGACCCTGCTGGCGCTGTCCACCGCATATCCGGCGCTCTCTATGCTGGCGGCGGCCCCCAGTTTCTCCATGATGCTGAGCGTGCTGCTGTGGCTCTCGTTTCTCTATGGTCTCTATAACGGTGCCATGATCCCGGCGCTCACTGAAATCATGCCGGCAGAAGTTCGCGTGGCGGGTTTCTCACTGGCCTACAGCTTAGCTACCGCGGTATTCGGCGGCTTTACGCCGGTGATTTCCACCGCGCTGATTGAGTACACCGGGGATAAAGCGTCACCGGGCTACTGGATGAGCTTTGCCGCTGTCTGTGCGCTGCTGGCCACCCTCTATCTCTACCGTCGTCGCGCAATGACCCTGCAAACGGCACGCTAACAAGGAACGACATGATGCGTAAATCGTTATCCACCCTTTCGGTACTGCTGCTTGGCGCGCTCAGCGCCAGTGCTCAGGCAGAAGAGGTCACTGTGATGATCTCCGGCGGCTTTAAAGCCGCGCTGGAAAAACTCATTCCCGATTATGAAAAGCAGAGCGGTAATCATCTGGTGGTGATCCCGGGGCCCTCCATGGGGAAAACGCCGCAGGCGATTCCGAACCGGCTGGCGCGTGGCGAACAGGCCGATGTAGTCATCATGGTCGGTGATGCGCTGACGCATCTGCAGCAGGACAAGCGCATCGCCACGGGCACGCGCACGGAACTTGCCGACTCGCCCATTGGCATCGTGGTGAAGAAGGGGGAAGCGTTGCCTGCCATCGGAACCGATGCTGAGCTGCGTAAAACGCTGTTGCAGGCGAAATCAGTGGCCTATTCCGACAGCGCAAGCGGCCGGTATGTGAGCCATGAGCTGTTTAAAAAGCTCGGCATCGATCAGGAAATGCAGACCAAAGCGCAGATGGTGGAGCGCATTCCGGTGGCCTCGCAGGTCGCACAGGGACGTTACGCGCTCGGGTTTCAGCAGGTCAGCGAGCTCCTGCCGGTACCGGGTGTGAGTTTTGTTGGCGAGCTGCCGGCAAACGTACAGTACATCACCCGCTTTGCCGGTGCGGTCACGGTGAATGCACAGCATCCCGATGAAGGAAAAGCCCTGCTGCGTTATCTGGCCTCACCGCAGGCCCAGAAAACCGTGACGGCAACCGGTATGCACACGGTGCCGGCCACGGCTATGCAGGGTGATACGGTTCAGTAATGAGCTTCTCCAGCTCGGCCGCAATGTAAGACTGAATACGGCCACGGCGGCGAATCAGACCCACGGAACGGGTCACCACCGGATCCGTCAGCGGCAGTGAGGTCAGTAAGGAGTGGCCGGAGGCCGGCAGCGACATCGCCGGCACGGCCGCAATACCAATGCCGGCTTCCACCATACCCAGAAGCGTCGTGACGTGACGCGTTTCACAGATACTGGGGCGAGCGGGGGTGAGATCCGCCAAGGCCTGATCCAGTAATGACCGGTTGCCCGAAACCTTATCGAGTCCGATATAGTCCTGCTCGAAATACTCCTCCCAGCTCAGCGACGATTTGCGTGCTAGCGGATGGTCGTGACGACAGGCTGCCACATACACATCCTCTTCCAGCGGCACAAACTCAATGGCCGGCGGCAGGCTTTTGGCAAAGCAGATCCCGAAATCCGCCTGTCCGCTGCTCACAGCTTCAATCACGTTACCCACGCTGCTGTCGATGATTTTTACGCGCACGCGCGGATAGCGTGCCCGGAAGCGCCGAATCACCTCCGGCAAAAAGTAGTAGGCGCCGGAGGGCACGGTGGCGACCGTGACCAGGCCCGTGCGCTCCTGGCTTGCCTGATTCACATCCGCCAGCACCGCCTCGACATTCGCTAAGAGCTGCTCGGAGCGCTCAGCAAAGCTCTGCCCCCAGAGGGTGAGCGTGACCCGGCGGGTGGTGCGATCAAAGAGCCGGGTACCGAGGGCGGCTTCGAGCTTTTCAATACGGCGACTCAGCGCAGACTGCGATAAACAGATGGACTCGGCCGCCAGGCGGAAATTGCCATACTCCACCAGCGCGCGAAACGCATAGAGGTCATTGAGGTCGAAATTCACGGGCATCAGCAGCGTCCTTTCAGCAGAGTAAAACAGAGACCTGCAGACGCATTTTACCGGACAGGTAAACAGGTAGCAGGTCCGTCATCATATAACGTACGGCACAAAATAGATTGGTAAAACCACGCCATTTGCCCAGCCTGATAAGGGGTTTCACGTGCATCAGCACTGGCTTGTGTTATCAGCCGGCTCGGCGATGTCCGTCACATGAGATGAGCGGCAATTCAAAACGCCGGCTGGCCGATAAGCCTGATACACGCTGAATATTTGGCAGTGAACGGCTGATACATATGACTGCCACACGTTCTCCGTAAGACGCTGATGAAGCCGTCAACTTACATCGCCATAAAAAAGCCCTCCTGTCAGAGGGCTATAGTGAACTCGGGTTGATTACGCCACCACAAATGTTGGCGATTCGTCAGTGTGCAGGATACGCTCATTCTCGATGGCTAACGACTCTCTGTACTCTTTAGCGTCTGCGGA
Organism: Pantoea sp. SYBGC1; assembly: GCF_057197005.1. Lineage (NCBI taxonomy): Bacteria > Pseudomonadati > Pseudomonadota > Gammaproteobacteria > Enterobacterales > Erwiniaceae > Pantoea > Pantoea sp. SYBGC1. The sequence goes on from NZ_JBXUNM010000005.1 coordinate 25,773, forward strand.
TAACGTCCAGTGCGCCTCAATCTGCATTGCCTGAATCGTTGACCTGATCTCTTTTATCCCCACATTAAAGAACTCTTTTCGTGGGTTGATTTTGTTGACCTGTTTGTCGTTGAACGCTCTGTGCAGGTGTTTTTCCAGAGACGGGGCATCGTCACTGTAGATCATGGCATGTACATCAAATGAAAAAGGCACACTGGCATCACCCAGTTCGCGAACGCGATCCATGGGTTCAAGTCTTCGCGTCATACCGATTTTGTAAACATGTTCGCCAAATGAGCCGATGTTACTGATGACGTAGACGTGGCCTGAACGGGTCTGCTGCGCCATTGAGATGGCACGCTGATTTTTGGCTTCGGCTTCTTCGTATTTGCTTTGCAGATCCGCTAGTTTCAACTCAAGCGCAAGCCGCTGCTCCTCGCCTGCGAGCATGAGTTCTTTGGTCGCTTTATCGATGGCTTGCTGAATTACTTTCTCTTCTTTTTCAGCCTCTTTTATCGCTTTTTCATATTCGCGACGCGCTTTTTCTTCCTCACGCAACTGTTCTTTGATGCGTCTTTGCTCTTCCTTTTCTTCGAGCATGATTTCATTAACTGCCACGCCCCATTTCAGCTCGTTAAGTCGGGCCTGTAAGTAAATATCCGTGATCCGGGCTGAACGGAAGGCAGAGCCGTTAAAGTTCACCAGCTTAAAAGCATCTTTTATTTCCTGAGATAGTTTCCCGTAATTGTTATGCCGGATTTTTGAAAGAGTACTGTCAACTTTGCCATTGAACGCATCCAAAACAAATTTTATCGCAGTGTTACGCCGGTTAGGCTCAACATAGTCGCAGCTTGCGGCTTTGCTTGTTTTAATCAGGGATTTGGTTAACTCCCGGGCTTTTTGCAGCTCTTTGCCGGCATCGGTAAATTCGTACTCTTCTGCCAGTTCGTCCAGCACGCTGCGGTTCGGCACAATCCATTCATCACCATACCCTTCAATTTTATTTTTCATGGATTTGGCAACAGCCTGGTAGGTTTCCGCATGGGCTTTTGCTTCATAAGCGGATCCGGCAATCTCCTTTGCACGCAGCTCAGCGCTGGCAATCAGCTTCATCGCATTATCATTGGCATTCGAGATCAGTTCATCCGCTTTGCTGTTTGCGGTATCGAGTCGTTCTTTTGCTTTCAGGCGTGCATTGCGTGCATCCTGCGTGATAGCAACCACTTCACTGCTGGCGTTACTGAGGGTTATTTCTGCCTGCCGGCGGGCTTCGTCAATTTTGACGCGGGCGACGGCGTCTGCGGAGTTTATTTTCGCTTCTGCATCCAATACGGCATTATGCAGGTCCACATAGCGCCACAGCGGTGCGGCTTTGCTTTCAAGCTCAGCATACTCGCGCAGGGTTTGGGCCAGTTTTTCGTCTGCTTCCCGCAGCTGGCTTTCGAGACGCTGGTGACTGGAGGCCAGTGATGCTCTCTCGTCTTTATACTTTTTCGTTTTTTTAAATAGTACAAAAGCCAGCACAGGTGCCAGCAAGGCCAGCAGAAATACCACGACAATGAACGAATTCATTCTAAATTCCTTTTATATTATTTTTGAAACAGCACACATTTATACATGGCCGGCCATTATGCTACCGGAAAAGCGCACCTCACAATGCAATGAAGCTGTCAGAGTGCGCAGCCTTTCAGCGTGCGCGTGTCGGTGGCTTCAGGCTTGTGAATGCCCTACGGGTTATAAGAGAAGACAAGGGCTCAGCAGCGCTTTTTCCCTTGGGTACAACTCCTCACTTTTTAAGTGCGTCTTAGTTAAAGCCATAGCTGAGGCGCTATACGCAAATTCATTCGCAGGCAACGCGCTTTTTACAGGTACATCACTGGCGTCACTGAACAGGGAAGCAGGTTTAGTTATCAGACCTGATACACAGCTTTTGGGTGTCATGCGAATGCATCAGGATAATACACGTGTTGGCCCTGACTGACTGGTGCTGGCAATGAATACGTCTGCTAAGCGGTATTCTGGCATAATCCGGGCAAACCCTAAGCCCGTTATGTTTGCATGGCAAAGTGTTTAAGCGAGGTCAGATGTCGCTTAATAACGCCAGTGAGTATCTGAATCGTAACACACTATCCTGTATTCAGGCTAAGCCTGCCTCAACGGCGTCCGATGTAATCGCCTGCACGTTTAACGAATTATGTGATTCAGATCCCATTCCCGAAATCGCTCCTATACTCATACCTTTCTTTACACAGCAGCACGCTGTGTTTGTCATTTAAACAGGGATGCATCTATGCACAACTCGTCAACAGAGTCGCCAGACGACGGCGGCCCGCTTAATTTTACTGTTCAGCAACGCCTGTTCTTTGTGGTGCTGGTGGCCACCATGGGCGCACTCGCTTATGGCTATGACACCGGTATTATTTCAGGTGCTCTGCCTTACATGACGCTGCCGGCCTCACAGGGTGGCCTCAACCTTACGCCCTTTACAGAAGGGCTGGTGACCTCTTCGCTGACCTTTGGCTCCGCCGTGGGCGCATTTTTGAGTGGCTATGTCTCCGATCGCTTTGGCCGCCGCATCACCTTGCGCAGCCTGGCTTTGCTGTTTGTAGCGGGTGCCTTTGGGACCACGGTTGCACCCAACATTGAGATCATGGTGGTAATGCGCTTTATCCTGGGCATTGCCGTGGGCGGCGGATCCTCAACGGTGCCGGTGTTTATCGCCGAAATCGCCGGCCCTAAACGCCGTGCGCCGCTGGTGAGCCGCAATGAGCTCATGATCGTCTCGGGTCAGCTTCTGGCGTATATCGTCAGTGCGGCGATGAGCCTGCTGCTGCACGATCCGAAAATGTGGCGTTACATGCTCGCGCTGGCCATGGTACCGGGCGTACTGCTCTTTATTGGCACCTTCTTCGTGCCGGCCTCCCCGCACTGGATGGTAGCAGAAGGACGTTTCAGTGAAGCCATGCGCATTATGCGCAAGCTGCGCGAAAACCCGCGTGAAATCAAAGCGGAAATGAAAGAGATGCGCGAACATGCCCGCGCAGCGCGACAGGGGCCGGCGGCACGTGAGCTCTTGAAAGAAAAGTGGATTGTGCGCCTGCTGATGATGGGCTGCGGCATGGGCATCGTACTGCAGTTCACCGGCGTGAATGCGTTTATGTACTACACGCCAATTATCCTGAAAAGCACCGGACTCGGCACCAGCGCCTCCATTGCCGCCACCATCGGTAATGGCGTGGTCTCTGTGCTGGCAACCTTTGCGGGCATCAAAGCCATCAGTCACTTTGGCCGCCGTAAGATGCTCATGACCGGTCTGTGCATTGTGATTGCGATGCAGCTGGCGCTGGGAGCTGTGCTGGTGTTCATGCCAAACAGTCTGACCCAGAGCCTGCTCGCGCTGGCGTGCATTCTGGTGTTCCTGTTCTTTATGCAGATGTGTATTTCCCCGGTTTACTGGCTGCTGATGTCTGAGCTGTTTCCGATGAAAGTGCGCGGCTTGTTAACCGGCTCAGCGGTGGCGTTTCAGTGGATCTGTAATGCCGTTGTGGCCTTTGCATTCCCGCCGCTGCTGTCACTGGTGGGCAACAACGCATTCTTTATTTTCGCCGCCATTAACGTAGGCTCGCTGATTTTTGTGGCCCTGGTGCTGCCAGAAACACGTGGCAAATCACTGGAGCAAATCGAAACGCACATGCGCGAACGCTTCGGTGACAGTAAGCAGGAAGCGGCCTCTGCCTCCTGAGTGGCAATGCAGACGCGTAAACTCATCGGTATGAAGGGATAAGCACAGCGTCAGGCAAGAGATTGTCTGACGCTTTTTGCTATAAGTATCGTCAGTCTGGAACCAGCGCGTAGTCAGAGACGTTGCCGTGTATGACCGTGTTTAGCCTGTGAACAGGTGAGTGACGGTAATTGAATTTCACCCTCTCGCACTGCAGTAAAAGCAGGCTCTGCAATCAGGCTCAGTCAGCTGTCCGTTACGATTTCCGCAATATGTGAGATTAACTGGCATTCAGCGCAGTTTTGATTGTGTCGAGTCCCTGCAGTGCGCATGCCTGATCCAGATGTCCGCCCGGCGCGCCGCCAACGCCGACGGCACCGATCACCTGATCACCAGATTTCACCGGTACACCGCCTGCCAGCAGCAGGAAGCCTGGAATATCACGCAGATTGGCCGCCTCAGGATTACTCTGCGCCCCTTTCATGACGTTTTCAGTGGGGTTTTTAGTGGTCAGTGAGGTAAAGGCTTTCATACGGCTGGCCTCCAGCGTATGCGGACCTGCATTATCCATGCGTTTCATAACCAGAGGCGTACCCGAACGGTCGACCACCGTGACCGAGATAGTGTAGTTATCTTTTGCACATGCCTGGATAACGCTTTGAGCCAGCTTGTCAGCAAGATCAAGAGAGATAGTTTTCTGGCTCAGGCTGCCTGTTGCTGCAGAGGCGGCAAAAGCCGTGCTGCTCAGCAGCAGAATGCTTAATAACGTCTGTTTCATTGAGATGCTCCGGTATTATTGACGGGTTTTGTAGTGAACATGAGAGGGAGAGCAGTATTCGCGCGCAGCGCTACCCTCCCGATTGCGTTGAGCCGGGTTCAGTCAGGTCTGCGACGTGTAACATCGCAGGATGCGCCGTAAAACGTGTTGTAGGTGTCTCGTACACAGTACGAGTCCGGGTAAAGGACAGAGGCAGTCAAGATGGCCGGGACATTATTCCTCTGCGGCGGCCCGGACCGATTTTGCTGCGCGGCGACAGCGTTCAGAGCAGTACTGCACCTCGTCCCAGTTTTTTTCCCATTTCTTCCGCCACGTCATAGGCTTGTGGCAAAACTTGCAGAAGCGTACGGGTAATGCCTGTTTATTTCCTTTGTAACCTGTCATGTCTGGCCTGCTTATCACGGAAATCGCAAGTGTAGACCAGCCCCTGTCTCGCTGCGGTTTAATCGAGCGCGGCACCGCTCAATCTGCGCGCCAGACCTGTCGGGACGTCAGTGAGGCCGAAACCGCTTGAGGATCATGCGGTCAATGGCGAAAGGCCCGCTTCCCTGTACCAGCAGAAAGAAGCCAATCAGGATATAGGTCGCTTCCGGCAAGTAGAGCAGCCAGCTGTACCAGGTGAGAACGTTGAGATTCTCAGGGATTTGATAAATGCCCACCGTAAAAAGTGCTACCAGGCTTATGATCATGAGTACGCCGCCGCTCAGACGTGTCACAAACCCCAGGGCAGTAAAAGCACCAAAGATCATTTCACAGATGGCCACGAAAGGTGCCATCACGGTCGGAAAAAAAATACCGGCCTCTGTCAGGGTTTCCAGCATGAGCTGTTGATTTGCAGGGACGAAAACTTTATTGAATCCAGACGCAAAGAAAAAGAGACCTATCGCTATTCGCGCAACAGTCAGAGGAAGAGAGTGGTTCTCTGCCTTAAGAGAAAACAAAAAAGTCAACGCGTTCATTTTACACCCTCACAAGGTTACCGGGTAATCAGCCACGGTAAAGCAGCCACACCAGACTTAGCAGCATCCAGATTGCGCATCCACAGGTCAGAATCGCAATCCAGGTCATGGCTTTTAATTCATCAGACGATGACTTGGTTTTCAGATTAGAGAAGTGATTCATTTTATCTTTCCACATGTACAGTAAGCAGAAACAGGCACGCTGCTTCGATGAAGGAAATAGTACGTAATACGGACACACAGATAAATCAGAGCCCGAGACGCTTTTCGTAGGAAAGGGATGACACACTGCTGTTTATTTCGGCGATAAATTTTGCGAATATTTCTGAAATAGCAATCTCACGGAACGTGTCATCCCTTTCCCGTTTTATGTAGTCCTTTACTTACAACTGCGTTACATTCAGAGGTGACGTCCGATTGTTACACGCACACTCATCACGCATAGTATTTGAAGTCCACATGCCTGCACACAGGAAGGGTTTATGGCTAACATATTAATAATTGACGATCATCCGGTTGCCCGCCTTGCCGTAAGAATGTTACTGGAAAATGAAGGCTATACGATTGTGGCTGAAGCGGACGAGGGGTATGAAGCCCTGCGGCTTATCAGGGAAATTCAGCCGGATATGATCGTTGTGGATCTGGATATACCCGGCCTCAGCGGGATCGAGTTGATTGAAAAACTGCGGGCAGGGGAGTATTCGGGCGGTATTTTAGTGCTGACGGCACGTGATGATGAGCACTATCTCAGTCGCTGCATGAATACCGGTGCAGACGGATTCATTGGCAAAAAAAATAACCTGGAAGAGCTGGGTGATGCCGTGCGTACGGTATTACGTGGATACAGTTATTTTCCGATCACGCGCCGGGATTTGACTCACGGTAAATCCCCTGGCAATGAGCAGACGGCAATACAGTCGTTGTCGAATCGTGAGCTTCAGGTATTGCAATATCTTGCTCGCGGCGAGAAAATTTTAGATATTTCGCAAAAGATGCATATCAGCAATAAAACGGTCAGTACCTACAAGACCCGTATAATGACAAAGCTTAAACTCAATACCACCCTGGACATCATCGATTTTGCGCGGCGCAATAATCTGGACTGAATTTTGAGACACTTCATTCTGTTTTTTATATTGACGGTTTTTACGATCCAGGCTGGCGCAACAGCGTCTCTCTCTGCTCAGCCTTTGGAGCTGCTGAGTCGTGAAAGCTATAATCCCCGCACTTTTCATCTTAGTGATGAAGACTGGCGCTGGCTTGGGAAAAAACGCCATATAAAAGTCGCCGTCTGGCAGCCACAAATACCGCCGCTTAGCATTTTTACCCATGATGGAAAGTATGAGGGCATGACGGCTGACTACCTGATGCTGGTGGCGAGCTATCTGGGGCTGGGCGTGGAAGTCAGAGATTACGTCAGCCGTGATGATGCGCTCAAGGCGCTGAGTCAGCATGAAGTGGACACAATGATTGATGTTTCTGGAAAAGAGCCCCCTTACAAAAGTGAGCTTGTTTACTCCAATCGCTTCATCAACGATCACCCGGTGCTGGTACATGCGAAAACCAAAGCGCAGCATGAGTTTCAGTATCGGCCCGGTATGCGTCTGGCTATAGCCCGATGGTATGTAGATGATGCCTGGATAAACGATAATTTTCCGGGCGTAAAAATCATTCACTTTGATAATGATGAACAGGCGCTGGCATCGGTGGCCTTTCACAAAAATGATTTCTTTGTGGGCAATCTGGTGACCACCTCCTATCTGCTTGACAGAAACTACTCAAATTTTCTTGAATTTCAGGCTGTCTATCCCGCGCGTGACACGGGGAGCCGCTTCCTGGTACGGCGCGGCGAAGAGGTGCTGCTCAGAACCATTAACAGCGCATTATCCGCGATTCCACTCAGTCAGTCTCAGGTCATTATGCAGCAGTGGAGTGAAGGCGCAGATTTATGGCGTCTTCGCAAAAATATGGCGTTCAACAGCCGGGAACGCCGCTGGATCGAGCGACATCCTGCGGTGCAGGTCTCGGTTAATGCATTTTATGCGCCCTTTACCATGACCGATGCCCAAGGGGATTTTTACGGTGTGACCGCTGATGTGCTGGCGCTTATCAGCAAACGCACCGGCATTCGATTCGTGCCTCTGCCAGCCAAGTCACTTGAATCCATGCAGCAGCAGCTCGATCAGGGTAAGGCGCTGTTTATTGGTGCGCTGAGCCACAGTGAGGAACGCAATGACAGTATGCTCTTTACGCGCCCCTACTTCAGTTCACCTTTTGTGACGGTCAAGCGTGCAAATGAGCCTGAGGATATGCCTGACCCGTCAGCTCAACGCATTGCGATCGTAAAAGGCAACCCGCTGGCGCAAAAGCTGCTGACTGAGCATCCAGGCGCGCAGCTTATCGAAACGTCCAATGCCAGTATTGCCATGCAATATGTTGTTGAAGGGAAGGCTGACATGGCGGTGCACACCCTGTTTGGTGCGAGCTACATGATCAACCGTTACTTCCAGAACAAGCTGACCATCACCGGTACCATTGACGCCCCTGACGGAGCTATCGGATTTGCGGTCTCTCGTAATCAACCTGAGTTACTGGGTATCCTGAACAAAGCGCTGGAGAACATCTCACCGTCCGACATCAGCGACATCATTAAAAAATGGCAAATTCGCCCGGATGTCCGTCTGAATACCTGGGAGCTCTATCGTAAGCAGTTCTGGCTGGTCACCGGGATCGCGGCCGTGATTGTGCTGATTTCCCTGATCTGGATCTTCTATATGCGCCGTGAAATTCTGGCGCGAAAAGAGGCGCAGGCCGGACTCACCGCACAACTTAAATTCAACGAAGCCCTGATTAACACGCTGCCACTACCGGTATACGTCACCGATCTGGAAGGTAACCTGCAGCTGCATAACCAGTCGCTTGATAACTTTTTTACCGGTCCGGAGCATACACTCACGGAAAAGGCGTTGTGCAAAGAGAAGCATCCGCTGCATTCCTTATGGCGCACAGTGACTGAGCAGATCAGCCAGTCCGGTGACGTGTCACAACCCCTGGCCAGTCAGGAGCGTATTTTTGACGGCGAACGTTACCGCAGTCTTTTGCACTATGCAGTGACCTATACCGACGCCAATGGTCAGCCTGAGGGGTTCATCTGTACCTGGCTTGATATGACGGATCAGGAAGAGCTCTATGCTGCGCTTTCTGAGGCGCGTGAGCGGGCCGAGCAGGCAAACCGGGCGAAAAGTACGTTTCTTGCCACCATGAGCCACGAAATACGCACCCCGGTCAGCGCTATTATTGGTTTGCTGGAACTGGCGGTGAAAACCACGCAGTCTGCGGCTGACAAAGAGGACACGATTCGTGTTGCCTGGGAAACCGCCAGAACGCTGATGGGTCTGATTGGCGACATTCTGGACATGGCCCGCATCGAATCAGGCCGGCTTGAACTGGCACCTGAATGGGTCAGAACCAATGCGCTGCTTCCGCCTATTGTCAGGGTGTTTGAAGGTCTTGCCCGACAAAAAAGCCTGCGTCTGCGCAGCTCGCTGCCAGCGACGTTACCTTATGAGATTTTTGTGGATCCGCTGCGATTCAGGCAGGTGCTCTCTAATCTGGTGAGTAATGCTATCAAATTCACCGAACAGGGCACCATCGAAGTTGACCTGTATATTACGTATGGCAATGCAGAAGGCGATGCGCGCTTACGGGTCAGTGTAGAGGACACGGGTAAAGGCATGACCGAGGAGGAGCAGGCGGATATTTTTGACCCATGGGTGCAGGCGCGGGCAGGCAGGGCACAGAGCGGATCGGGTCTGGGACTGGCTATCTGCGCACAGCTGGTCAACATGATGGGCGGTGAAATTACCCTGCGCAGCCGCGCGGGCCACGGGACCAAAGTCACGTTTGACATTCCGGCGATGTTTCACATGGAGCGTCAGGCCCCTGAGTCTGAGGCAGCCGAAGAGGTCGCAGCCTCGGGTCGCACGCTTAACATCCTCGCGGTTGACGATCATCCGGCGAACCGCATGTTGTTGCGCCATCAGCTTACACACCTGGGACACAGAGTGACCGAAGCCAAAGATGGCGAAGAAGCCTGGGCGCTATGGCAGGCAGGTGAATTTGACGTAGTGATAACCGATTGCAGTATGCCGGGCATGGATGGGCTGGCGCTTACGCGCCTGATTCGGGCCCACCAGCAGGCACCGCTGACAGTTCTGGGTCTGACTGCGAATGCCTGGCCTGAAGAGCGTAACCGGTGTCTGGAAGCGGGCATGGATGAGTGTCTCTTTAAGCCGCTTCAGCTGCTCCAACTGCAGGCTATTTTGGAAAAAGCGGCTGAGCAGGCCGAGAGTGGTACGCAGATCGCACCAGCTGCAGTGGAAGAAACCGAGAGCCCGATGCCGGACAGTGATCGGCCAGAGCCACTGGAACGCTTACTGAATTTCAGCGATCTGGACGTGCTGACAAACGGTAATGCCGCCATGCGTTATGAGCTGCTCGCGGTGACTCTCACCAGCAATATTGACGACCTGCGGATGGCAGAGGATTTGTATGAGCTTGAAGACTGGCCTGAGATGGCCAGCTGTGTGCACCGGATATCGGGAGCTGCGCAGATCATCGGTGCACGCCGTGCGGAGAGCTGCTGCCGGGAGCTGGAAATAGCGTGCCTGGAGCCTCTGCTGAATACAGATAAGCTTGCTGCACTCTGGCATGACGCTGCCCGGGAGATTGCGACGCTGAACAGCAGTCTGGAGCACTGGCTTGTAAAAAATAAAGGCTGACATCCGGGCTGAGGCGTGGCCTCAGCCCAGTGTATTAATGAGGTGAATAACCCATGCGTCGGGTCAGGGCCAGGAAATCTGTGAGGCTTGTACAGCCTGCTTTGCGGTAGATTGACCGTTTGTAATGGCTCACGGTTTTCATATTCAGTGCGGTAATAAACCCAATGGTTTTTTGGGAGTACCCTTTCGAAAGGAAGTTAAGCAGCTCGATTTCGCGCCGGGTCAGAGCAAGCGACACGCTCTCTGCCTGCAGATTGACATCTTCAGATCGCGAATAGCATGCTTTCAGGGCCAGCAGGCTTTTTCTGGTTAAAAACGCCCTGGGTGAAAGGATCTGCAGAGCTGGAAAATAGTGTGTCAGGGTGTCACTGATGATGCGTTCTTTTTCATGCAAGACAACCGTGATGCGGATATCTGCACAGGCTGCGAGGCAGGCGCGTATGCAAATCAACGTATCTTGCAAATTGATACCTGAGTGAGAGAGATCGATAATGAGTGTTTTTGCTCGCAGGCAGGAGAGAAGCGTAGCCTGATGATGGATATTCTGTTTTTTCAGAATGCTGATGCCCTCAACGTCAAGCTGAGTGCGTATTCCCTCAACAAACCACATATTGTCAGATAATACGGTAAGCATAGTTTCCGCCTAAAACCGTTATCATAGATAAATGTGCCACAGCGAAATATAAGACAATGACGCTGCTTTTGTAGTATTAATCCTACATGCCGCCAAGGATGCCGACAAGGATTTTTTGATAAAGAGAAGGTGTGGTGTTATTTGAAAAATATTTTCGCAAAGGCAGGTAAAAAGCCTACAGGCAATACATTAAAAAGTGGTTATTCATAAAGAAAGCGCGCGTAGTTACTTCTCCAATCCTTTTTTATATTCTTAGCTGCTTTCTTTTGAAACGCGTTTTTTCAGGAAAAGCTAAACACTTGGTTGCTGAAACTAACAGTATGCAGGTGGATTTTATCAACCGAATGAATAAAAATTCCGTTTATTGCGTCTAAAATAAGCGTGCTAATCCATCAGTCATATCAATAAATAGGCTTCAGCAAGGGTAATGTGGGCGTAAGCGCACGGTACGCGGCAGGTACACCGGCAATGAACCCGATGATGTTACGATAGCATTGAAAGTGACGGTTCGTTGGTGAAAGGCTGTTTGTTGAAAGCGACAAGGCTGGCAATACTATTATATGTATGAATAAACTAAACAGTAGCGGCATCAAGACCCTTTATGGCATCGGGATTATCAACGTGAGCGGGAATTCTGGCGGAAAACTCATGCAGACAAACCGCATTGTGGCGGGTACTTAAAACTATGACCCAGCGCGCGGTACTGACATAAACGCAGGCAGCTGGTATCTGAATTATGAGCTTACCGATGACGTAGAGATAGTTTGACGTGCGCTAGTTTGAGTCGACATTTAATTGAACAAGCCAGAAGGGCGCCTGTTTTCTACTATTGCTGTCCTGAAGCAGAAGAGAATGCTGTGTCATCGCATTTTATAGCCGGCCGGCCTGGCAGTCCGCTTAACATACTGCCACCCGACGTACGAAAGAGCGTTGTATGATTTGTATAGCCTTTGACCAGAGCCGGTGATATCCAGCGCTCGATTTCATCATCGCTAAGCTTATCTCCAGAGATGCGGGACACATCTAATGTTTTCGTTTCAAGAAGGCGATTTGTGAGCCGTGCATGAAACGTGAAGCTGCGATCTGATAACAGGGTGCGTGTTATCGCACCATCACTGTTGAGAAATGATGTGCGTCCGTAAAACAATCCATGTGCTTTTTCATCACCGAATCGAAGCCACCATTGCCCACGCGTGATTACGGTTTGTTTGGTCTCTTCACGTACATTCAATGTACTAATGTGACATGTGCGCGCTGAAAGTATCATCTGGTTGATAGGAATGAAACTGGCTATGAGTGGTAGCATGACTGCTCCTATCAGAATCAATAACTTAGTAACCATGGTCACCCTGTACTATCATCATAGAAATACAATGTGAATCACTGTTATCTATAGGGGCCTTACAGATAAATGCAGAGGTAAACTCAGGCAATTCTGTCTTGTTAAGATAGATATAACGAAAACCCTCTGACAAATAACCACTTTTTTGGGCCAAATTTTCAACAAAATGAGCTTCGGATGGCGGTGACTTATAGCCTGCCTGCGTAAAAACTGCTAAACCGGAGGTCAACGTTCCCTGCGCCAGGTAATCTACGCGCTCAACTACTGCATGAAGCCGAACCCAGACGATTGCGACACTCAAGATGAGTGAAATCACCACCGCAATCAGTATCAATCTGTTAGAATAAAGTGCTGATTCTGCTTTCTCAGCCTTATGGATATGAACAGAGAGCAGATTTGAGTCCTGTAATGTGACGGTTGGCTCACGATCGGTTACGCAACCGGGTGTCAGCAAATAACCCTGGCGTGGCTGAGTCACTACCACGTCTGCAGGCGCACCCACAGAGAGCAACGCACGGCGCACCTGCGTGATGACCTGTCGTATAGAGGCATCCGATACCATAATGCCTCGAGTACCCCAGCAAGCTTCAAAGATTCTCTGCTTGTCAACGATTTCGCCCTGATGGGTCAGCAGCAATGACAGACATGCGGATGCCGCCTCACCCAGTGTTGCTGTTTTCCCCTCGCAGCTTATCTCAGCGCGTGCAGGATTAAAGAAAACAAGTCTGCGGTCAATCTCTGTTGCCATGCTACTTCCTGTATCAGTAATACAAAAGCGCTAAACGTTTATCCGGGACTGGAGCTTCGCAATAATATATTTTCACCTTTATGGCCTTTATCTGTCCTGATGAAGCCGATCCGAGTACACTGTAACCCGAATTTACAAATCGGCCCATTCACGGTAACTATATAAATAAATAGAGATAGAGTCACAACTTTTATGATTATAACGTGACTAAACAGCAGAACACTTCTTTCAACATGGCAACGCCTTGGACGATTATTCACTGGTCTGACGGTATTCATGCGGGCAGGGTGAAGATAACTCTACAGCCGCTGAGAAATGTAGTTGCCAGCATTCCTTACTCTAAATCTTACCATGCTAAACTGCACTATGTTGCATCTGTCAGCGTTGCGATATTAGGCTTACAGAAATTTATAATTAACTTATCAAATCTTCCTGCCAAAAGCCTTTTTACAGACGCCTTTTTACAGACACAGACGTAATCAAGAATGCGTGCAGCAGCCCAGACCGATATGCTGCTTAATGTACACCTGTATTCACACCAAACCTGCAACAGTAAGGAGGAGGTTAAACCTATTTTTGTTTAAAATAAGCCGGCAGGAAATATAAATTTGTTACAACATCCTAAAAGCATGTAAAAGAATTTCGCATTGGCTTTCGCACTAACATTTTTACTTTAAAGCAAAGGGAGCATGGCCAAAAATAACAATTTAACCTGCCCAACTGGTCCGAATTTGTCTGATGAAACGTGCCAGGTATCATCCTGCGATGTTGTATTGCCTCATAATTACGCTTATACAACGAGTGCTTTTGGGAAAGAGCCTGTGAAAAACGGTTTCACATGTTAATATGCATCTGTTTTATAAGTTTTTTTCTGCAAACTGTAGAATTTCTGTGAAATCAGGTGCCTCCACGTTTACATACGCATGCAGAAACGTAAATTTTTTCAAAAAACTGTGGAGGCATATATGCAGATCATCACATCAAACGTATATCTCGCTAACGGATTTTCAGAACTGTTTGACACCCTAGACAGAAGAGCGCGCATGCAGCTCCATCGTTTTACTGTCATTGAAATCAGGCAGCTTGAAGAGCTGCCTCTGCTTTTCCTTGATATCTATCGAAATAAAGGCATGCATATAACTGAACATAGTCCGGTTTTGTTGCTTACAGATGTGCCCGGAATTTTGCATGAGAAGAGGATGAAGGAGGTTGTCTTACCCTTGTCCATGACGCTTCCTGCGTTGAAAAAGAAATTAATGAAGATGGCAAACAACGGCACCAGTTTTGTGGCTTTGATGCAAACTGTCAGGCTTTGCTTTGGCTACGAGCCTCTCACAGACCGCGAGGTAGAGATCGCCAACTTGTTAGCAACGGGCCTCTGTATGAAGCAGATTGCCTACAATCTGCATATCTCTCCCAAAACAGCCTATGGACATGGGCGGTCGTTGCGCGAGAAAGTACGTTTGTCCGGGTTGAATCGTCTCACGCACGTGGTCACCCGATACGATGGCCAAAGAACCAGCCGATATCTTTAGCCCTTATGCGTCATAACTACTGTCTCAGCTCGTTAATGAAATTACCTGGACAGAGAAAAACGACTTACCATTAATAAAAATTTTCAGTTTGATGTGTTCGTTAACGCCTGTATGCTGAGAATGCAAGTCATGCTGGCAGTGTTGCAGTAGTGATTTTGTATCACGATTGAGATAACAGGTTTCATTGTCTTGATTAGAAGTGGGCTAATCGCGGCATTGCGTGGCAATGATTCCGTTTAATAGATGTTTTGCTTGTAGGCGATTGCCACGGCGAGCAACGACAATCCTAAACTCTACAGTCCATATCTGAATGTCATGAAATAACATTCAGATATGATTAAATCAGCCCATAATAATTAGTGATTCACTGAATCAGTTAAGTTTGCCCGCAAGTAACGTAAATATCCGAACCTACTAGTCCAGACAAGTACACAAGCTGCAGATGGTTTTCAAAACCATATCTGCACATCAAAGGGAAAAAGCCTGTGTTTCATAGTGCGCATAATCATAGTTATGTTAAATAAAGGAGATCATCCGCAATAACATAATGACCTCATACGTCTGTCAAACCATTTTCTATGCTACCCGTCTTACCTCTTCCGTTAAGACCATTATCCTCCTGCTCTTTGTTCTGCTGCAGTCGCCGCTGCCTATCCTGCCGCATACGTTTCACATACTTTTATTCAGCGTTTACAGTTAAAGATCCAGAGCGACAGGTAAAATCTTATCTCTGGTAACTGCATGACGAAAAAGGAAGTGAGTGTTTTCTGCTGAGCTTTATTCATTTTCACTATACTCAATGCTGCTCTTTTTTATGCCGACACCAAGAAGCCTACGCGAAAACTAACTGGATACACAATAGACTGAGCAAGGCTGTGATCTTAGATGATAAGGTCACAACGCAGGCGGGCTCGCGAAGCGTAGCGAAAATAGCGTCTGCCGACAGAGAAACATCCGGTCGACGTTATGTGTGACAGCCAGGATCAGCCAGCAAAGCAGTGGCTACAGTTATCGAAACATCGCTGACTGGCCAGGATACACTGGACATTCTGAACAGCTAGCGCGGCCTGTAGACCACGCTTTCTTTACATGTCAGTCTTTGACACAGGTCGCCGGGTAATCTGCGCAAGTGCTCAGGCGTTTACACCACTCAGGAATAGATTAATTTTCATCAGTGAGATCACACAGACTTGTCCATAACGGACGTTACCATCACCATAAGCATGATGCTGGTAACGGATACTTCCCTCAAAACCGTATTCAGGAGTAGCGTTATGCGAAGTGATAAAATCCTGGGAATGCAATTTGCCCCGGCCACCCCTGCTGAGCGTACTCTGATTGTCAGCGATTTTACCAACAAACGTCTTAATCCCTTTCGTGCACAGCGTTTCCCTTCTTGCATAGAACAGCAGCTGGATAAGATGCTGGACAGCGTTGAGAAAGACTTGGATAAACAGTTGCTGATTGCC
Organism: Pantoea sp. SYBGC1; assembly: GCF_057197005.1. Classification (NCBI taxonomy): domain Bacteria; kingdom Pseudomonadati; phylum Pseudomonadota; class Gammaproteobacteria; order Enterobacterales; family Erwiniaceae; genus Pantoea; species Pantoea sp. SYBGC1. The sequence goes on from NZ_JBXUNM010000005.1 coordinate 41,719, forward strand.
CGACACGATGCTGATCCCGTTGTATTTATTCTCTGCTCAGCCTGGGAAACACCGCCAGTGCTGCATCTTGCTGGCGTATGGCCTGCCTGGCGCGGGCACGGCGTGTTTGGAGCTCTGGCTGAAGCCCTGATCACCCAGTGTCATCCAGACGAAGCGGCCACCGTTTACATCCGGCATGAGATGTATATCGCTATACGGCAGCTTAAAAAGCTCGGTTATCGGGATATCCACTCTGGCAAAAGCACGACATTTTTCAAATCAGATGCTGCAGCATGAAATGTATCGCCGCCTTTTTCAGGCAAGAACAGCAGCTATTCTTTTATAAAAGGCTGAATGTCGATACATACATGTCTTAGTAGAACATCAGTCAATTCCTGACACGCATAGGATGTTCAGGCTTGTGATTTACGTTGTTGCCGCTATGCAGCGGCATCCTGAGGCGGGCCATCAACCTCTGCCATCTATTTCTATAACGGAAGGTGCAGCTTGGATCCATACTCACTGCGATAGCTTGATGAGTTCAATGATGTAGCCTTGACAGAAAATCTCTGTTGTAGCGCCTTTCCCCTTGATAGAGGTCACGGTTATTCCGGATGAGAAAACTGCGAACCCTCACAGTGTGGCTGCCGTGCTCCTGCTGCAGAACGGCATGGCTCCCGTATGGCCATGACAATGATCGGCATGAGGGAAAACGACCCAGGACAAACCCGGCGCTGACTGCTTCGCTGGTGTTTATCACCGTACTGCTGAGCCATCAGGCTCAACCTGCCAGTTGCTCACTGTCCTGCTTGTCGTTGATGTCTGTTTGGTAATTACGATAGCTTCTTGTGGTTAGCTGCTTTTGGCCAGTAAAAAAACCACTACACACTCTTATTGATAACTTCACTGTGTAGGTATGCACCCAATAAAATGCTTTGAAGTGTCTGGTCAGTGCTGCATCGTTATGTATGTGTATTTCGTTTATGTGTCTCAGATATCCACTATAGGCAGCAAAATCTGTTTTTACGGTAATCTGAAAATAGCCTTTGCTGCGCTGTCATTTATTAAATCGCTGTTTTATACACTTTTTATCAGTGTATCCATAAGATCCACAAGGCTTACTAACGGCGGTCTTCTCTCCATAGTGGTTACCTGTCACCTACAGTGGTTAAAGCGCGTTTTCAGTGTAGTGACCGTCAGCTGCGGCCTGTCCGAAAACTGTTGCGTAGTGGTGAAAGCAGCAATTCCGCAACTGTGTAAGGCGTACTTGAAGCAGATTTGTACTTGGCAATGTCATATTTACATCTTTACGTCGCGGTTAGTACATCTGAGAATATATAAAAAACCTCCGCTTCAGCAATGAAGCAGAGGCCCAGGATTTAGCGTTTAGCGGCGCGCTTTTTTCTGAGCCAGAACAGGCCCAGAATCAGTACCCCACCTGCCGCTGCCATGCCGACACGGGCAATCACCATCAGCGGCGACGTGTCTCCGCCCGCGCGCAGCGCCTGAACGCGCGCCGCGCTGATCGTTACCTGGCTGTGCCCGATATCCTGCATCACATAATTGGTGACCGCGGCTACCTGCCCGTCGCTCAACGAATCGGCGAACCCTATCATCCCCTGCCCGTTTTCCGGCCAGACGCCCTGCAATACCGCCATTGCCACGTTATCAGCGGTGGGCTTATCCAGAACAGGATGGTGCTGCAGCGCCGGTAGGCCATTTAACCCCTGACCTGAGAGGTTATGGCATGACGCACAGTTGTCCCGATAAACCTGCTCACCTTCACTGAGGCCAGCCAGAGACTGCGGCATATCATCGCCCTGCACCGGCGTCAGCGTTTTTGCCGTTGCTGGCTCGCTTACTGTCTGAGTGGCGGGAAGCAGATAGGTTGCAATCGCGTTGCGATCGTCTGGCGTCATTTGTGAGAAGCTCTTATCGATTGCCTCCAGCATTGGCCCGCCAGCCGTGGCGCCGTTCGCAGCATGACCCGTCGCCAGATAATCTGCCAGCATCTTACGCGTCCAGTGGGCTTTGCCCTGCAGTGTTGCCGGAGTAATATCTGGCGCGTACCAGGTGCCAAGTGACGCGCCTTGCAGATTCTTGTCCTGCTGTTCCGCCATCAGAAAGTTTCGTGGCGTATGGCAGGTGCTGCAGTGGGTTAACCCCTGCACCAGATAAGCGCCGCGGTTCCACGCTAGCGACTGGGTTGCATCGGGCTGATAGACCATGCTGTCCGCAAACAACCAGTTCCAGGCAGCCATGCTGAAGCGCAGGTTAAACGGAAACGGCAGCGCGGTCACCTCCGGGCGGATATCAACGGGCTGCACGCCATGCATGAAGTAAGCATACAGCGCTGCGACATCGTCGTCGGTTAGACGGGCATAAGCGGTATAGGGCATCGCCGGATAGAGCTGGCTGCCGTCTCCCCGAATGCCCTTACGCAGCGCGGCCGCAAACTGCGCTTCGCTGTAACGGCCGATACCGGCGGTGTCAGACGGCGTGATATTGGTGCTGAAGATGATGCCAAGCGGACTCGCAATGGCATGCCCGCCGCTGAACGGCGCTTTACCTTCTTCGGTGTGACAGGCACCGCAGTCGCCTGCTATTGCCAGATATTCCCCACGCTTGATTAACGTACTCTCATCCGCCGCATACAATTGTGTGCAGGCTGCCAGCAATACACCCGCCGCCAGTCGCGTTCTCAAGGATTTAACCATGTTGCGTCTCCTGCAGAATTTTATCCGCGGTACGCAGCGCCAGCGCCATCGCGGTAAGCGTAACATTACAGGTCCCTACTGTTGGCATTACACCGGTGCCGATCATAAACAGGTTTTCATGATCATGGGCGCGTCCCCACGCATCGGTCACGCTGGTCGCGGGATCGTGTCCCATGGAGAGCGTGCCGGTAATGTGCTGGCGATTGGAGAATTTGCCGCTTTTGCTGTGTTTTATACGGGTGGCGCCGAGACGGGCCGCAATGGCGTCATAGCACTCACGCGTTTTCTCTGTGCCTTTTATCACGTAGTCGTCGACATCCCAGTATAGAGACGGTGTAGGCAGTCCAAGCGCATCTTTGTTGGCGCTCAGCATGACGCGGTTGTTGGGATCGGGCAGCTGTTCCAGCGCATTTTTGATGCTGAGACGGCGTGCCGCACGAAAGCGGATCTCCTCCTGCAGCTTTTTGCCGAAATACCCTTCCGCCAGCACTTCTTTGGTGACAGAAGCCACCTGCGAGGCGTTGGAAATATCAATGCGGAACGGCGCATGTTCACGGCGAAAATCGCCGTCGCGGAACTGGCCGATTGAACAGGGGCTCACCGGTCCGCGTCCTGGCCAGATTTCCTCATCCACGTCAAAGGTGATGCCAATTGCCGGGTGATCGCAGAGGTTACGTCCTACGTTATCGCGGGCATTGGCAAGGCCCTGCGGAAAGGTGCCGCTGGCAGACATCAACAGCAGCTTCGGCGTTTCGATGGCGTTGGCCGCAAGGACGAACGTTTCGGCGGTGACGCGATGGCTGACTTTATGCCAGTCGTAGTAGTTGGCAGCAGTAATACGACCCTGTGCATCATGCTCCAGCTTATAGACCACCGCCTCTGTGATGACCTGGACGCCGCTGTTTTCCGCCTGCTGCGCGGCAATGCCGCCATGATACTGGGCATCGATTGGGCAAACCGGCATGCAGTTATTATTGCCACAGCAGGCCGGGCGACCATCAAAGCTGCGGCTGTTGCGCCCGGTACTGTCATCGAGCACAGTGAAATCGGGTGCCAGACGCGCGGTGACACGCTGCTGCAGCCATGAGGCCGGAACACGCGCCATCGGGTAGGGTTTGTTGCGCGGCGACCCGTTGTCCGGTGACCCGCCTACGCCGGCAATGGCTTCAGCCTGGTAATAATAGTCTTCCAGATCGTCATAAACTATCGGCCAGTCTTTACCCACGCCATACAGGCTGTGCTGACGGAAGTCATTGGGCACAAAGCGCCAAAGCTGTGCTGCCCAGTGCCAGCTAGTGCCACCGAACATACGAATATACTGCGCGGCAAAGGGATGCGGTCCCGCCTGATGCAGGTAATCGTTCGGTTCTGGCGTGTAACGGGGCTGAGGTGCCAGGGGCGAAAATGGATAGGGAGACATAAAGTCCGATTTGAAGGCAGACGCACGGTAGCGCGCTACCAGCTCACTGCGCTCGACTTTGGGACCAGACTCCAGCAGCAGCACTGATTTGCCGGCTTTAGCCAGACGGGTGGCAAGCAGCGAACCGTTGACGCCTGCGCCAATCACCACCACATCTGCGGAATACATTTTGTTCATTAACAACATTACTCTCTGAATCAGGGCTGAGTTGCCCAGCTACCCATCTGGCCGTACGAAAAACTCGGCGGCACCAGTTTGTCGCTCACCAGCTCACTGGCAAGCGTATTGACATAAGTGACATACAGGGCGTGGTTGCCCTTGCCAACAACGCCGGTGTACCAGCCGCCGAGGATCGCCTTCGCCAGCTTTTCACACTCTGCATCCGCCGCAGCAAACGTCAGGGTCTCCTGCTGAAGCAGCGCGGGCTGGCTTTGAAGCACGGTTTTCAGCTGCGCGAGTCCGCTGATAAATCCTTTTTGCGTCTGGCTGAGCGCCAGCATCAGCGCATGCGCGACGGTAGTATTAAGCGTTGCCTGCTGAGTCAGCAGGCGCGAAACCTGGATGAAATCATCCAGACCAGGCAGCGGCGCATCCGGCCGGGCGGCGTTGAGGCGCGGCAGCGGCAGCAGCTGGCCAGCGGTAGTGGCAATCGCCACCAGCCCGGCCATCTTCAGCACGCGGCGACGTGAATAGTGCGTCATAGTCTTTTCCGGTTAATGTCGCCCGTAACGTTTGCCGGGCGACAGGTTTCATCATTTCAGCGGCGGCGTTTACGCCGTATCAGCCACGCAATAAGGAGTGCTATCACCACCAGCGCGCCGGCGCCGACGCCGGCCTGTGCGAGCATCACCAGCGGCGAGGCGGGTCCGCCGCGACGAATCTCTGCCACCTGAGCCGGTGAAACGTTGACGTCGGCGTTGCCGTAGTGCTGCAGGATCCAGCCCGACAGGGTGGCTATCTGCTGATCATCAAGGTGATTCAGTGCATTGGGCTGCGCGCCAAACGGCGGCATATAGACATCCCCTTCCTCGGTGTGGCGCTGAACACCAAAGAGAATGGCGGCAATCAGATTTGACGGGTTATTTTCAGCCGTGGCGCTGTTGTGAAACAGACTTGGGTAAAACGCGTCCTGCGTCCCCTGTCCGCTGCTGCCATGGCAGGACGCACAGTTACCGGAGAACAGGCGTGCACCCTCTTCACCCGCGGACGAGGACCGCGGCTCGCCGCGAAACGCGCTGACCTGACTGAATGCACTACCCTGGCCAAACCGCGACGTGCCGCTGGCAGGCGCCTGGCGGTCTTCCACACTGCCCATGTACTCGGCGATGGCCGCCCGATCGGCCTCTGAGAGATGCTGGAAGCTGTGGGTGACGGCCTCTGCCATGCTAACTGCGGCCTGCGCTTTGCCAGCCAGGCGCCCGGTTTTCAGGTAGGTGATAAGATCCTGCTGTGACCACTCACCAATGCCGCCTACCCAATTAGCCGTGATGTTCGGGGCAAACCAGGGGCCAACCTGGGCACCGGTAAACGCCGCATCCTGCTTCTCCTGCATCAGAAAGCCGCGCGGCGTGTGACAGGTGCTGCAGTGCGTGGCTCCGTCCACCAGATAACGGCCCCGGTTCCAGCCCACGCTTTGCGCCGGATCCGGGGTATAGCCCGGCGCGTTCAGGAACAGGGCATTCCAGACCATCATTGACATACGCAGGTTCAGCGGAAACGGCAGGCGGGTTTGCGGGGGGGCCTTATCAACCGGTTTTACGCCTGACATAAAGTAGGCATACAGCGCGTGCACATCCTCATCCGTGAACGTGGCATAGGCGGTGTAAGGCATCGCCGGGTAGAGCCGCGCCCCGTCAGCGCGCACGCCCTGACGCAGCGCAGCAGAGAACTGCTGTTCGGTGTAGCGGCCGATACCGGCGCTTGCTGAGGGCGTGATATTGGTGGCAATGATGGTGCCGACCGGCGAGGCAATGGCATTGCCGCCAGCAAAGGGCTGACCGTGCTCTGCGGTATGACAGGCGGTACAGTCAGACGCTGTCGCCAGGTATTCCCCTTTTTTTATCAGCGCATCATCGGCTGCCTGGGCTGCCCCGCTGACCAGCGCCAGGCTCAGTGCGATCTGTTTAAGCTTGCGCATCCTTACGCCTCCTGTGCCTGTCTGACAATGGCGTCCGCTGCTTTAAACGCCAGAGCCACCATGGTCAGCGTACTGTTGCCGCAGGCGGTACTCGCCATAGCCCCGCCGCCCGGTAAAAACAGATTAGGGTGATCGTGCGCGCGGCAGTCGGCATCCACGACCGAGTTTGCCGGATCGTGGCCCATGATGGTGCCGCCCATGATGTGTTTACTCTGGTTAAACTGTTTAGAGAACGATTTGTGCGTGGTCCCCATTGCTTCAGCGATGCGATGGGCAATCGGCATCGAATAGACGGCCAGCGATCGCCGTACGTACTCACCGACATCATAATGGATCGCCGGCTTAGGCAGGCCGAGCCAGTCTTTTTTGTCGCTGAGCGTCAGGCGATTGCTGGCGTCCGGCAGAATTTCGTGTGCCAGCACGATGTCAGCGGTACAAGCGGTCATACGCCGGATCTCTTCATCCAGCGCGTTACCCACCAGACCTTTTTCCAGCGCGGCAAAGGTCACAAAGCGATTGCGGGCAAAATTATTGAAGCGGAAGTAGGCGCCGGCGTGTTCGGCGCGGAAATCCCCTTGTGAGGTTTCCATGATACCGCTATTCACAACCGGGCCCACGCCCGCCCAGTAAGGCTCTTCGAGCGTCACCGTCATGGTGATTTGCGGGTGATCCATCATATTGCGTCCGACCTGGTCGGAGCGGTTGGCGATGCCGTTTGGGTTACGGGCGTCTGCTGACATCAGTAAGAGCTTAGGCGTTTCCAGACCATTACAGGCGATGATAAAGAGTTTGCCGCTGACGCGATGGCTCTGCCGGTGCTTGTCGAAATAGTGCACCGCGTTGATGTGGTTTTGCGGGTTGGTTTCGATGCGCCACACTACCGCATTGTCAAGGATCGTGGCGCCCTTGGCTTCCAGCCGCGACAGTGCCGTGGCGCCGTCATATTTGGCGCCCACCGGACAGACCGGCACGCAGTTGTTGTTGCCGCAGCAGGCCGGACGATCGTCATAGGACGTGCCGCTGTTGCGGGCCTGTGCGGTAGGGATATTGTGCAGCCCGAGTTTGTCGCGTACCACCTCGGTAAAGCGCGCCTCACCAGGCCCAAACGGCAGCGCCGGCATCGGATAGGGCTTTGAACGCTGGGGTGGCCACTGCAGGGCCGGATCGTCAGGCCCGCAGATCCCTAACTGGTATTCCGCGCGCGTGTAATAGGGCTCGAGCGTCGCGTAATCAAACGCCCAGTCGCGTCCGACGCCGTAACGGGAGTGCAGCTGCATATCCGCCGGCGTCAGACGCCAGCAGGTGCCTGCCCAGTGCCAGGTCGAGCCGCCCGCATAGCGCACATAGCTTTGCGCATAGGAATCGGGCCCGCTGAGCTGCAGATAACCTTTGCCCGCGCCTGCCGGTTCCGGATGCGGTGCCCACTCGCGCGAGGGATAACACTCAATCGGATTGCCTTTGGCGGCCAGCGGCAGGTTACGGTAATTTTCAACAATGTCGGCCCGCGTCACGCGCGGGCCCGCTTCCAGCATCAATACCGGAATGCCGGCATCAAGCAGTTGCTCAGCGATAACGACACCGACTACGCCGGTGCCAACGATCACTACAGGTGACTGAGAGGCGTCTGCCATGTTAATCACTTTTCAGGTCAGAATTGGGGAACGGGAAGGACCGGCGTATTCGCACGCTGCCAGTTGTTGGGACCACTGATGCCATAGGAGGGAATGGTGATCGTGTCCTGCGTAAGACGCCACGTCAGCGCCTGTTCAAAAGCAAAGCTTTTGGCTGAGCGCGTGGGGGCCAGGCTGCCGGTGTACCAGCCAAAGATGATTTGCCGGGCGAGATCCTGTACCGGCCCGGCCGGAATGGCCGGAAAGAAGTCTTCTACCACCTCTGCCTCGTGCGCCCGGGCAATAGCCAGCAGCTGGTTGAGGTGTTCTGCCAGAGAGGGGTGCTCCGCTTCCAGCAGCGCCAGCATGCGTTGCCCGACCACGTTGTCGAGGTCGTGATTGACCAGAAGACGGGAGAGTTGCATAAACGGAATAAACTGCAGTGACGAGTCAGCAAAGGCGAAACGCGGCAGGGCCGACGTCAGCAGGCCCCCTGCCATGATCACCGCGCCGGACAGCAGGATTTGCCGGCGTGACAGATGCACCTCGCCCGGAGGCAGGTTGTGTGAATGACGCATGATATATCCCTGTTAAACGAGACTGCTCAACAAACTCATCGGCCGGTAATGAAAATCAGCGCTGCTCCCTGCAGGTGACAATTACCCAGCGTGATATATTTATGTTGCTTATAGTTACTATGTTTACCATTATATTAAATAGTTCTTAAACAAAACCCATACAAAATTAACATTTACCCTGCAACAGGCAGGCAGCTCAGGCCGGATAGCCGGCCAAGCGTCTGCCTGAAACGTCTCCCCTGCCCTGCAGAAGGATTTTTGGGCCCCTTAAGAAAAATGACTGACAGGATGAACTCACCTGTGTGCTGGGATGCGACAGTGATTCCTGTGACAAACGGGTGATGACATGCGGTTTTCAGAGTGCATGCATTGTGTGACAGATGAGTCTGCTCAACCGGATTGCCCCGTACCGGCATAGCACGACAAAGCGTATTCTGTAAGGTGTTGTATTGAGGATTTCAACATCCCCGTTAGTCGCATCCTGCGATGATCTACAGCCGATTCAGGAGGCATTATGTTTGAGTCTTTTGTCTGGATAAATGAGCCTGCAACGTGGCAGTGTCAGAACGGCACGCTTCAGGTGAGCACCGACCATAAAACGGATTTCTGGCGCAAAACCTGGTACGAATTTGAACGCTTTTCAGGCCATGTCTTTGCTACCGAGGTAGAGGGTGATTTTACGTTCCAGCTTAAGATCTGCGCAGACTTTACCACGCTGTACGATCAGGCCGGACTGATGCTGATATCGGATGAACAGCACTGGTTAAAAGCGGGGATCGAATACAACGACGGCGCGCCCGCCATTGGCAGCGTTCTGACGCTCGGTTATTCAGACTGGGCCACGGGAATATTTCCCGGCGATGCCCGGGCGTTCTGGCTGAGACTCACGCGTAAAGGCGAGAGCGTGAGGCTGCAATATTCAGCCGATGGCCAGACCTGGCCTTTGATGCGCCTGAGCGCGTTTCCACAGGGGCCGGTCAGGATCGGCACAATGTGCTGTACGCCAGAGCGAGCAGATCTGAATGTCGTATTTCAGGACATTCGCTTAACAGCACCACTGGATAAGGCACTGCATGATTTGAGCTGATGCAACATGGCCGACCAGTTAAGGTGCAGCCTATCCGACGGACTCTTTATGGCTAACCCAAAGCTGCCTGCGTGATGGCTATTAAGCCCTGATACATCGGACAGATCAGGTATGGCGGCGTACGCCTGGTACCGGCGTCAGGGTTTGATCCAGGCCGCAATGCACTCTTTCATCACGCGCAGTCGTTCATCCAGTGCCGCTTTCTGGCTGAGGTCGGTTTGATACAGAATGCCCAGCGTTGACTGGTTAATGAGATAGAAAAACCCCAGTGCAGAGATATTGATATTCAGCTGCATGGCGTCGATGTTTCCGCGTACCGTGCCCTCACGGCTGCCGCGCGCCAGCAGATCCTGGGTAATGCTGAGCCAGCTTCGGTTGATTTCCACGGTAGACATTGACGCTTTCAGATGCCGAGCCTTGAGCTGATTTTCGCTGTTGAGCAGCCGAATGAATTCGGGATTTTGCAGGTAATAGTGCCAGGTGAACTCCACCAGCTTTAGTATCGCTTCATTGGCAGGACAGGCATCCAGTGAGAGAGCCGCTTCATGCTTTCGGATATCCCGGTAGGCATCTTCGAGTACGCGCGTGAACAGCACGTCTTTATTCGTAAAGTAGTAATAAATGAGCTGTTTGTTTGCCTGTGCCCGCTCAGCAATACGATCCACGCGCGCACCGTCAAAGCCTTTCTCGGCAAACTCTGTACGCGCAGCCTGCAGAATGCGCTGCTGCTTGTCCGCGGTATCCACAGTGTTTTTTTCTTTCCTGACGGCCAAAGCGCGCTCCTTGTTTGTGTGTTTTACACCGTATAGCGATCAGTTTATCAGGAAATCCTGCTCAGGAACTATTTTCAACTAACTGGTTGGTTATGTGAATTTGATCAACTTCAGAATGTATTTGCACTTCTATAGTGATGTTCTCAACCAGTTAGTTGAATCGCGATTTTCGATGTCTGCTCGTGAGCCTACTTGCAGCGGCAGACAATCTGATTTTCCAAGGAGACAAGCGAATGGCACTCATCCCTGTAGGTATCATCATGCATGGCGTCACCGGCCGTATGGGCAAGAATCAGCATTTGATCCGTTCCATCGTTGAAATCCGCAGGCAAGGCGGTGTGATGCTGGAGAATGGCGATCGCCTGATGCCCGATCCGATACTGATTGGTCGCAATGCAGAGAAAATAGCCGCGCTGGCCAACGAATTTGGCATTGAGCGCTGGGGCACGGATATTGATGAGGCCTTAGCGAATCCCGCTGACATCATCTTCTTTGATGCCGCCACCACGCAGGCGCGGCCCGGGTTGCTGAAAAAAGCCATTGCCCGGGGCAAGCATGTCTACAGTGAAAAACCCGTAGCCCTTGGGCTTGATGAGGCGCTGGAACTCTATCATTTCGCCACAGAAAAAGGCGTTTGCCATGGGGTGGTACAGGACAAACTCTGGCTGCCCGGGTTGCAAAAACTCCAGATGCTGAATAAGGCCGGTTTTTTTGGTGAGGTATTATCAGTACGCGGTGAATTCGGCTACTGGGTATTTGAAGGCGACCTGCAGCCGACGCAGCGCCCCTCCTGGAACTATCGTAGTGAAGAGGGCGGCGGCATTATCCTGGATATGATTTGCCACTGGCGCTATGTCATCGACAACCTGTTTGGCGAAATCAAAAGCCTGAGCTGCATCGGGGCCACCCATATTCCGCAGCGCTGGAACGAGCAGCATCAGCCCTATCAGGCCACCGCAGATGATGCGGTTTACGCCACATTTGAACTGCATAATGGCGCCATCGTACAGATTAACAGCTCATGGTGTGTGCGGGTGCGCCGGGATGATTTAGTGACCTTTCAGGTCGACGGCGTGAACGGCTCCGCGGTGGCCGGCCTGACGGACTGCGTCACGCAAAGCCGGGTCAATACCCCTAAGCCGGTGTGGAACCCGGACGTGCGCCAGACCCATAATTTCTTTGACGACTGGACACCTGTCCCGGACACCCAGACCTATGACAATGCCTTCAAGGTGCAGTGGGAGCTGTTTTTGCGTCACGTCTGGGGTGAAGGCGATTACCGCTGGGGGCTGCTGGAGGGAGCAAAAGGTCTGCAGCTGGTTGATCTGGCGTTGAAAAGCTGGAAAGAACGTCGCTGGGTTGATGTGCCTTCACTGGAACGCTAAGGAGATGCACCATGCCAACACCCCATCCCCACATGCTGTCGCTCAATACGGCCACGGTTCGCCAGCAGTGGAACCTGCGCCAAATCATTGAAGGCTGTGCCCGGCACGACATCCGCGGCATCTCGCCCTGGCGGGATCAGGTTGCTGAACTGGGCCTGCAGCAGGCTGCACAGCTGATACGCCAGCACGATCTCAGCGTGACCGGCTATTGTCGCGGCGGCATGTTTCCTGCGGCAGATGCCAGAGCGCGGCAACAGAAGCTGGAGGACAACTACCGTGCCGTTGATGAGGCACTTGAGCTCAAGGCCCGGTGTCTCGTACTGGTCGTGGGCGGGCTGGTGCCCGGCTCCCGGGATCTGAACGGTGCCCGGCAGCAGGTGCACGACGGGCTCAGCGCCCTGCTTGAGTATGCCCGACCGCGCGGCATGCCGCTGGCTATTGAGCCGCTCCACCCGATGTATGCCGCCGATCGCGCCTGTGTTAACAGCCTTAAACAGGCCAACGATCTCTGCGACGCTCTGGGGGACCAGGGACTGGGCATTGCGGTCGATGTTTACCATACCTGGTGGGACGCTGACTTTGCGCAGGAAGTGCAGCGCGCGGGTGCGCATCGGCTGCTGGCCTTTCACATTTGCGACTGGCTGAGTCCGACACAGGATCTGCTGGAAGATCGCGGCATGATGGGCGACGGCGTGATTGATATTCGCGGCCTGCGCCAGCTAGTGGAGCAGCAGGGTTATCAGGGATTTCACGAAGTTGAGATTTTTTCGCGCCACAACTGGTGGCAGCGGGATCCTGACGAGGTGCTGCGCGTCTGCAAAGCCCGTCATCAGGAATACTGTTAAGGCTCAGATCCGTATCTGACAGAGCTGAAAAGCTGTTTTCGTCGGTCACATGTTATGTCGAGGAAAATATGAACACAGATACCCGAAAAATGATTCTGGTCACCGTGCTGTGCGGGCTGGGCTACATGATGTACTCGGTTGATCGCATGACCGTCTCCTCTGCCATTGGCCTTATTGCCACGGAATTCGGACTGGGTAAAGGCGAAAGCGGCATTTTACTCTCCTCTTTTTTCTTTGGTTTTATCTTCTTCCTGTTCATCTCTGGCATTATCGCAGACAAGTTAAGCGGCAAGCCGGTGCTGATCCTGGGTCTGATGATGTTTTCGCTGGCTACCATCTTCACCGGCGTGGCAGGCAGCCTGACCAGTCTTATCTTCTATCGCGTGATGACCGGCATCGGTGAGGGCATTTTCTGGCCCGCCGCCTCGCTGGAAGTGGCTAACGTCACCAACGAAAAACAGCGCACGACCGTGATGTCGCTCTACTGGATGGGTTATCCCATTGGCGGGTTTTTGGGGACATGGATGGGCGCGATGCTTGGCCCGGTGTTTGGCTGGCGCGTGGTGTTCTATGTGGCCGGGGCCATGGGCGTTGTCGTCGCCATTCTCTATGCCGTTCTGGTGAAAAACGATCGTAAACCCGCTGATTTAGCGGCGCGACAGGCCGCCAGTAAAGTGCCGCTGCGCACGCTGTTTCGTCACGTGCCAGTACTCCTGATGGCCACCTACTATTTTGTGCTGCTGGCGGGCTGGTGGATCGTGCTGCTGTGGGCGCCCAGCTATCTGATGCAGGTCAAAAACCTCTCCATCGGCACCGCCGGCACAATTGCCAGCCTACTGGGTATTACCGGGGCGCTGGGCGGCTTTGTGCTGGGCCGCTACTGCGACAAAGGGGACTTTATTCGCCGTCGTAACTTGCTGATGGCCATTACCGGCGCCAGCGGGCTTCTGATGGCGGCCATGGCCATTAATCTGTCGGTTCCGCTGGTGATTGTGCTGGTGCTCCTGCTGGGCTTTCTCGGCTATCCCATCACGCCTATTGTTCTGTCGGTTACCGCTGAGCTGGTGCCACCGTCACTGCGCGGATCGGCCATTGGGTTTGTCATGAACACCGGAATGGCAGCCGGCGGCATCTCGCCTATTGTCGCTGGCTATTTTGCCCAGCACTACACGCTGCAACCCGTCTGGCTGATCGCCGCCGCCGTGATCCTGTGCAGTGGCCTTGTGCTGCTGGGCGTCCGCAAATTGCCGATAACGGCAGACCATTCTCAGGCAGATCCGCTGCTGTGTGGTCACATGGTGAAGCATTAACACGAGGGAAAGACAATGACAGTCAGCAATAAAGTGCGTTTACTTGATCCTCAGGGGCAGCCCTACAGTTATCTCGTAAAAGGCGAACGCAGCTGGAGTGTACCGCTTAAGCCTCAGTTCAATCGTGACGCCTTTGCCGCCGCGCATGTCGTGGTCGATCCGACCCGCACACAGCATCCGACCCTGGACAGAGCAATTGACTGGGACGCGACACTTGAATACCGACGCCACCTGATGACGCTGGGTTTTGGCATTGCAGAGGCCATGGATACCGCACAGCGCGGGATGGGGCTTGACTGGCCCGGCAGCTTGGAACTGATTCAGCGCAGTGTTGAGCAAGCAAAACACATTCCAGGCGCAAGGATTGCCAGCGGGGCGGGCACCGATCATCTCACTGATTATTCCGGTCTGACCCTGAACGATGTGATCAATGCTTACGAGCAGCAGATTTCCGACATTGAAGACTGTGGTGGCCGCATCATTCTGATGGCAAGCCGGGCGCTCGCCGCCATTGCCCGGGGGCCGGAGGATTACATACAGGTGTATGACAAGGTGCTGAAACAGGTGCGGCAGCCGGTGATATTGCATTGGCTGGGAGAGATGTTCGATCCTGCACTGCGCGGGTATTGGGGGAGCAACGAGGTGCATAACGCAATGGAAGTCTGCCTGGCCGTTATTCGCAGCAACGAAGCGCACATCGACGGCATTAAAATTTCCCTGCTGGACAAGGCGCGTGAAATAGCGATGCGTCGCCAGCTACCGGCATCGGTAAAAATGTACACCGGGGATGATTTCAACTACCCCGAGCTGATCGCGGGTGACCGTCATGGATTTTCCCACGCCTTGCTGGGAATTCTGGATGGCATCGCACCTGCGGCAGCGGCGGCGCTGACTGCGCTGGCGCAGGGCAATGCGCCGCGTTACCACGCGATTCTGGCGCCAACCGTTCCCCTCGCCCGGCATATCTTCACGGCTCCCACGCAATACTATAAGTCCGGCATCGTGTTTCTGGCCTGGCTTAACGGCCACCAACAGCATTTTACGCTGCTTGGCGGCATGCAGAGCGCGCGCAGCATTGCACACTACAGTGAAATATTCCGGCTCGCTGATGAGGCAGGCTTGCTGGAGAATGTGGATGTCGCCTCAGAGAGAATGTGGCAACTGGGAAGGGTGCATGGTATTTAACGTCTCTCCGCGCTAAAAACCCAAAAAGGTGATGGCTACGTCCAGGTTCTGATTGAGCTTAAAACTCTCCGGACAGACATATGGATTTTCGTCTGATACGTTATGTCGTGGCGGCAATGCAATGCCATCTTGATGGCGGACATAAAGCTTTGCCGCCTGTTATTCCGGAATTGTTTTATCAGGGTAAGCGCAGTCCCTATCTTTACAGCATCAACTGACTGCAACTTTTCAGTGAATCGGAGATAGCTACGACATTCTATAGTAGCGGATTTCTGTTAATGGATGTCACTACAATCCCTGATGAAGAAATCATGCAACACCGGAGCTTGGCAGCGCTGACCTTACTACAGAAGCACATACACCAGCGCGATATCGCCACGCTGACCGACCGGCTGGCCACTTGCTGATGGTGGACACTCTTTCTTCATATCAGGTGACAGTGCTGATACACTTTTTACTGCAGGCAGGAGAGTCGGCCGACTCTGAAGCCTTCGTTCGCGAACTGGCACAGCATGTGCCGCAACACGGAGATGCACTCATGACCATCGCACAGCAGCTCGAGCAGAAGGGCATTGAGAAAGGACGCATGGAAGGACGCCAGGAGGGGATTCAGCTTGGCGAGCAGCGAGGCATTCGCGCAGCAAGCCTGAAAATTGCGCGAGCCATGCTACAGAATGGCTTCGACCAGAATATGGTTATGCAGATGACCGGCCTGACTGAAGATGATCTGGCGCAAATCCGGTACTGACTGCTTCGCAGATCATTCTTACTTATCGCCAGGCCGTCAGATTTAGCCTCATCTCTGCTTTGCTGGCCGGATCTCTCTTTTTATCGCAGATGATACTGCCGGTCCGCCATATTGGGCTTTCAGTAATCAGCCTCCATTTATCGGGATTCAGCCCGCCATAACGGCTTGTTCATCGTCTGATTCAGAGCCGCATTGCTGTATATCTGTATGTAACCTGTTCTCTGCACCAGATATCCACTATAGAGAGTAAAGTCGCTTTTCGGGGTCCGCTGAAAAGAGCTTTTGCCGCGCCGATTTGCCGTTTGTTGTTGTTTTATCAGCCTTTTTGGCACTCAGCCCATAAAGCCCTGAAGGCTCACTGACGCCCCTCTTCCCTCTACAGTGGTCAGTCGCGCAGCTTCCTGCGCAGTCATATATCCCGCTTCACTGGCTGTTCATCCTGCTGGCAGATATCCAGAATGGCGAGCAGATAGATGCGTACCATATCAAGATACTCGCTTATCTCAACGCGCTCGTCAGGCATGGTGTTGTACTTTCCGCCGGGTCCGCAGACGATACCTTCCATGCCCGCATGCTGATAAAAGTGTGCTGCATCGGTACCGTAAAAAGCGGGTGGTGTGATCGCCCCGGTGGGCTGATCGGTGCCGCGTACGGTTTTCCAGGCGCGGTTTACCGCCTGCACAATCGGTGACGCCGGTGAAACTTCAAAAGGCAGCATGGTGGGTTTGTCGCGGATACCGTCATCAAACAGCTCCGCTTTCAGGCCTGGATACTGCTGACAGAGCCTGTCGAGCAGCGCCTGAAGATCGGCCAGCACGCCTTCAACGGTCTGGCCGGGTGCAAAACGCGCCGATCCTTTCAGACGGACAAAATCAGCAACCTGCGGCGGACGCCACTCCTCCAGCTCTCGCCCCAGCGCACCGTGCACCGTACCGATATGGCCGCGATTAATTTTCCGATGTTCGTCGCTTTTAGCGCCGCTGAAAATCATGCCGTTGATTTGCGGAATCAGTTCAACTGCGGCGCTGATAGCATCGACCGCCTCTTCCCGCTTTGAAAGGTGACGCGTATTACCGGTTAGCTCAATGGTAAACATCAGCGAACCGGCATGCATGGTTAACGCCTGTAAATCGGTGGGTTCAGCATTGATAAAGTAGTCAGCGCGCACGCCCTGCTCTATGGCTGCCAGCGTTCCTATCCCGCCCTGTAACTCGCCCACAACATACGTGAGGATCACATCTCCTTTGAGTTTTACGCCAGCATCAATGAGCGTCTTCAGCGCGCAGAAATAGGCGGCATCGCCTGCTTTCATGTTGGAAACACCGATACCGTAAATGAACCGATCGTCAATTTTGCCGGCCCAGGGATCGACGGTCCAGCCTTCGGTAACCGGGTTGGTGTCAAGATGCCCGTTAAACAGCAGGCTGTGACCGCCGCCGCTGCCTGCCAGACGCCCAATCGCATTAAGACGATCGCCCGGCACCTTCTGCAGCTCTGTTTCCAGCCCGAGCTGCGACATCTGTTCAGCCATAAAGCTTGCCAGCGCGCGTTCGCCGTCGGTGGCACTGTAGCTTTTGTGCTGCACCATTTTGGCCAGGAAAGAGAGACAAAACGCGCGATCGATATGATGGATTAACTGTTCAGGATTCATGTGCTTCTCATTAAGCGACGGACGGAGACAAATCGGGAATATGCACAGCGTCAAGGAGCGCACGCGTATAAGGGTGTTGCGCCAGTGACGACATATTCCCGCCGGGCAAAACATCGACCAGATCGCCGCGATACATCACCGCCACGCGGTGGGCAATCTGACGGATCAGGTTGAGATCGTGGGTAATAAACAGATAGGCCGTGCCATAGCGACGGCGTAGCGTCAGCAGCAACTCAATGATGGTGGCCTGCACTGATACGTCGAGCGCAGCGGTGATCTCATCGCAAATCACCAGGTCCGGGGGATTGGCAAAGGCGCGTGCAATGGCCACGCGCTGTTTCTGTCCGCCCGAAAGCGCATGGGGATAGCGAGTGGCAAACTCCGCCGGCAGACGCACCTCTTCAAGCAAACGTGCTACCGCCTGCGCTTCCGTTTCGCCAGGCGGCAAGCCGTACAGACGAAGCGGACGCGCAACTATCTCACCGATGGTCATACGGGGGTTGAGTGAGGCATCAGGATGCTGAAATATCATCTGTACGCGGCGGCGATACGCTTTGTCCATCTGCGCAGGGCCCTGCATTCCCGAACCACAGAAATTTAACTCGCCGTGAAACGGCACAAGTCCGGTAATGGCTCTGCCCAGAGAAGATTTTCCGGAACCCGATTCGCCGACCACACCCAGAATTTCCCCCTGATGCACGGTCAGCGACACCGCATTTGCGGCGCGGGTGGTATTGGCCTCGCGCTTCAGCAGGCGATCGATAAAGCCGTGTTGGCCATAATGGATGGTGAGGTTATTCAGCGTCAGCAGCGGCTGCGTGCCCGCAGCATCCGCGATCAGCCGGTGCTGTGGATTCGGCACCGCCGCGATAAGCCGGCGGGTATAACTGTGCTGCGGCGCGGTAAAGAGCGTTTGTGTCTCTGCCTGCTCGACGATACGGCCTTTTTCCAGTACGCAGACGCGGTCGGCCACTTTTGTCACCAGTGCCAGATCGTGCGAGATATAGAGCGATGCCACGCCCGTCTCCTCGCGCAGGCGTTCATAGAGATCGAGAATTTGTGCGGAACTGATCACATCCAGGGCCGTGGTTGGCTCATCAAAAATCATACAGGCTGGCTGACAGGCAAACGCGGTGGCAATCAGGATGCGCTGTTTCTCCCCGCCCGAAACCTGATGCGGGTAGCGTCGCATCATACGTGCCGGGTGTTTGAGTTCTACATCATGCAGCAGGGATTCAGCCAGCTCCTGCGCTTCACGGGCGCTCAGCCTGCGGTGGCGCCGGAGCACTTCTGTGACCTGCTCGCCCAGTGTTAACGTCGGGTTAAGCGATGCGCCCGGATCCTGAAAGATCATGCCGAGCTTCGCCCCACGCAGCGCCATCAGTGCCGGCGCCGCTAAATTCAGAAGGCTGTCACCATTAAGACGGATATCCCCGCTTTTCTCCTGCGCGTTGTTCGCCAGCCAGCGCATGATTGCCCAGCCAAGGGTGGTTTTCCCGGAGCCGGATTCCCCTACCAGCCCCAGCACTTCACCGGGCATTACCTGTAAATTGATATCACGCAGTACGGGCAGCGCCTGCCCGTTTGTGAGCCGGTAATCGAGGCTGTAATTTTCTACCGACAGCACCGGTGCAGTTTGTACAATCATCCGTGGCTCCGTGGGTTGAGAACATCACGCAGGCCGTCGCCCAGTAAGTTAAAGCCAATGGCCACCAGTGCAATTGCCAGGCCTGGAATCAGCATCATCCACGGCGCGCTGAAGAAGTAGGTTCGCGCTTCTGACACCATTAAGCCCCACTCCGGTTCAGGCGGTTGGGCGCCTAAACCGAGAAAACTCAGGGTGGCAAACAGCATGATGGCAAATGCCACGCGGATGGTGGCCTCAACAATGATCGGTGCCAGAATATTTGGCAGCATCTCGCGCAGGATGATGTAGTGGGCTGCTTCGCCGCGGGCGATAGCCGCATTAATGTAGTCCTGCTGACGCGCAGCCAGCGCCACGCTGCGTGAAATGCGCACCATACCGGGTACAAAGGCGATGGTAATAGCGAGCACCGCATTCATGCTGCTCTGCCCCAGCGTGCTGACAATCAGCAGCGCGAACAGCAGACTCGGGATAGCCATAACGGCATCCATGGTACGCATCATAAATTCGTCGATTTTGCCGCCCAGATAAGCACTTGCCGTACCCAGCACCGAGCCAATGACCATGGCGAGTGCGGTCGCCAGCAGAGAGAGCAAAATCGTAGAGCGCGCGCCCACCAGCACCCGGCTAAAGATATCGCGCCCCATCTGATCGGTACCAAACCAGTGTTCTGCGCCTGGCGGCTTGTAACGTGTCAGTATGGAGATGGACTCGGGATCAAAGGGCGCGACGTGTGCGCCGCCGGCCACCATCAGTAATGTCAGCAGGATGATCAGCACGCCCGCTGCGCCCTGCGGTGAACGCAGTAAACGTTTTAAAATGTCAGGCATAGGAAATCCGCTTATCCAGAATGACGTAGGCCAGATCGGCAAGAAAGTTAACCACCGAATAGGTTGCGGCAAGGATCATGACGCCAGCCTGAATCACCGGCAGGTCACGCGCCTGTACGGCAACGATCAGCTCCCGACCGATGCCGGGGATGGCAAAAATCTCTTCCACAACCACAATACCGCCCAGCAGGTAGCCCACATCCAGCGCCACAATGGTAATGGTAGGCAACAGACCGTTACGCAGCGCGTGACGCCAGAGGATACGCCGGCGCGACAGGCCTTTCAGCCAGGCGGCACGGATGTAATCGGTATGCAGCACGTCCACCATTTCTGAACGCACCATGCGCGAGACGTGCGCCACCAGAATCAGTGCTACTGTGACCGAAGGCAGGATCAGGTGCTGTATCCCGCTGACAAAATCCTCACTCAGCGGCACGTAGCCTGTGGCGGGCAGAACCTGCCAGACGTCCGCAAACAGCAGCAGCACCAGCGTCGCCGTCACAAACTCCGGAAACGAGATCCCCGCATAGGAAATCACGCTCACCAACACATCGGCGGTTTTTCCGCGTCGTACGGCTGCCCAGATGCCGAGCGGAATGGCAACGATCAGCATGAGTATCAGCGCGCAGGCCGCCAGCAGCAGCGATCGCGACAGCGCCGTCAGCAGTGCGGGCGCCACCTCCAGTCCGTTGCGCATGGAGACACCAAAATTGCCCTGCAGCGCCTGTGTCAGCCAGTGCCAGTACTGCAGCCAGGCCGGCGCATCCAGCCCCAGGCGCTCACGCACTGCCGCCAGCGCTTCGGGCGTGGCATTCTGCCCCAGCAAGGTCACTGCCGCATCCGCCGGCAGCAGCTGGGTGATACCAAACACCAGCAGCGACACCACCAGCAGGGTGTAGATCATCAGCAGAAGGCGTTTAAGCAGATAGCTTGCGGTCACGGTCTCTCCTTACACGCTGCGTACGGGCGCGTTGCCGGTAAGCCAGACGTGGTCCAGACGGAACACCGCGCCGCGGGGATGCAGGTGGTAGCCCGCGACGTAGTCGCGACTTGCCGCCAGCAAATCAAAGAAGGTGGGGATCACCGAAGGCACCTCGTCATGCATGAGCTGCTGCGCGTTGGCATACAGCGTGCTGCGCTGAGCCTCATCGCGGGTTTCTCTCGCTGCCTTGATCGCGCGGTCAAAGTCAGCGTTGTTCCAGCGGGTTTCGTTCCATGCGGCAGTTGAGGTATAGAGCAGCGAAAACACGGCATCCGGGGTGGGCTGCATATTGTAGAAACCCACGTAGAAGTTGCCCTTTTTCCACACCTGATCGAGATAGGTGCTGTGCGCCATGGTTTGCACCTTGATGCGAAAGCCGCCAAGCCTCGCCATTTCACGCAGCGCAATGCCCAGCTGTGTGCGCGTCGCAGGTTTATCTGAGGCGATGAGAGTGATATCGAGCCCCTCAGGATAACCGGCTTCTGCCAGCAGGGCCTTGGCTTTACTGTAATCCACGGCCTTGCGGACCAAATCAGCGTAAAAGGGATAAGCGGCATTAATGGGCGTATCGTTGCCGGGGGCGCCCAGCCCATCCGCAACAAAATCCACAGAGGCCTGTCTGTCCACGCACAGCGCCAGCGCCTGGCGTACGCGCGCATCGTTAAAGGGTTTCTGATCGCAGCCCATGTTCACGTTCAAAAACTGCCCTGACGCCACCCGCAGTGGCAGTACGCCGGATGATTTAGAGAGGCGGGCAAACTCACTGGATTGCGCGCCCAGCATCAGATCGGTATCCCCGGAGATCAACGCAGAACTCTCTGCAATCCCATCGGGATAGACCACCACTTCAACGCCGTCGAGATAGGGGCGCGCCGGGTCGTAATAGTGCGGGTTACGCTTCACCACAATTTTGCGTTCAGGATCGTATGACACCAGCTGGAACGGACCCGCGCCCAGTGAACGCTTACTGAGCTGGTCCATCTGGCCCTGAGCAATACTGGCGGGAATGATTTTAGCGTCCGGATAGGCGAGCATCACTGGCAGGTCAGCGTAGGGCGAATCGGTTTCAATCAGTACGGTGCTGGCATCGCCGGCGCTGACGGTCTTGATGGGGCCAATATTATGCAGCGCAGGTGACGCGTTCTTCGGGTCGAGCAGCGCCAGGAGGCTGGCGACCACGTCTGCAGAGGTGAGTGCCGTGCCATCGCTGAATTTCAAATCGGGGCGCAACGTAAAGGTCCACTGCATGAGATCGGCACTGGCTTGCCACGACTGCGCCAGGTCCGATTCTGCCTTCATGTCCTGCGTCAGGCGCGTCAGCCCGCTGTAGAGCAGCTCTGCCACCAGATACTCCGGATTAACACGTACCTGATGCGGGTTGATCACGCTGACGGCCTGGTCAACGCTGATACGCAGCACGCCTCCCCTGCGCGGTGAGCCGCCGGGGGTGGCGCTCGCTACCGGCGCGGCGCGGGCAGAGAAAGGGCCGGTGAGCACTGCTGCCCCCGTCAGTACCGCAGAACCGGCGATGAACTGCCGGCGATTGACTGCTTTTATTGCGCACATGTCTTCTTCCTCGCGATTTAACTACCCTGGGTTGGCTGAAAATCACTGGCGAGATACGCCAGAATGGACTGCGAAAGAGCGATGAGATCGGTCATCGTGGTAAACTCATCGGCGGCATGAATCCGGTTGTCGGGGCGCGCTAAGCCGCCCAGCAAAATCTCCTGAATACCTGCCTGCTGAACCCACCCCATGTCCGAGCTGGTGGATGATCCCCACGGTTTGAAAGCGTCATCAGCAAAGCCAAACCCCTGGCTCAGCGCCGCCTGCCAGCGTGGCCAGTGCGGCCCATACGGATCAGCTACCGGAGCCAGATGCCCAATCAGCTGCACGGAGACATCCAGCGCGCAGCTCTCCGCCATGGCCTGACTGATACACGAGGTAAGTTCCTGCCAGACTGCGTCAAACGCCTCTTCGGGCGCATAGCGGCGATTAATCAGCAGTTCAAACCGCTCAGGGATGGTGGAGCCTTTGCTGCCGCCGTGTACCGCGGCGAGCGTCAGCAGTGATGTGAGCGGTTTGCCTTCATAGTGCGGGGGCGGCGGCATAGCAGACGTGCGCTGCTCAACCTGCCCTTTCAGCTGATACAGCGCGTTCATCAGCGGAAGCGCGGCTTCAATGGCATTGATGCCCGCGAGTGGATCGCCGGAGTGGGCGGACCGCCCGCGCACAATCACTTTGAGGTCAATGCTGCCAAAGCATCCGGCCCAGATGCGCGGTACCGCCCCGCCGTTGAAGCTCAGCAGATGCCCTGAGAAAAGCTGCTTCTCAGCCAGATAACGAATGCCCGGATAGAGGCCTCCCTCTTCATCGGTGCACAGCAGAAATACCGGATTAAAGCGCAGTGGCAGGCCGCAGGCCTGCGCTGCGCGGATAGCGGCCATGGCGGCCACGATGGTGCCTTTCATATCGGCCGCTCCGCGACCATACAGCTTGCCTTCGGCCTCTGTCAGCGCCAGCGGCGGAAAACGCCAGCCATCACCTGCAGGGACGGTGTCAGTATGAAAATAGAGATTACAGTTTTCAGCTGCCCCGCAGTTGAGCGTCGCCAGCAGATTCACACGCTCACCCTGTGCACTGCCGTCAGGAGCCTGCCAGAGCGCTTCCGGGACAGACACGCGCTGAAAATCAAACTGCAGTGGCGCGAGCATCTGCGTCAGCAGGTCTGCAAACGCCTCATAACCGCTGCCCGGCGGAAAACAGGTATCCACGGCAAGCATGCGTTGCAGATCGTCGGTAATCTGCGCGGTATCCCGGGTAATAGTCTCTAACGCATTGTTAAAACGATTATTTTTATCCACAGGGCGATTACCTGTTGTATTACTATATAGTTTATAGATAATGCAATTTATCAACACGGGTCAACCGGTAATCGCAGCTATGCAAAAAAACTATGACGCAGGTAACACCGCACCGTTTATGCGGCTGAATGCAGGCGAAGGTGCTCCGCTGCATGACGTGATTAAGCGCCACATCAGTGAGTCCATCCTGCAGGGAGAGCTGCCGGCCGGCACGATTCTGCCCAGCGAAAGCAGCCTGGCGCATAAGTTTGGTGTGTCGGTGGGCACGATGCGCAAAGCGTTAAGTGCACTTACCACGGAAGGCATGCTGATGCGCCGGCGCAAAACCGGTACGGTGGTCACGGGCTGGGCCCCGCTGCACAACCTGAGCCACTTCTTCCAGTACTTTCGTCTGCACGATAAAACCGGCGGTCTACTGCTCTCTGAAACTATCTTGCTGGATTATCAGGAAAGCATGGCCACCGCTAAGGAAGCCGGGAAACTGCAGATTGCGGCGGGTGACAAGGTTTACCGCTTGAAGCGCCTGCGGCGGGTCAGTGGTATTGCGGCGATGCATGAGACGCTGATTCTGCCCGCGAACCGTTTGCCTGCGTTTCCTGCAGCAGACCAGCTGCCTCCCCTGCTCTACCGGTATCTGTTTGAGCAGTTCGATATTCGTCTGGCCGCAGTACGCGAGCAGATCACGGCATCTCTGGCTAATGAAGAGGATGCTACCCTGCTTGAGCTGACGCTCCCACAGGCCGTGATGGTAATAGATGAAGTCTCCTTCGATCAGAGCGCCATCCCCGTGATTCTGGCGCATCACCGCTACAGTACTGAGCATTTCATGTATGTGAATGAGATCAGATAATTGATGAGCGATCCCGTGTGTTCATTACCACACTCTACTTTTTGATGCATGGCACAATGCAGCAGCACATCTTAAAGCCGTGATGCACGGTCATATTAAGCAGACTGCACTTTTCACACTGATGCTTCACAATGGCGTAGCGGGATGGATTCAAATCCGGAAAGTCCTGCCCGGGAAAGAATTCACCGTTAGCGCGGCTACAGGTAACCTAACCAGATGGCTGATAACTACAGAACTGGAAAACTGGCTGTGTAATGAGCTGCCTGAAGTCTCGCAAATCTAAACCCGAATGCCTTCAGGCTTCAAGGCGATGATAAAAATCAATGACGCTTTTCAAATCAGTGCGCCATTCAGATATTTTTATACCCTCTTCATTATGAGTGGTGCGAGGCTCCACAAACTTATTTATCTGCTCAACGGTAAAGCCACGGCACTCATCTAAAAAAACCATATTATTGTGCAGGTAGACATCCATACCGTCAAAATATAAAACCCAGGTAAATATGAAATTAGTTTGCTCAGGTTCATACATTGAGACCGCTAATGCTGCATGATCTTTCCTGGCCAGACCTTCTCTGAGCGATGCCAGCCATGCCTTTTTATAATCGTCTGCACTCCAGTAAGAGAGTGGCAGATACAGTGATTCTGTGTAATTATCAATAACAATTGATGCTGGCTGAACCCACTCACCCTCAAAAACTATCTGTTCGCCATCGAGTGTTATCTCAAACATTCCCTAGACCTTATTATGGATTGGTTTGCTATCAAAATTTATATTTTGGAGGTTTAAACGCGAACTTCATTAAGTCCCTCTCCATGGCACCGTTACGCCAATAAATGTATGCGTGCAACAACGACACGTCACCGGAATATCTTCGGCTGTTATCTGCGGATCGACCTGTCGCAATAATCCCCTCTCATCAATAAACAAACCCGGATAAAAGCTGAAATCCCCACAGCACACGATGTCTCGTTGCTGATGTTCATGCTGAGCAACCATCCAGAAAATTGGATCCGATCGATCCAGACGTTTTACGGCTTCGCTAAAGACCCTATCCCAACGTTGTCCAATTTTACTCAGCAGAAAATGGAACAACGGCGAATAATCGCGACCACGATGCTGCTTACCATGCATCGATGCCCATAGAGGTAAATCTTCTTCGGACGTTCTCTTTTTGTTTCTCTCCCAGCGATAATCTCCGCCGGGGTTATTCGAGTGATGACGCGTCGTTGTGTTTTGGCTGCGGTAAAGCTTGCGGGATTTGTTCACTTTCTTAACATGCACAATCTAAAATCCTTACCCGGTATTTTGAAGAGCCACCGAATCCAATATCACGATAAGGGTTGCTATAAGCAATTAAGTCTATTTTGCATTCAATTAAGGCTGCTTCATAGCTATGTTAATTGCGTTGGTTTCCTCATCAATCCATTTTTTGTTTTTTAGCATTACTTCTTTGAAATTATCCATGCTGTAAAATTCAGATGGGTTCATGTTGTTCCCTACTCCCTGGACAACATCTGGTGTATCGCTGCCTCTCCATTGATTCCAGAAACTATTCAAATCTAATAATGCATAAATATAGTCCTCATTCAAATCATCCAAAAGTTTCATGAACGCAACGAGTCTCCACTTTCTTGCCGACAGCTGTATGTCTGTATTGTCCCACTCTGCAAGTCGCTCCAGATGCTTTAGGGTTTCATCAGAGATGGCATCACAATAGGCAAGTTCGGCTACAGAAATAAACACGTCATTTGCTTCATCAACTTCGTTGATTTGACTGCATGCATAATCGCTAATGTCTGCAGGATCAACTGTGACGTCTGGAAGGCCTTTTGCGCCCATGTAAAGTGTCCCCCAATCCAGCCATTGGAGTTTTTTCAATAAATTCAATTTGCTATTGCTCATGGTTTCGTTGGGACTCCATTAACTTTACCGCCTGACACAAACATGCGATGGCTAACTCCACCTAATTTAGGGTCAACTATCCACTCAAATCTGCCTGAAGTACCATTCAGGGTGCCCTCAAGCTGATAGAGTGTTGCACCATTTTTAAGACTGGTTTTTACAGCATTACCCGCATAATTGTCGATAATATCATTGAAGCCATGTGCATTGGTAGCTGGCGGGAATTCCTGTTTAGCTATGGGCTTATCGGTGTTTGGATAAACAGAAATAGGTTTACCCTTCGAATCTATTACTGTTTTATCTGAAATTATGTCAACCTTATTACCACTTCCTGAACCTTTCTCTCCATTACCCACTCTGACGTTTTCAATTACGTCATTTTTAATTTCTTGCTCGCTGCGGGGTGAAGTTTTCGTACCAACTGGCCCAACGATTCCGACACCATATGAACCCGGTATTGGGTGACCTTGTGAATCGTGTTTTTGGCCTATTCCATTGGTGATATGAAATATTTCAGGTTCGTGAATTCCTAAATTATCTTCGTGCCCCAGTTCTTCATCATCACCGAGTGTATTATTCTCTACTGCATTCTTACTCGCCATCGTGCCGGCGCCAGAACCCATTAGCGAATCTGACGCGATACCGCCAGCAAATCCGCCTGCCAGCTGGCTCAGGGTGCTGATGGTCTGCTTCTGGCTCTCACTAAGGTCGCCAGGCTGCGTATCCGGATACATGACCTTGATGATTGCCCGCGCAGTGAGTTCTCCGCCTGCCGCGCCGGCGGCGGCGATGCTGTTCCCGCCTCCCATTTGCGCCAGTACACCGGCCGCCACAGCGTGCGCCATAGTATTGGCCAGCAGATCGGTATGCTCCTTACCGTTTGCATCATAGGTTGTAGTGGCCTTTTTAATCTGGTTTGCGATAAAAGGTGCCATGGCGCCGCTGGCAGCCGCTCCCGGATTACTGGCGCTGAGGCCTCCCAGCGCGCCGGCGACCGCCGTTGCCACCATAGAGTAAGTGCCGCCTGTGCCCCATTTGTCTGCGACCGCCTTGTAACCCGGGTCACGCTCTACCAGCGAGTTCATTTCATCCGATGATTTGCTGGCATAGTCAGGATGCGCCTTCAGCAGGCGCGCTTTGGTTTCTTCAGCTGCTGCGTCCAGTTTGTAGGCCTTAACGTCCCCGACCACTTTACCGGCCAGCTCCTGTACGCCCTGCGCAAAGGCCAGCTGATTACCAACTTTCTCTTTATCAAAGATCTTATCGATGTGACCGTTGGCATTGTCCGTATCGTGGCTCAGCCCACTGACATCCTGTGTCTGCCGGGCTTTATCACGGACGACCAGCGTCCCGTCTGCGACAGCAGATCGCGTGGTGCCGGATGCGCTGTCGCTCATATTCACCAGCGTGGGCAGAAGAGAGGGTTTAGTCCCGTCATTGCCGCCACTGATCCCAACAGACGTACTGCTGGCATGATATTCCGCGTGGTTCTCAATGCTGTCCCAGCCCAGCGTACCTGTGGAAAGCCGGTTATTGGCCGCATCGGCGGTTGAGGCGATCACCGCACCGTTGAGCTGCGTATGATGACCGGCAAAAATGTCATAACCACCGTTGCCCGCAAACAGTCCGCTCTGATCGCCAACGCTGGCGTATTCGCTGTTGACCCTGGTCTGGCTCAGGCTTAGCCCGAACGAGCCAGTCATGGTGCCAAAGGTAAAGCTGAAGCCGCCGCTGGCGCTCTGCTGTTTGCTCTGATAGCTATCCGTATCTTGCAGGCTGGACAAGGTCAGGTTATTTCCCGCATTCACACTGATGCTGTTGCCCAGCGCCTGGGCACCTGAGAGCAGCGTGTCATTACCGCTGCTGAGCGTAAGACTGTCTCTGGCGTTGACGCGACTGTTGACGTAGGTAGTGCTGCTGCCGTTCTCCGCGCCGCTGGCCATATAGCCGCTGGCCTGTATGCCAATACCGGTTTCCTGGCCGATAGCCACGTGTACGCCGGCGCTCCAGCCGGAAGACTTATTGCTGCTTTTTTGATCGGTGTTGTTACTGGCTGCGACCAGGTTAAGATCATGCGCGGCTGCGAGCGTCACCTTTTCGCCGGTAATGTTGCTGCCCGCCAGGGTCAGGTCGCCGCTGGTGCCTTTGGCACCCGTGGCCACGACCGCTACGTTACCCCCGCCGTTAAGCGAGCTTCCGCTCACCACATTGGTGTTATATTCAGATGAGGATTTACTCTTGCTGGCGCCGACGTTAAGCGCAATCTTAATGCCCGCTTCACGGACATTGCCGTTAGCCAGTGCAGTCGCCGATTGCGTAGCGCCTTTCGACATTGCCCAGCCGCTTTCCAGCATCTTCACGGCATTAAGCGCTTTCAGACGATCGTCTCCCGCCTCGCCGGCGGCTTTGGCCTGCGAACCCAGGCTGAGCAACGCGTCGGTAATAGGACTGGTGAGCTGCAGCGTCAGTCCGCTCTGCTTCTGCTCAAAACTCTGACGGCGGGTCAGCGTGTCGTTGCCCGGATCGATGGTCACGGATCCGCCAGCCAGAGTGATATTCTGTTTCGCAATCACGTCTGAACCCGCCACGCGCGCATCCTGTCCCGCCACCATGGTAACGTTGCCGCCGGTGCTGCCGATGGTGCTGGCGCTCTGGCTTTCGGTGGTGCCGTTTTGCTTCAGCTCCTGTTTGGATGACGCGCTGCCGAAGGTCACGCCAATACCGCCGCCGCTGATCATGCCGCTTTTTTTGGTCTCGCTCAGGCGATAGCGTGTCTCGGTCTCGGTGGCGGCCGTGATGTTGAGATCGCGGCCAGCCTTGAGGCCCACGTCGCGTTCGCCCACAACCGATGAGCCCTTCACCAGCAGATCATTGCCGGCACTGACTGAAACGCGATCGCCACTCAGGCTGGAGGCCTTTTCTGCCGTAGCACTCTCTTCGCTGAGCGTGTGCATGGTTTTCTTACTGAACAGTTTTTTCCGGGTTTTGGTCTCTTCGCGGTAGGCGTAATCACTCTCGGTCACTGTAGTGATATTGACATCGTGTCCGGCCTGAAGCGTCAGATCGTTACTGGCGGTGAGCGCAGCGGCCTGGCTGGTGATGTCATTTCCCGCCAGCAGCGTGGTGCTGCCGCCGCTGACGATTTCACTACCCTGCTGACGTACCGTTTCGTTGATGATCGTTTTTTTGCTGCCGCGCTCGCTGTTACCCGATCTGGATTCTTCGGCGTTCAGGTTGATATCGCGGCCTGCTTTCAGTCCGATATCGCCTTCTGCCACCAGCGCTGCCGCCTGACTGGTAATGTCCTGTCCGGCGACCAGCGTGAGTTTGCCGCCGCTGGAAACGGCTGTGCGTTCGGCATCAGAGTGATGACTTTCTGTATTGCGGATATGGTCATGGGTGGCAGACTGCTGAGACAGTAAATCCAGGTCATGGCCTGCCGTCAGCGACATATCCTTGCCTGAATGCAGCTGCCCGGCCGCTACAGAAAGCGTGTTGCCGGCATTAATCGTCAAGGCCGACCCTGCGGTTACCGTGCTGCCCGCCGTGGAGGTAGTAGCGTGGTCACGATAGCGGTTAGTAAAGCTGCTGCTAAGCGTATTCGCGCCGAGCCAGACATCGTTCACCGCCTGAATCTTCAGGTCATCGCTGGCTTTCAGCAGAGAGGCTGTGTTGAGAACGCTGTCTCCGGCGACCAGAGAGAGATCACCTGTTGAGATAATGGCCGCCTGATTTCCCTGCTCTGTCAGGGCGTAGCGGCTCCAGAATGAGGTATTGCTGATGCTGGCGGTGTTGGTCAGGTTAACAATGTTGCCACGGGCGCTTTCAAGCGCCACCTGCCTGCCACTGATAGTCGAACCGATGTTATTGATATTGCCTAAGGCGCTCAGGTTCAAGCCTTCGCCCGCCTTGATTAAGCTGCTGTTGATGTTCTCAATCTGCGTCTGGCTGGTGAGCGCGATATTCTGATTGGCGCTGAGGGTGCTGCCGTTATTGCGGATATTCTCTGCCGTCAGCGCAACGTTATTGCCCGCAATCACGCTGCCGTTGGCCACGGTGGCATCGTTGGAAGAAAGATAAAGTTTTGGCACCATCACCGTCTGACCATTGATGGTCGCCTGCTCCCACCACAATATGCTGTGATCAAGTGCAGCAACCTGGTCTGCATTCAGGGATACACCTAATGCTAACCCCAGCGATTGCTGCGCTTTCGCTGCGTTGTCCATCAGCCAGGACATCTGTTGCAGGTCCGACCCCATGCCGTTGATATAGCGATTTCCGGTCTGGCTCAGGAGCGCATTGCTGACATAACGGGTATCAAATGCCGCATCGCCCAGAAAGCGATAATCCTGCTCCGGTTTGAGATGCAACCTGTCCAGTAGGTAGGAAGACCCTAGGAATTGACGGGTATCGGTATAGACACCGCGCGTCTCAGCCGGCGCGGCGGACGGCTGGCGATGCAGCAGGGTATTGAGGTCGCTAAACAGGCTCTGATCGAGATCGCCCAGACCCGCGAGCTTTGGGTTTACGGTGATTAAATAGGGGCTGGCCGGATCCTGCGAAACCGTTAAATAGCCATTCTGCGTGGCCGGAATCGGGTAGGCGCTGGTATCGACTTTCTGCCCCTCGGGCAGGCTTCCGGGCTGTGGCATGAATGCACCGTCTGCGCCTTTAACCAGCGTAACGGGTTGACCACCGGGTTGCCGCGCTACCGTCGGGTCCGTGATGGTGCTTAGCCCCCGGGTTGCCGCATCGGATGACACCAGTGCGCCTGCGCCATTCACGGTTTGCACGGCACGATAAACCTCATCGACCCAGCCAGAACTGCCTACAGTGGTGGCCGCGGCCTGCTCAAGCCCAAGACGCTGTGAGCCGTTGCCTATCCCTGCGTGAGCCAGACTGGCCAGTGCAGGTGCAGCAAGCGTTGGCGTGATGGTGCCACGCACATCATTTGATTCGCTGTTGTTAACGATAGCGGCAAAGTTCGCGCTGACGTTGCCATTCGCCTGAATCACCCCGCGAATAGCCGTGGTGCCTTCTGTGCGATAATTGTCTGTGGCAACGTAGGTCACACTTTTTTTCAGCATGACGCCGGTATTGTAGTCATGAAAATAAAGGGCATCGCCTCTGGTGATGACGTCATCCAGGTTATCCCGGAGATATGGCGAGCTGCTACCGCTTTCGAGCATGGGCTTATATTGGTTGTAAACATCGGAAGGGATATAGGTTCGCCAGACAGACTGCGTGCCTGAGAGATAGGACTGGTTATTTAACGTCTGGCCACTCAGTGAGAGATCCCCGCCTGCAAGAATGTGACTGCCGAGGTTATCTACCGTGGTAGCCTGGCCATATAAATTATGGCCAGCCGCTATTCTGCCTGCTTGTCCGCTGACCTGCGTGCTGGATGTGGTCCGTGCGACCAGTGCCTCATGACTTTTCGTTAAGTCAGCAGGAATCGGGGTGACATCGAAGATTCTGAAATTGGGCCCCGGCTGGATCGGGTGATCCGCAAAATAATATTTCAATTCGCCTGGCTGAAACGCCTCCAGGGGGATTTCCACGGTGCCTGGCTTTTCAGACGCATAGCTGTTTGCCACATTCTCTGTTGTCACCGGCCCCACCGAGAGGGACGCCCACTGATTCAGCAGGTGCGCGGTATGCAGGGTGATATCTCCCTGCTGTGACTCAATGGTGCCGGACGTATTGACGACCTCGCTATTGGCATTTCCCGCCGCGTCGCGCTGCATCCACAGGCTGTTGCCCGCCAGGATATCGCCGTGCTGGTTTTGAATGCTGTTGGCATACAGATAGAGATTCTGACCGGCGTAGAGCAGGGCTGTGTTTACAATGCTGCCCGGTGAGGAAAGCGTCAGGCTGCCACGCGTGCCGGTAAAACCGCTGAGCGTGATATCGCTGCGGCTGGCGAGCGTCACGTTCCCACCGCCCTGTAACGCGCCTGCGCTGTTCAGCGTAATGC
This sequence comes from Pantoea sp. SYBGC1, assembly GCF_057197005.1. NCBI lineage: Bacteria > Pseudomonadati > Pseudomonadota > Gammaproteobacteria > Enterobacterales > Erwiniaceae > Pantoea > Pantoea sp. SYBGC1. The sequence continues at coordinate 74,198 of NZ_JBXUNM010000005.1, forward strand.
GCTGGCCGCTCAGGCTGCTGTCGCCACTGCCGGTGGTGATTTGACCGTTGTTCGTCAAGTCGCCCTCAGCGCTCAGTGTCAGCGCCTGTCCCTGTAATGTGCCCTGATTCTCAATCGCTCCCGTGCTGCTGACGCTGAGACGCTGGCCCGCCGCAAGAGTCTGTCGCGCGGTGAAGCCGTTGATCAGGTTCAGCGTGGCGTTCCCGAGCGCCACCACCTGTCCGAGCTGATCAAATCCCGTGCTTTCCAGCAGCAAATTGCCGCCGCTGAACAGGTTGCCCGAGGCCTGCTGCGTGACGTTTGTCGCTTTGACATTCAGCTGATTTGTGCCGAGCAGTGTGCCGCTGTTTGCGAGTTGCGCGTAGTTTACCGTGAGGTTCCCGCCCTGCGCGGTGCCCTGGTTCTGCAGGCTGGTGCCGGTGAGGGTCGCCTGCTGGTCCGCCATCAGCGTCCCGCTGTTGCTGGCGCTGGAGGCATTCACAACCAGCTGCGCAGCCTGCAACCAGCCGCTGTTGACCAGCTGTGGCGTGGTTAGTATCAGATCGGCCGAAGAGAGGAGTTTGCCACTGTTGCTGGTAAGTCCCTGAGTGGTGATACGGCTGGTGGCTCCCTGAATCAGGCCATAGTTATAGAGTTCGGGCGCAGTCAGCGTCAGGCCGTTCTGACTGAGAACCGTGCCGCTGGCGTTATTGATCAGGCGTCCGCCAGCGTTGAGCTGCAGGTTGCTGTCGCCCTGCATGCGCCCGCTGTTGGTGATGCTGCCGCTAGTGAGTAATAGATCTCTGCCCTGCATCCGGCCTGCGTTATCCAGGCTGGTCGCATGCACATCCAGTGTGCCGCTGCTCAGCAGCGCCGCATTTTGCTGCTGCGTCAGCGTACCTGACAGCGTGGTGGTCAGGCCTTCAGCGCCAGAGATCTCACCGCTGTTGTTAAGCGCCGTACCCTGCAGCGTCAGGTTACGGGCAATCCACTGCCCCTGATTCGCGAAACTCAGCGCAGTGAGCGCAGCGCTGCCATTGGCAGCGATCTTACTGCCGGCAGCGGACGTGAGGGTATCGCCCAGATTCAGCTGCAGATCGCCTCCGCTCTGAATCGCGCCGCCATTATTCAGGCTGCTGGCATCCAGCAGGATCTGCTGCCCCTGCCAGATGCCGTTGTTGGTCACGCCGTCGCCGCTGATGTGCAGCGTGCCCTGCGTCAGCAGCTGACCGCCTGCACTGTTCATCAGCACGCGCGCAGGCTGTGCCTGCGCAGCAAACAGACGCAGCCGGCTCGCCGGGGCGGGCGCCGGCCCGAGCGTCAGCGACTGCAGGCCAATCAGGCTGCCCTGGTTGGTGACGCTGGCGGGATAGATGGCGAGCGTCTCGCCCTGTACCGTGCCGCTATTGTTAAGCGTCTCCCCGCTGAGCGTCACGGCATGTTCTGCCAGCAGCCTGCCGTGGTTAGTGAGACTCTGTGTGTTAATCCGGGCTGCGCCCTGCGACAGCAGATCGCCCTGATTATCCAGGTCTCCGCTGACTGATGCCGTGAGGTCAGCGCTGCTGAGCAGCGATCCCTGATGCTGCCAGCGTCCTGCGCTGACCTGTGCGCGTTGCCCCTGCAGCGTACCGGCGGTCTCCAGCGTGTCCGCACTCAGCAGCAGCGCGCCCCCGGTCAGTGCCTGACCGCCTGCGGACTGTTGCAGATGGTCAGCCGCCTGTGCATCCAGCCCAGTCGTGCCCTGCCACAGCCCCTGATTCGTGAGCGTATCCCCGCGAAGCGTGAGGCTGTCTGCCATGACCTTTCCGCTGTTCATGAGGCTAGCGGCTGTCACGCTGGCGTCTCCGCCGGAGAGCAGGCTGCCGTGGTTGTCCAACAGCGTGTCTGAGATGCCGCTGAGAGAGCCCGTGCCGTTGATCGTGCCGCGGTTTGAGAGTGAGGTGAAGTGATAGCCCAGGGTTTTTCCCTGCCATACGCCGGCGTTGCTGGCCGCCCCTCCCGTGAGAGAGAGTGCATTACCGCTGACCAGCTGCCCCTGGCTGAGGTTATCCAGCTGACCGAACGCTGCGGTCAGCAGTGACTCCCCCTGCAACAGGCCCTGGTTCTGCAGCTTCTCGCCTGTGAGAGTGACCTGCTGCGCGGCAACCGTGCCCGAATTATTCAGGGTATTAGCCTGTAAATCCGCCCGCTGCTGAGCCAGCAGCAGCCCATCTGCATCGTTATCCAATGAGCCACTCAGGCGCGCGCCTAAATTGGCTGCCGTGATGCGACCCCTGTTGCTGACGTGGTGCCCGGTCAGGCTCAGATCGCCCGCCACCTGCAGCAGGCCAGCGTTGGTGAGTGTGACCGGCGCAAGGGAGAGCGAATCACCGGTGATGAGTTCACCCGAGGCGGTGTTTGTAATGTCAGTGCTGCTGAGGGCAAGCGCGCGATTACCCTGAAGCAGGCCTGCGTTCGTCAGCAGCGGTGCGGTGATGCTCAGGCGATCGGCGGCCAGCGTCCCGCTGTTGCTGAGCGCGCCGCTGAGCAGGTTCATCGCCTGCTTGCTGATGAGCGTACCGCTGTTATCCAGCACGCCACTTACGCGGGCGCCGAACTGACCTTCCGCCCGTGCGCTGCCGGTGTTTTGCCAGTTTTCCAGGGCGAGATCGAGCTTGTCTGCCTGAAGCGTGCCCTGGTTATTGAGCGCGGCGCCCTGAATGTCTGCCTTGCCTGCCGTGAGCAGCTGTCCGTTACCCTGATTAACAAGCGCGTCGCCCTGAAGCGTCAGGGCATCGGTACCCTGTATCAGCCCGCCGTTGACCAGGTCGCCCTGCAGCGTCAGCACCTGCGCAAGCAGCCAGCCGCTGTTGTCGGTGTGTCCGGTGACGGCAATGTGCTGCCGGCCCACTATTTTACCGCTGTTAGTGAGCGTGCCGGCCGCAAGCGTTGCGTCGCCCTCACTCAGGGCATCACCGCTGTTCTGCCAGTCACCCGCCGTAACGTCAAGCTGCTGCCCCTGCAGCTGCGCGCGGTTATCCAGCCGGTCCTGCCTGAGCACAAGCCGCCCCCCGCTCAGCACCGTGCCGCGGTTCGTCAGCTGCGTGCCGGTTGCCTGCAGCGTCTCGTTGCCCTGTAGCAGGCCGCTGTTTTCGGTAGTCGTGGTGTTGATATCAAGCTGGCTGGCGGCTATCTGTCCGGCGTTAGAGAGCGTGTCATTGTTCAGCTGCATGGCGTTAGCCGCCAGCAGCAGTCCTCCCTGCTGATTACTGAGACGACCATTTTCTGAGGTGAGGCTGGCCGCGCTGATTTCACCGGCGTTGGTGAGGCTACCGCCGCTCAGCGTCAGATTCGCGCCGCTGGAAATCAGCCCGGCGTTGTTTAGCTCCGGCAGATCGAGCCCGAAGCTGTTATCAGAGCTGACTGTGCCGTTTGCCTGATTGGTGAGACGCTGACCGCGGAAGCGAAGGGCCGTGGTCCCCTGAATCAGGCCATCGTTGAGGGTTTCACCGCTGTTGACGTCGAGTGCCTGCTGACCGAACAGCGTGCCGGTATTGTTCAGGCTGCCGGTCGTGACGGTGCCTTCAACCAGACTCAGCACCTTCCCGCTGTTCAGCCAGTGGTCTGCCGTGACGCTGAGCTGCTGACCCTGAAGTGCCCCCGCGTTGCTGAGCGCGGCGGTCTTAAGCCCTAGCGCCCCTTCACTGAGCACGCTCCCGCTGTTGGTCAACTGCTGGCTTTGGCTCTGGAGCGCTTCCCGGGCCTGCAGCGTACCGCTGTTATCGATGACATCGCCGTTGAGGGCAAGGCGGCGAGCCGCGACTTTTCCACTGTTGGCGAGCGCCTGATTAGTGATCTGCAGTGCCTGCCCGGCAAGCAGCGAGCCAGCTGCGTCATTCAGCACCGTATCATTGAACACGGTGAGATTATCAGCATTGATTTCACCGGCATTCGTCAGGCGCTGACCGCTCAGCGTCAGCGTAGCGCCGCTGCTGATGAGCCCGCTGTTATTCAGCGTCGGAAGGTTCAGTGAAAAGGCGTTATTGGAGCTGAGGGTGCCGCCGCTCAGGTTATCCAGACGCTCACCCCTGAAGCGCAACGTATCAGTACCCTGCAACAGGCCGCGGTTATCGGTCTGCGTGCTGCTGATATCCAGTGCCGGTGCCGAGAGCACGCCCTGGTTGAGAAGGCTGTCGCTTACCGTGGTCAGGCTGCGGGTGGCGGCGACGCTTGCCCCTTTACTGTTCTGTAAGCGCTCTGCTTTGATGCTGACATTGCCTGCGGCGAGCGCGCCGCCATTGTCAAGCTGCCGGGTCTCAGCGGAGAGGGTGCCCGCCGCGGTAAACTGACCGTTGTTGCTGATCTGGTTTTGAGCCTGAAGCTGGATGTTGCCACCGGCACTGGCGCGGGTGGCTTGACTGGCTGTCAGGGCAGACCCGTTCAGCTGGATGTCGTGACCCGCCGTCAGACTGGCGCCGTTGCTGGTGAGGTTACCTTTGGCTGTCAGGGCGATACCGGCATCACTCACCAGAGCTCCCTGCCCCAGCGTAGCGTCCTGCTGTGCACTGACGGTGATCTGCCCGGTGACTTTATTGTCACCGCTTAGCGCAACCGAGGTGCCGCTGGCCGTGAGGGCGCCGTTGCTCAGGCTGTTACGAAGCGTCAGCTTACCGTTTGCATTCAGCTGGATATCACCCTGTTTCGCAGTGAGGTTGCCGAGGTTAACCCCCACGCCTTTCTCACTTGAGACCAGGTGAATACGGTTGGCGTACATGCCGCCGAGTGCGCCGGTATCGACGGCCACCGATGGCGTGGCGCCCTGCCCGGCTATAGGGGTAATGGAACCGTCTGCGCCCACGCGGTTAGCCCCTACGGTGACGGAGAGGTCTTTTGCGTGGATGCCAGCGTTGATGTCGGTGGCGCGCGCAACAATGGCCACCGCGTCGGCACCGCTACCGTCCAGTCCTTTGCCCTCAACGATCACCGATCCCCTGGTCACCTCCAGCGCGGCGAGTTTGCCGCTGGCATCCAGTTGCGGCTTGCCGGTGGTCAGCGTCACGTTTGGCGTATTGATAAAACCGCAGCCGTTACAGGTGATGCCGTATGGGTTCGCCACCATGACATTGGCGGCTTTGCCCGCAACTTCCGTGTAGCCCTGTAGCTGTGAGCGGCTGGCACCCGTGACTTCGTTGATGATTGCGTGCGCTTCATGGCCCGCTTTCAGGTGGGGGTTGTTCTGAATCAGCCCGCCAAGCTGCGTGCGATTGAGCTGGCCGGTGGCGTTGTTCAGGATCAGCCCTTCCTGACTCACGTTGTACTGCTGGTACTGATTATGCGAGACACCGGCCCCGTTGGGCGTGGCAATGTTGACGACCGGCACCCCGTTACCCGCTTTGTCCATCTTTGTGCCCGGCGTCACCGGGGTGATTTGCGCGGCCACGGCCGGCAGCACGGGTTGCACGGCCACCAGAGAGCAGATGAGATAGCTCAGTACACGACGGGCAAGGGAAACAGGTTGGCGATCGTCCATAATCTTAGCCTCTTAGAAAACCAGCCCGACGCGGGCGTAAGCACTGACGCGATCCGGCTGCAGGTGGCCAGGATAGCTGAGCGGTATGCCCAAGGTGTACTGGGTGTAAAAATAACGGCTGCGGGTACTGATGCCCACTGCCCCGCCCCACAGCGTGCCGACCGATTCGCGGTTCTGCGTATCACTCTTGAGCCAGCCGCCGTCCACGGCAGCAAGCGCACTGACATCGCCCATGACCGGCAGCGTGAACAGGCTGTAGTCCAGCTCGTTACGCAGGTACCCCCCGGTGTCGCCCGAGAGGTACTGCTCCTTAAAACCGCGTACCGAACTTTCACCGCCGAGCGTCAGGCGCTCGCTGGCGTAGAGCCGGTCAGGCGACCACTGGCTGTAAACGCTGCTCAGCCACCACAGGCTGCTGGTCAGCGGACGCTGGAAGCTGCCGCTGAGGCTCCATTTGCGAAACTGCGCCTTGGGCAGGTCGCCGGTTTTACCGGCATCACGCTCAGCGTCGAACCACGGCATGCCGCGACTGAACGTCGGGTTAAGCGTGGCCACGCCGCCAGCGATTTTCTGCGTATGGTTCAGACCCGCCTGCAGGCTGGTGATTTTGCGGCTGCTGCTCTGCAATAAGGTGTGGTTGAGGAAGTTGTGACTGGCGTAGTGGTTCAGCCCCAGCTGCACGCCGGTTTTAATGTCACCGTTGCGGAACAGCACCCAGGAGCCGTTCAGGCGGTGTGCAACGTTGTCACCGTTGCTGAGCCAGGTGAAATCATTGTTGATAAAGCTGCTGTGATAGCTGCTGTAGCTGTAGCTGTAATCGAGCAGCCCGTAGCCGTAAGGTACGCTGACGCCTGCCTGCAGGCTCTGCGCATCCCGCCACTGGCTGAAGGCGCTGCTGCGCGCACCGCTCACAAACCAGCGGTCCGCAAGCCCCAGCAGGTTGTTGCCGGTGACGGAGCCGTAGAGTTGCCCCACCCCGGTGCTTTTCTGTCCGCTGTTATCAATGCCCAGCGAGGCACTGAGCGGAAACTCCGGTGTGGCCGTGAGGTTCACCACGGAATAACCGGCTTTGGAAGCAGGCTGGATTTCAATCTGCACCGGCGTGACGCGTACGCGGTTGATCTGCTCCATGCCCTGCTCGATATCGCGCAGGTTAAGTATCTTGCCCTCAAGACCGGGAAACGCCATCAACAGCGCGCGCGGATGCTCACCGTCGAGATGTATTTCATCGAGCTTTCCTTCCAGCACCGGAATAACGAGCTCTCCGGAAGAGAGATCCTGCTCAGTTAAAAACGCACGGCTGGTGATATAACCGCGCTGCATATACCAGTCAGATATCGCGTGCACCAGCGCATTGATGTGCGTTAAATTCAGGCAGCGATGGGTATAGGGCGCGGTGAGAGTTTGCTGCTGACCTGGCGACAGCAAGGACGCATCGCGAAGCACAATATGACGGATCGGGAAGCACGGACCGGATGTACTTATGTCCCCGGCCGGCGTGGCCTGAGGCGACACCGCATTCCACAGCGTATCGCGCTGGTGCTGATCCTGCTGCAGACGCTGCTGCTGCTGCGTCTGAATATAATCACGGTCGCCCGGCGTTAACGGTGCCGCAACTGCTGAAGCAGTCAATAAGCTGACGCTCAGCGCCAGCAACTTCCCTGTATGTGCCATTATGAAAGACTTAAGTAAAATTGATTGTACATGTTTCGCTATCCTGCACATGCAGAATATCACCTGAACAATCAGAAAGTTCCTGGCAGAGCAACAAAACGATAATAGGTCTATAATTTTGCTTAGATCAGTGATTTGATTTTGACTAACTCAAATATAAAGATAGCTGTTTGAGATTGCTGACAATCTCAGAAATTCTTCCGGATTAATTACGTTAATCCTATTATCGGTTGGGATGAAATTAATTTCAAATCGTCTTAACTGATTAGTAAAGCTGCGGCGAACACGTTTGCTGGATACTAAATTTGCCACGCTCACGATAATCGTAGGCCGCATGAGACAGTATAAAATAGGCGGGAAGAAAATTTTGATTCGGTTGGGTACGACCTGAGTGGTTATGCTTACAATAAAGCTATGAAAAGCTGAATGAGAGAATGTGAGAGGAGATGCTTGAGCGTTCCTGTTTTGGATCAATGCAGAGTGTGTGGCGGCTTAAGTAGTTAGTAACTTACTGCCAGACAAGGCTAAAATGCATCCTAAGCAGCTTTACTGAAGTGTGAAGTTGAGAATATCCCAATTATGATAAAGCAATTTAGTTGCATTATCTCTCATGTCTTGATAACTAATTCGATTAGTGGTGCCTTGCTATTCACTTCACTTAAAGGGAGGAGTGAAGCCTTTTTGAGTCTCTAAAAAAATTTTAACGTAGGCCACAATAAAATAATCTTGTGGATTGATATTTGAAGAAGATCAATTACAAGCAATGATCACTACATACCTATTTTCATATAAGAAGTTAAGCGAATGATGTGACCATACTGAACATGAGGAAATAAATGACTGATCGTAAATAGTAAAATAACCTTAAAGTTTGAATATTTTATGCCGATAATATTTTGGACGGTTTCTTTTTCTCCTTAGTTAATATGTATTGTGCTTTGCTATAGTAAAAAGTGATGTTGTCTAATTATGCATCAACCTGAAATGTAAATATTTTCGATTTTTTTTTGATTGTGCTAAAATTAGTAAGGTTTAACCGTTAAACTCAAAAATCAAGGAAAAACAATGTCATACCGTACATTTGTGTTAGACGAGTATCTTACTGTCGAAGCTACGAATGATTTGATTGATGTTGAGGAGAACCACACAGGCGTGGTTGATAATAATATTGTTGACTTTCAAGAAGTAGCATTAAAAATGGAAACTTTAAATGCTTTTAGTAAAATTTTATCAAAAAGCATTATATTTGACTAGGATTCAATATGAGTAATGCTCTTAAAAGAAAATTTAACGCTGCACAGACGCAAAGTCATAACGATGGTAATACAGCAATGGAAACCATCGAATTAAGGCAGTCAAAAGACATTTTTCTTGGCTTATGTGGTTTTGTTGGCTGCGGAATAAAAACTGTTGTTGATGTAACTAAAGAGATCGCTGAAAATTGGGGATATAATGTTATTCACATAAGAATATCTGATCTTATGCTTGATGATCTATATTTCGAAAAGTCTCTTATTGATGTACATTATAATAAGGTTCTCGATCGCCACTTATCTTTACAGAAATTAGGTAACGAATTAAGGAGGCATCATAAAAGAAAAGAATTATTATCTGAAGCGGCTATAGCTGCAATTAGCGCAAGAAAAATCAAAGAATCTTCTAACGCTGCCCCCAATGTTTACATTATAGATCAATTAAAGCGACCAGAAGAAATTGAGCTTTTTCGAGTAATCTATCAACATAATTTCTATCTGTTGGGTATATTGAGAGATCAAGAACACCGTATTAGAAATTTAAAAGAAGATGGCGCCTCAAAAAATGACATCCCTTTAATCATAAACGTTGATGATAAGTCCGATGACGAATATGGGCAAAGGACAAGTCAAGCAATTTTAGATTCTGATTTCTTTATTAAGAATAACCAGAGTCAAAAGAAAGACATCGAAAGAAAAATAGATAGATTTTTTGGCCTTATCCATGGAAAAAATGGCTTAACCCCCTCTTTAAATGAAAAAGGGATGTATGCAGCTTTTACAGCCTCACTTCAATCCGCTTGTCTTTCTCGTCAGGTCGGTGCAGCACTCTTTGATGATGAAGGTAATCTTTTGGCAGTTGGAAAGAATGATGTTCCTAAAGCAGGTGGGGGTTTATATGTAAGTGATGACGGTGATAAGGATCATCGTTGCGTACATAAAAGTGGAAAATGTTATAACGTCACTAATAAAATAAAAATTAAGGATAAAATTTCAAGTATCATATCTAATGAGTTAAAAGACGTTATAGGTAACGATACTGCTTTTGAACTAATTCTTAAAAAAATTACTAACAAAGTCCCCGACATAACTGAAGCTATTTATAAAGGCACAAAAATTGCATCTATAATGGAGTACTCCCGTTCTATACATGCAGAAATGGATGTTATTACCACCATGGCGAGAAAGTCTTCAGAGGGCGCTAAAGGTAAAATACTCTATACTACTACCTATCCCTGCCATAATTGTGCAAGGCATATAGTTTCTTCAGGAATAAAAAAAGTTGTTTATATAGAACCATTCGAGAAAAGCCTTGCTTTGGATTTGCATGATGATGCAATAACAAAAAATGAAGATTCTTCTAAAGTTATATTTACTGATTATGAAGGTGTTTCGCCTCGCAGATATAGTAAATTCTTTATGCCAACTGATGAGCGTAAAGATGATAAAACAGGGGTAGCAAATAAATTCAACACTAAGTATAAAAATCACATTGACGTGCAATATCTTGATAGTCATAGGGACTATGAGGGCATGGTTGCTCAAAAGTTTCTTATTGAAGTGTCAAAGCAAGAGCTGCCATCATCTGATTAAAATAAGCATGAAGCTGTTTTCCTCAGCAGCTTCATTACTTTTATTTGTTTAATTCTTATGTTGTTTGTACCATGTGGTTGCTCTTCGCCTTACAACATAACATCTAACCATTCTTCAATTAATTAACTTTGTGCTCATTACATCCTGACAATTGAAGAATGCTTACCCGATTCTATCATTTAAATAAATGAAACCTTTTTAAAGCACAAAAACTCATTTTCTGCGCTCAACACAAACAATGAGCAAAATTTATTATCCTCGCTGAATTTGCTTCATATAAGCTTGGCCTTTGTTCATCGGAGCTCTATCTCGATTCAATTATTAGTTGCGATCCTAACATTATGTAACTAGGGTTTTATCAGCAGAACATATGAGCTCCTTTCCCTGCCAATACCGACTTCAAGTGCACGGCTATAGCTTCATATAATTGGCGTTATATGAAGTTATAGAGCAGCTAAATCTTGACCATTTGCTCACAAAACAGGCAGCGCTACGCGAATTCTGCAAAGGTAATACCCACATACGCTCACAGATTTCACGTAGCGACGCCTCTGAATTTAAGTGTAAAAGATAGATTTTTATATGCCTTTGATAGCGTTAGCAGATTTTGGGCAGGAAACGCTGTTCTCGATTTGCATCAACTTATGTTCAGGTGCCTTTCAGCGTTGGTACCCCCCGAATAATGGGCTTAATATGTGACAACGTCACATTTCCTAAAGTCTTAACTTCAAACTGGGCACGTTAGCGAGGAGTGATTTTACGAACAATGTTAATTTCAGGAAGGTTATCAAAGCGTGGCAGCATGCACTCAGGGGAAAACCGTTCAAGAGTGCATGAGTGAAGTTTTATTTTGGTGACTGCCCTAACGGGTCTTCAGGATCCAGAAGTTCAATACTGCGAGGTTCACCGTTGACCAGTATTTTAAGGAAATGCCGGCGCTTCCACTTACCTGGTTCATACTGATGCTCTTTGAAAAAGTACGGACCGCGGACAAGTAAATCTTTGTTATCGTTGTAGCCAAAACCCACCTGCTTATTACCTGTCCAGTGCTGCTCAAACGCCACAACTGGCGCAGCGTCAAGGCGTGCACTCTCTTCAGCATCACAGACTGTATAGCTCTTACGGAAAATAAAGCACTGCCCGGATGTGTAGCGGTCGCGACCGTTGGTTTCCACTAATGCGATGGAGTAACCGGTGTAATCGGGGATTTTTACATACAGTTTGGTGTGACCGCCTGAACCCTCAACGTGTACCTTCAGAACCGGGCTCGAGCCCTCACTGTACCAGCTGGCGATCGAATCTGCTCCATCGCGGGCCTGCAGATAGATGTGTGCCACCCCTTCTGGCGTTCTGCCAGAGTGATCAGTTTGTGTCTCACTCTGTGAGAGGAACTGAGCTGTACCAAGCACGCGAACGTGTATTTGTGAGGCAGCATCAGAAAAGTTAAATTCGCCAATATAAAACCATTTGGGTTTATTAGTACGGTTATCCATATGATGTTGGGACGTCATGAAATCATAATTGAGCGACCCCTGAATCACTGCTCCCAAGTCAGAAATCTCCATGATGCCCCGATCGCCTTCAGCCAGCAGAGACCAGGGCTCAATACCTTCTTTACTAAAATCAAAGCCGGCACTGTCACGATGTACGCTTTTCTGGATGATCATCGCACGGCAATAACCCATTTTCATGGGATGGGTAGTTGATTCGATCACCAGCCCTTCGATGGTCCACTGCCCATTGGTCAGGTCGCCGGCAAACTCAGAGTGCTCAATCCAGCCATTGCGTATAAAGGATTGTGTACAACGTGGTAAATCCAGCACGGGTTTTTTGGTGCTGCGCTGCAGATTAAAATTAGAGAGCTCAATAGCAGTGCTGTGGTCCCAGGCACCCTGCTCCCGATCAGACCAGCGTGCATAGACAATACTGTCCTGACATCCGCGTGAGTAGAACTGATCAATTTTGCAGTCAAGCGTGTCGATCAAATCCAGTGCTCGTCCACCCAGATAGCGAAACTCCATACTGGAAACACGCAAAAACTGGCCACCGATAATGGTGTTGGCATAAAAGCCAACCTGATTGAATGCGGTGCCACCATCTTCGCCAGTTGAACTCTTTCCTTTGATAACAAATCCGGAAATTTCCGCATAGCGCGCATTTACTTTGAAAAAGTGCAGGCCACGAGGCTTGGTATCCCAGTTAAAGAGTAGTGTGGTTGTTGGAAAATAACCGAAGTTAACCGTGGCGCCACTAATTTTGAATCGGTTGATTTCTTTATCAGAGATGTCGAAAGTCGACATGCTAAATGTACCTGCAGTGAATTTAATACCCGCTGATGGCAGCACGCGTTGTGACCAGGCAAACATGCGCTTCACAGCTTCAATGCAATCAGTTTTACCATCAGAGACTGCACCAAAATCCACTACGGTTACACTGTTGTAGTCCAGTACAACCCGTTTCCATCGTTTTCCTCCTTGGGTGACAAATGTCATTCCGCCATCATCAACAGAACGGGTATCCGTAGGATCGTAAATGAATACGCCGCCGCCCATTCGAGTATTTGCAGTATATTCAAGCACTGAAGCGATAGCGCCAGGCGTCGTTGGTTCAGCTTGTCGAAGGGCAGCAATGTCAGGAAGCTGCGTAATGGTGCCAGGTGAAGATGCAGCTGCAGCGAATACTCCAGAGGGTTCAGTCATGGTGGCACTCTCCAATTGATAAAAAATCAGAAGAAGAGATAAGTATAAGTTTCTGAAAAAATTATGTTTATACTAGGCCAGTTATATTCGATTTGATTGGCACCATAGTTTCTGTATGGCTATCGCAACCGGCTGAATAATCAGCAAAGCGGACCGGCTATGTAAACACTTTACAGATTAACCTGACCAGATATTTGTATATGAATGGCTCTTAATTATCTTTTTAAGGGATTAACGCTCTGAAAAAATTGTATTAAAAGAAGCCTAAAGTTAAGAAAGTTAGGGGTTTTAGATTAGTGACGAGATGATGCCGTCATGACTATTTCAAAAGTCAAAACATCAGTTTTATTCCCGATTGGTACGTCTGGCCTGGCATCCTGTCAGGTTGCTAGAAGCCATTTTACTTTTCAGCATCAGGTTGCGTTACCCCCCTTTTTTTATGATGCCCGGGCATCAAGTAAGTCTGGTACCGTAAAATCACGGGTAAGTTACCGTCAACATACCTGTCTGATGTTAAGGAGCCAGCCACGATAAAGTCATGTCTGAAATTAACAGGCTGCTTTTCTCATCAGTGCTCTTACTGAAAGCCTTACTCAGGGGGATAAATAGAAAATGGTATATCACACTCTATCGTGACAATGTCACTTTATTGACCAGCAGAGCAGCTTTCCTGACAGTTGCACTGCTTAAAATGCCCCTACCACTTGAAGTGTTGGTAGCAAGACCAACTGGTGCATGGGCTATAGGGATCGTTAAGGCAAAGGGCAGCAGACAAGATTGCGTGCAATATTCTCTATAAGGATTACATGGTTTACCGGCCTGTTTCTACGGCACTTTAGTGATACTAACCAGCCCTCCTCTAACCTGTGCGTGTCCTTTTCACCTTTTCGCTGTCTTATCCTCATTCGCAGATTTCAAATCAATTACATACACCTCATAGCAACCAGCATGCTTTGTGAAAACCACCATAGGGTAATACATTCAAACCCTCTTAAATGACAGATCTGTGAAATTGAATAATTGCTTGTGAAGCTTCCTTTACAGGCGGTTCGTTGTTTTAATCTTAAGCTCGTGCTGACAGCAACAGCCTTTTTGCAAATATATAGAATGCTGTAACTAAATTGATGGCGCATTTTGTTCTTTTCAACATACATCACTTTTCATAGGACCTTTCACGAATGATTTCGCGATCAATACAAGGCAGACACTCATCTGTGTTTTCACGACGAGAGGTTAATTCTATTGCAGTCTGCTCATGCTCACGATCGCGCACGGCGAACGACATTTTAGAACCCACAGTAACCATAGCCTGCCTGGCTTTATGCTCCTCTACCTGTCTCTTTAGCTCTGCCTGGTGGTGCAGTTTCTCTGAAAAAATAAGGTGCTCAGGTTTGGTCTTCTCTGTGCGCGGTACCGATTGCGGCTCGCCTCCCAGTATTCGCTTTATGTTCCAGGGTTGCCCTGTGCCACTGAGCCGGAGGAGCACGCCGGTCATCGGGTTTTCGCGGGCAACCTTCTCTGCCTCCGCCCACGAATCTGCTATCACAGCGCACCCATCCCGGCTGCGCTGAAAGCCGGCAAAACTTCCGCTCTCGTTGCCTGCCCGGCGCAGGGTGCCGCCCGCTGAATACTGGCCTGCTGTTTGCCGGATTTCGCTGATTATCGCACCAGCAGCTTTACCGTTTACATCGAACAGCGGCAGAGCCACCTGAGGCACTGGATAACGGGTAGAGCCGGCAATAATACGCCCCATGAACTCCCCTTTTATCCCGGCATCATTTAGCATCCGCCGGCCCAGACCGTTATCTGCAGCGGGCGTTGCCCGCCTGTACAGGGTCACACCTGTCTGAATATGCCTGTCGGCGTCGGCTTCCAGCACATCGTGTGCGCTCAGCCGGTCGGCAGCACGCGCCATGCGCTGTAACCATGCTTCGCGATCGTCGGTATAGACCTGCACATGCTCCTTGGCGCGAGAAAGTTGTACGTAACTGTTCTCCTGAGAAGCAAGACTGCCGCGGCGCCCCGTCACACCTTGCAGTGAGATACTGAAGCGCTCACTGGCACCCTGACTGCCGTGCGTAGTGACTGCATAGGCAAGATCGATACGCCTGTCATACAGATCATGTACTGGATCCAGAACCCGTGTCGCGTCACCTGAACACAGATGCAAGCGGCTTTGTGCATCAACCCGCTCCAGTGTCCAGGTGCTGTTAGCCACATACCCTCGCCCCGTGTCTGTGGCAGCAAAGCGCAGCCGGTCGCCCTGACTGACTACAATCGTTTTGTTCTCCCATATGGAGATATCCTTTGCGCTGTTCTCTCTGACAGACAGCAGCCGCACCTCTCCATTTACTCCTTCCAGCGTAACGATACCCTGAGAGAGGTGTGTATCCCGGATAAGCCAGAACGCATCATCCATAAACGCCTGCCGACCAGTATACTGTGTCCAGGTTTCCGGGATGCACAGGGCAGTCTGCTGGGTATTAACGCGCGATAATGCACTGATGTGGTACTCCTCCAGCCCCGTATCGCCTGCCGCGTGGCGCAGATCGTGAATTTTGGCGTTGACCACATCCCGGTCTTGATTCGTCTGCGTGATCACGAGCGTATTGTGCTGCGCCTCAGGCGTACGCCCCGCATAGTCCAGGGCCATAGCATCAGTGACATCCAGGGGTACCTTTCGCTGTGTCAGCGACGCTGCAGTTTCAGAAGGTCCCTTTGCAGGGAACTCAACTACCGAGGCCGCAGGCACCCATGCATCCGGGCGACGCGGCACCTGATCCGGCGTTATCTGCTCTGCCTGATCAAGCGCACGCCGGTACGCGCCTTCAATCATGCTGTAAATAACCGGCTTGAGCGCTGGCGTCTGACGAACAATGTCTTTCATCACCGCAATGTCCACCGCGCTGCGACGCTGCTGCATCGTAAAAGGAATGCCGGGCTCGGGCGATTTGAGCTGAGCACTGTCGCCGCTCATCACCGCCCGACCGCCGCCGGCAGCAATAATGCGATAGAGCTCCGCCATATCCCGGTTGCCTGTCATGGAGCTTTCATCCACCAGAAAAAGGCGGCCTGCGTGCCGGTTCGCGTCCCCGCCCTGACCCCGCTGACGTTCATCTGCCAGAAAGGAAGCCAGCGTTTGCGCCTTCACCCCCGCCGCCTGCATTTCATGCACGGCACGGTGGGTGGGGCCAAGTCCGATGACCTCTGGCCGGGTTGCCTCAGGCAATGTGTTCAGCGCATTGAGCACGGCCCGCATCTGCGTGGTTTTGCCCACGCCAGCATAGCCCTGTATAGCGATAAAGCGGTCCGGGCTTTGGAGAATAAGCGCCGACGCTGCCCGCTGTCCCGGGGTTAGCCCCGCCATTACCTTTTCGGGTACCCTGTCCATCAGTGGCCTTACCGCCCCTTTTCCCTCAGCAATATGACGAACGATACTGCGCTCCATCTCATAACTGCTTCGCCGGACCATCATGCTGATACCGGCACCAGGTGCCACGTCGAGGTATAGAAGTTCACCTGTCCTTACCTGCCGCTGTATTTCCTGCCGTAAAGCATCAGGTGAAACACCGTCAGCAGCGCTCCAGGCGGCTTCCAGCAGCTGAACCGATGAAAACGTGATGCCGGACCGGTGTGCGCTTTCCGCCACTGCAGCCCCCTGTCTGACTGCTGACTGTACAGGTGTGTTCAGTGTCTTTTGCCTGGCTTTGATGGCGAGCTGAGGATCGGCAACGCCAACGTGCTGACCGACCTCAGCCAGCGGTGTGCAGGGCTTAAGAGACTCCCGCAGCAGGCTTCGCGCCCGCGCCTCTTCAAGCGCGGTGTAGAGTGAAACCGATTTACCGCTGCGCGCCAGCTGGTTCATGCCTTCACGAGAGAGACTGGCACGCGAAGCCATCGCCAGTACATGCGCTGTCGCGCTTACGCTGCTGCCCGGCGCATGCACATAATCGTGACTGAGTTTCAGCGGCTGCGTGGCATCAAGCGTGAGTGTCTTCTCACCCGCGCGTACTGTCAGCGTCTCTTTACTCACAGCCACTACCTGCACCTGATCGCCTCCCGTAAGCTGTCCACGCGCCTCCCGGGCTGTCACCTTAAGCTTGTCTCCTGGTGCAACCGACAGGGATTCTTTTCTGTAAAGGCTCCAGCTGGCGTCAATCTGACTGATTTTCAGGGTTTGTCGTGCACCCTCTGCATGGTCGAGTGTCAGGGTATGAGTCTGTTCACCTACGCGCTTAACAACCCATCGCGTCATGCGCTTTGCCTCTGCGTCCCACTGCTCCATAACCATGCCCTCACGGTAGTTATCGCGCAGGCCACGCGTTTTAGCGGTAAGCCATACTGGCGTGAGCGCCTCAAGCGTATGTGCTTCGCCAAGCAGGCCACGATCGGTCATCGCGCCGCGAATGGCTGCGGTCAGCGCCTTTTGCTCGCGAGGACCACTGATCTGCGCAGTGATTTCTTCGCCTGCCTCCGCACGTCTGACATATTCTTCTGCCAGGCGAGCGAAGCGTGCTCGTTTATCGGGTTCACAGATAAGGTTTATCTGCGCCTGCGAGCCATCTTTCATCTGGTAACGTGACACGCCCGCGTCTTTGAGTATGTCCAGCGCGCAGCCCGTACCCTGACGCCGGCCAGTGTTCATAAAAATCACCTGCATGGACTGACGTTGTGCGGTATCGAGAAGCGTCAAGGTCTGGCTTAACGACAAACTTTCTGCCTGCTCAACAATCACCGTGGATTGCTCCGGCATCGCGATCTGCCGAGTCAGCAAGTCTCGACCGGACAATGCGGCAACCTCACCCATACCTTTTTCACTGAGCCATTTCTCGCTTCGCCGGTCGGCAGCCAGAACTGTGACGGGTCGTCCCATATCCTGTGCCATGGCTGCGACCTCTCTCAATAGTGACAACGTCACATCAGCCCCTCCTCTACATTCGATAATGGCAAGTCGCGGCCGGTCCTGACGCATAACAGTGACCGCATCACTCCATGGCTGGGTGTGGCGTATTGCCTCTTTCTCTCTGACGGCGGCAGGGCCTTCCTGCCCTATGTCCTGCACAAGACTTCTTGCGCTGAGTTCATTGAGCAAATGGATACCTGAGGTGAATACGCCTTTTTCCTTATCCAGCGGTATCAGCCGGTCCTGTTTGATAGCCTCCTCAATGCCTGTTCGCACTGCATCAAACATGCCTGGTGCAGCCTCCAGCTGAGCGGCTGATTTGGCAAGCAGATCGGAGTAAGTAAAACGGACCGCGTTATCGCTCAGAACAGAGATAGCCCTGTTCACTGCTTTACGTGCTGCTGCGCAAAATGCAGGGTCTGGGATAGCGGGTTTGTCTTTCTCTTCCTGCGCGCGCATGCCGGCTTCCTGACGATACGCGTACGGGCTAAAGCCTGCCTCTTTGAGCCGCAGAGTCCAGTCAGCCAGCAACGTAAGCGGATCCACAGCCGCTTTCGCACGTCGGGTGTCCAGGGCAGCGACCGCGCGCGACTTGGGCGATGCCTCCGGCCCCACGGCTTTCTCAATAGCCTGCCGGCGCTGTGCAAAAGGGTTCACGGGCACATCCGTCATTTCCCAAAGCCCATTGCGGCCGGCATAACGCGTGGTATAGCCCAGCGCTTCGACCTCCTGCCTGAGCGTTCTGAGATAGATATTGCCTAGCGCAAGCTGATTTGCCAGCACGGCCTCAGAGAAACCGCTGCGGGTGTGCCTGTCAGAGGCAAGCGCGCGCCATCCCTGCTCTGTACGAGTGGCATTGGCTATCACCGCATGTGAGTGCAGCTGTGGATCAAGATCGCGGGAGGTATCGTGGGTGAACACGGCTGCCATAAAGTTGCCGGTACGTTTGATGCTGGTCATGCCATTATGGGTAACGCGCGCGCAGGCCAGCGTTTCCGCTTCGCGCAAGGCTGCTGACACAGCCGTATCGTGAGCAGTAAGAAGCCGGCGATCGCCCGCCACCAGGGCCATCACTGACACACTTTTAGGTGCAGAGAATGTCAGGTCGTAGCCGGGCCGGTGCGTTTCACGCCCTCCTGAGACACGCGAGAGTGAACTGCCATCCGGAAGCTGACCATGCAGAATACGTGTGAGTTGCGCATTCTCCACCGGCCCTGAGAGGCAGAGTGCCTGTGCACCTTTTCCTTCCCAGCGCGTTTCAAGAGTGCCCAGCACGTAATAATTGTCTTTGCCACTGTAATAATCTGCACCGGTAGTCGCGGATTTCACCAGGCTGAAGCTCATCACAGTGAATACTCTCCCATGTCATCGCGCTCACTGCGTGCATGATTGATATTCACCTCTTCCCGCCGTACGGCAGTGCGCGTCTCCTGTATCTGACAGTGCTGCTCAAAAGCCTGCATGTCTGTGATTTCACCGTCAGCGCCTACGCCCGGTATCGGTTTTTCAGCTTCTTGCTGGCATTCACTGCAATCAGCTATGCCTGATGACAACAGCGGCTCTCCTCCTGTTTGCTGCGCGTTTGTCTCTGTAGTGAACAAGCCAGCCCATGAAGAAGCCTCACGCTCACGACGCAGCAGCTCCCTCTCGATGACCTCGTCCAGACTCTCGCGCACCTCACGTGGTATGAACTCTGCCGCCACCGCCGGGCGGGAGACGTGCGGCAGCGACATGCGCACCACCGGATAATCGCCGGGAAGCGTCACAAAACAGCTCAGGTCAGGCAGCTTCTGCACCTCGGTGTAGCTCACCACGCTCACGCGGCGTTCATCCTTGCCGAAGCTCACGCCGTCGCGCACCTCATCGTTACCAAAGCTGGTCTGCTCGCTGAACGCTTTTTTCACCGTCTCACCGAGCTCCTCCTCCACGAACTTCGCCACCGCCGCGCTGGGCGAACGAAAGAAGAATTTCGTGTTAAGCAGGTCAAACATGCCTTCGGCCGCTTTGGGTCCGTAAATTTCCTCAAGCTGCGGGTAGCTCTGAAAGCCCAGGCCGAAGCAGCCGCCGAACTTTCGGGCTTCCGCCATGATCTCCGGCAGGCCGGGCAGCTTGTGCAGAGACTTGAGTTCGTCGTACCAGAACCACACCCGGCGCTCGCGGTTCTCGCCCATGGCAAGCAGGCTGTTGGCAGCGATGGCTAGCCACATTGAGATAACCGGCTTGAGCGATTCATGGTGCCGCTGATCGGAGGTAATAAAAAGCCAGCCGTTTTTCTCCCCGTCCTTCACGCCCCTCATCCATTCGCGGATGGTAAACGGCGGGCGGCCATTCTGTTCAATGCCCTGCAGATAGCGGATGGCCTTGACGTAGTTGGTCAGCACGCTGCGAATCGAGATGGCAGTTTTTTCGATCTTTCCCTCCACCAGCACCGAAGCAGGCGTGCCGGCGAGCACCTTACGCAGCTGGTCCAGGTTAATCGAGAGCAGGGTGCGCAGCAGACGGTTGTAGCTCCGGTCGGGCGCGTCGCGCAGCTTTTCCGTGCCCTCGGCAAAGATGGTGCGGGCCGAGCCCTGCCAGAACGGATCCTCGGAGGCCCCCATGGGGATGAGCGTGCTCGCCACCGTCTCCAGGTCCGACAGGCGCGGACACTCTGCCCACAGGTCCCAGTTGGCGCAGCGCGCGTCGTAGGGGTTCAGCACATGGTCAATGGCGGAGTCGTAAAACTCGCGGATAAAGGTGCAGCCCTTGTCGTAGATAATCACGAGGTCCCCGCGGTCGCGGCACTGCTCCAGAAAGCGGCGTATCAGCTGGGACTTACCGGTGCCCACCGAACCGTGCATGGCGAAGTTCTGGATTTCACTGTTCTTCACGATGGGCAGGTCGCCTACGGTGATGGCGGATGCCGTGCCGCGCCGGCGCATCAGGCGGGCCACCTCTTTGGGGTTTTCGCAGAGTACGCGCCCGCCGGTGATTTCATCCTGGCTCTGCAACCGCCCCTGCCTGCCGAGGTACCAGTAAAAGGCGCCGGCCAGCAGAAACACGCACACAAGTGCGATGACGAAGCACACCACAAGCTCCTGCGCAAGCAGCCGCCCGCAGTAGGTGGTATAGGGGTCAGACAGCACTTGCGCGGCCGGAAAGCGCAGCGTCTCTCCGTAGTAGCGCACACTGTAAATAGTCTGTCTGACCATGTGCTTTGAGAGCGGATGAAACGAATAGACCCACCAGTAGAGCAGACCGTTCTGAATGTTCTGCAGGCCCACGCGCAGCCAGAGCGCGCCGCCGGTAATAAGGGCGAGCAGAATAAGCAGGTAATAGGTCAGAATGCTGTTGATCTGCAGGAACATGCGCCAGCGCATAAACGTGACCTGACCGCCCTGCGTGACGTCACGGGCTTTTAAACTCATGTCTTTTTCCTCGGGCTGTAAAAAGGCCGCACGCAGCACGCGCGGCATTAAATCCGGTTAAAGTTTATTTTTCTTCCAGAGGTCATATAGCTTGTTTAGAGCGGAGAGCTCGAAGCGGGCCATGTCAATATTAAATATAAACATTAACATTAAACCGCTAATGAAGAAGCTAAGGGATGCTGTACTTAAAGAAGCCCCGGATGAATTCAGCACATATGCACCTGCGCAAAGATATATGCCAACCCATATCAATATGTACAGGATGGTTTTCTTAACCATTAACCGGATGATAACGGAACTTTTTCTGACTTCCTTTGGAATACAGAGATAACGGGCACGTGCATTCATTGCTGCAAGAGAAGCAATGAGCGCCATCATGCCGGTAAACAGCACATCAAAATATCTGTCACTATGGAAATTATCATCAAAAACATATTGAGAGCAGATATATACTTGCACGAAAACTATAAACATAAAAAATAATACTACCGGCCAAGCAACCGCCCATAACCCGGGAATAACAAAACCCTGTTCCCGGAGCATCCCCATGATTTTATCCATATCATCATCGATCATTTTTTTTGTGAGCATAAGTTCTCCTGGATTAAATGTTCTGAACTAGGGACACTATTTAACTTTTTCACCGGTCTCTCCTTTTTTCTGCCGGAAGTTTCCGTCAGCCATGTCAAAAGCGGCCTCCAGACCGGAGCGATTCTGTTTCATGGCCATCCGCCGCTGCTCAATTAACGGGTCCGAGTGCTCGTTCATTTTCCGGCTCTCTACCATATGGACGTCAGCGCGTGCAGCCGTGTCTGCCCGGATGCCGGCGGGCTCCCCGCGCGCCGCGACGTCGGCTACGCCTTTCTCATACAGGCTTTCGTGCGGGGCCGCCTCGCCCTGCACATCCGGCATGCCCTGCCCCAGGCTTTCGCGATGGCTTGCGAAGTCGCCCTCCACGCGCGCCCGCAGCCGCTCCTCCATGAACTGTCCGGCCAGCGCCTCGCGCTCCTCCCGCGCCCCGGCGTCCGCCGTGCTGGTCAGAACCCTGTCCGCGCGGTCCGGCGCGTGCTGCTGCACCCACGCCACGAACTCCTGTGTGTAGTTGCCCTGCATGCCCGCGGTGGTGCTCTCCGAGGCCGAGGCCATCTCGCTGTACTCGTGGCTGCGCGTGCGGCTCGCGGTATACTGCTGATACTGGCTGTCTGCCCGGCCGAACGTGGCGCCGATCTGGTCAAGCAGTGAGCTGCCGGCGGTGTCGGAACGCTGGGCCGACTGGTCGGTACGATAAGAGGTAAGCCTATCCAGCCCCTGCCGGAAGTCCCGGGCGTCCTGGGCGTTCCGGTCGGCTGAGATGTCCTGCCCGGCCGTATTGCTGGCATTCACACTCTCAGAGGATCCTTTATCTGAAATTTTATCTATTGATCCATGGAGATCTGCTTTACCACTGACTCCAAGCAATGCCTTACCAGCTTTACCCCACAAAGTTTTGGACCCATCAAAAGATAATTGTCCGCCAGCACCATATACATGCCTAGTGTTCTCGCTCAGCGAATGCAGCTGGCTGACCGCCTCGCTCTCGCTGACATTGTTGCGCCGCGCGTAGCTCTGCACCGCGGAGAGCACCTGCCCGGCCGCTTGGCTCGCCGTGGTGCTCTCAGACCGACCGCCGCTCTCCGTCACTCCGGCCGTGTGCCCGGCCTGCGACGCAAACTGCTTCAGCAGGCTGTAGCCGGTGTTCACGCTCTGGTTGTAGCCCTGCAGGGCGCTCTGCGCCTGCGCGTCGCTCTCCCGCGCCAGCCGCTGCGCCGTGCTGCTCTGTGCCCGGCTGAAGCTGATGTCCGTGGCAAGCTTCGATATCGCCGGCTGCGCGTTGATGACAGACCCGCCGTCGCCGGTCACCGTGCGCAGCGCCCCGCTGCCGGTCTGGGTCGTCACCTGACCTGACGCATAGCTGCTGTTGGTGTCCCACTTGAAGCCCTGCACGTTGTCGGTCTGCAGGTTGTTGAATGCCCAGGTCCCGTCCACCGCCTGCGCTCCCGACTGCGCCGCGGAGCTCTGCAGTGCCGAGCCGAGGTAGCTGCCGGCCTGCGACATCACCCGGTGCAGCCCGAACACGATGCCGCCCGCCATAAAGGGAATGGAGAGCGCCAGCCAGCCCGCGGTGGTGGCGATGTCCGAGAACTGCTGCTGCACCACCGAGATGTTGGCGAGCGTGACCGGGGTGTTCCCGGTCTTTACGCTCAGGTAGAAGTTCATGGCGTTGTTAAGGATGGCAAACAGCAACGGCCAGCACTGCAGGTAGGCGATAGAGAACACGTAGCCCTTGATGACCTCCAGCGTAAGCACGCTGATGAGCGCCATTATCATCACCAGCGGGAACATGCCCAGCAGCACGCCCATTAGCACCGACTGCATCACCGGCAGCGTTTTGGTGGCGATGTCCGCCGCCGTGGCCTGGCTCATGCGCAGCCGGGAGTAGGAGGTCTCCGACGCCAGGTTCAGCAGGCTCGCGGTGTCGCCGTTGCGCGCCGCGTAAGCGGGAATACCCTTACGCAGGGCGCTTATCGTGACGTTGCGCTTCATGATGTCGCTCGCGCTCTGGCCCGCGCCGTAGAAGTACTGGTAGCTGTCGCCCATCATCTCGCCGAACAGCGCCGCGGCGTCAGGCCGGGTGCCGAACAGTTCCCGCACGTAGTGCGTCCAGGTCTGGCCGCCCGCGCTGGTATCGGTGGTCATTACGGTCTGCAGCTCCTGCGCCGCCCACTGGCAGGTGCGGAAAGTGCCGGTGCGGTCGAACACCCCGCGCAGCGGGCTGGGCTTCGAGAAAATCAGCGCGTAGGGGTCGCCGGTGTTCATGAGGTCGTACAGGGTGTACTTATGGTTCAGCATGATGTCGCCGATAACGCAGTTCTGCGCGTAGTCGGAGAACAGGCCGCCCATGGCCGGATTAACCGAGAAAAAGTCGGCGCTGCGCCCCATCAGCTCCGCCCCGAACAGCATGCCCGTGCGGCTGTAGGTCAGGGCGTCCGGCTGGTGAAACACCGTCTCGTAGCCTTGCACCAGCGCGTGGCCCACGGAGGTTATCAGGCTGAAGGGCAGCGACAGGCCCACCGGCACGTTGTCCACCTGATAGACGTGCAGGGGGTCGGAGAGGTCGATGATCTGCACCGGGCGCTTCACCCCGACCAGCACGCCGGTGACCAGCACCATGGCCGCGGCCCAGCGCACGAAGGTCAGGATATCCTTGCCGCGCACCCAAACCATGGCCGCTGCGACCACCGAGAGCGTGGTCGCCATGCTGGCAACGGATCGCCAGTCGTTCATCTGAAAAAAGGTGGCAACCGCGTTCAGCGAGTCGCGGAACCAGCCGCCGCCCGTGATGGTGTATATTGTGTCCACGTTTCACTCCCCCTTGCTCATGGCACCCTGCCGGACCTGATATGACATGGTGTGCCTCTGCCTTCCGCAGCGTCACCGCGGCGGGACGACCTCAGCGCGTAAACCGATAGTTCTCCTGATAGCGGGTCAGCAGGTTGCTGGAAACCTGCTGGCGCATGTAGCTCATCTGCCGGTCCACGACCTGCAGGGCGTCCTGCTGCACCTGCACCTGCGACTGCAGCCGCGCGAGACTCTGCCCTGCCAGGCTCAAGCTCTCCTGCAGCGCCTCCATCGCCGGCTGCGGGTAGTTGCTGCCCGCCATCGCCACCCGCGTCTGCTGCATCATCTCGCTCACGTACTGCATCAGGATGTCGTAGCTGATGTAGTCCGCGACCTGCCAGAGCAGGGAGTTCGCCACGCCCAGCGACTGCGGGTCGGAGAGATACTTCAGCACCGGCACCCGGGTGGAGGAGATAAAGCCCTTCTCCTTGTCGTTCAGCGGGTCGTCCGCGGCGGCCTTGTTCTGGATGCTGCCCAGCAGGGCGCGCACCTGCCCGTTGAGCGAGCTGCCCGCGCTGATGCTCACGTCCGTGAGCACGGGGTTCAGGCACTTGTCGGCGGAGTCGCAGTGGTAAATTTTCGCCCGCCCGCCGTTCATCATGGCGCGCAGCACGTCCTCGTTGGTGGTGAGCGGGGCGAGCGGCATCACGTTGCCGTTGTCCGTGAAGACAATCGTGCCGGTCAGGCTCATGGCGAACTCCTTCAGCTCGCGGTTGCCGTCAAACAGCCGGTTTTTGCCGAGCGAGTCCCAGATGAGGTTTTTGTTCTTCAGCACCTGGTCCTTTTCGCTGTCGTCCGCCCGGTCGGTGACGCTGTCGTACTCCCCGCCCACCGTGCAGCCCTGCCGGGACGCGGCCCAGTCGGCGAAAATGTTCTTCTCGCCCGCGATGTCCTGACAGACCTTTTGCTGGGAGACCTGCGTGCGCGGCCAGAGGCCGCCCACGATGCCCTGCGCCGCTTGACAGGAGGACATGTTGGCGCTGTTGAGGTCGGCGGCCATCTTCTGCAGAAAGTCCTTGGCCTGCTTGAGCTCCGGTACGGTGGTCTGCAGCGCCAGGTCAAAGAAGTAGCCCGCGGCATTGCCCATGATCTGCTTGACGTAACGCTGGAAGTTTTCCCCGTTGATGAACGAGAAGGAGCCGAGGTAGGCGTCAATGCCGCCGCAGCCGGCGTTGAGGTCCGGCAGCGCCAGGGAGATCAGCTGGATCTGCTTTACCTGCGTGCGCATGTAGAGCGAGCCCCCGCTGGCGTAGCCCGCGGCCTGCCCCTGCCACGCGTGCGGCGTGCTGACGTTGCCCTCAAAACCGAGCTTACTGAAAAAGCCGTTCAGGTCGCTGCCGACGTCCGCCCCGGCAGGTACCGCGGCCAGCAGCACGAGGGCTGCAATCGTCCGTTTTATGCGCATCACCGCAGCCCCCCGCGCAGGGCCACGTGAAACACCTCGTCCAGCCGGCTCATGAGGGGCGTCTGGTTACCCTGCAGCAGCGGAAAGGCGGTCAGGGTATGCACGTTCACCAGAAACGAGGTCGGGGTGGCAACCGGAATGCCGGGTCCGAAGAAGCGCGTCATCACCTCGGGCGTTGGCGTCAGCGGGTCCGGAAACGCCCGGTCCCCCTGCCCGTCCAGCGAGTAGGCCAGCACGCCGATGCCCGCCGCGTCCGCCATCTGCTTCACCAGCGGATCGTATCGGTGGCAGAACGCGCAGGCCGAGCTCATGAATATCACTACCTTCCAGTTGTTCAGATCCACGCGCGCCCCGCCGGAGATCGCGTGCCAGCGCGGCGCGGGCGCGGCGGCCGGCGCAGGAGCAGGAGCAGGAGCAGACACTGCCGGCACACCGGTCGCGCCCGCCAAGGTTTTACCGGCCTCCAGTGCCGCAATGTCCTCCCGCGTGGAGGACATGGCCGGTCCGGACGTCGCACACAGCGCCAGGACCAGCAGGATCAGGGTCCGCGCCGGATTACAGCTATCAGATATCATCTTCCGTTCCTCAGAAATTTGGTTTGAAGTCGGTGGCGACGTATAGAAAGCGCCGCGCTAGGTCGTCCTGCGAGATGAAGCCGTAGGCTAGCGGCTTCGCCGTGCCCTCGCGCGGATCCACGAGCACTAGCGCGGGAAAGTGCGTGACGGCCAGCCGCTCCGCCTGCCCCTGATTCATCCGGGTCTCCGGCAGGGTGGCGCTGGCCTTGCCGTCCACCGTGACCGGGATGAACGACACCCCGTGCTCGCGGCTGAAGCCCTTCACTACCTCCGCCAGCTGCGCGTCCGCTGCCTCCCCGCCGCGGTAGAACAGAAACACCCCGAACCGCTCCGCCAGCGACGCGATCGCCTTCCGCTCGCGCCGGCGGTCGTCCGCCTGCTGCAGGCGGGCGGTGCCGTTGTAGTGGCTGTGCTGCAGGTTGTAATCGAGTTCGGGGTGCGCCAGCATGGCCTTCTGCGCCACCATGCTGAATTCGCCCGCCCGGGCGGTCCAGAAGTCCTGCAGGCGCTTGAAGCGCGCGAAGTTCTCCACCGTGGGCGTCATGATGGCCGCGGCCAGGGCAGCCTTCGTCTCCTGCTGCAGCGCCGCCATGCGTGCCTCCGGGGACATCGCCGGGAGAGGCGCCTCGTCCTCCGGCTCCGGCTCCGGCTCCGGCTCCGGCTCGTGATACCAGTGCCAGCCCGCCTCCTCGGAAGGATTGCGCAGCACGTCCGCGGCTGGCGCGCACGGCGGTGCCAGCAACAGGACAGGCAGGCTCATCAGGCTCAGCAGGCGCTTCATTTCGCCCCCTTTCGCTGCTGCTGTTGCTGCTGCTGCGCGATGATTTCCTTCGCCCGCTCCAGCAGGGCGCCGTCTTCCGGGATCGCTGACCCGCTCTCCAGGTCCGCGTAGAAGTTGCTGAAGTCCAGCCGGCTGAAGTCGATGCGCTGCAGCTCGTCGATGGTGATGCCCCGGCAGTCCGGCGACTTCGCGTCGCCGAAGCCCGCGCCCAGCTGCCACTGCCGCCCCTGCTGCTGCACGATCTGCGCAAGCTTCGAGTCAAACAGGCAGAAGCTGCGCTTTTTCTGCAGGCAGACCCCGAGCACCCGCCGGTTGCAGTACTCCCCGACCTCCACGGTGAGCTTCCGCTCGCGCGCCTCGCCCAGCGCCTTCTCCTCCGAGCTGCAGTGCGCGAGCCCCGCGTCGCTGCCCCATCCGCCACCCGCGCAGCAGTTGTTAAAGCCGGCCGCCGCCTTGCGGCAGCTCCGCGCCTCGCCCGTGAAGGCCCGCACGTTTGTGTCATTCAGTTCCGCGACGTCCTCGCCCGCCGCGGCCACGGCCGCGAGCTGGGAAATCGCGTGCTGGAAGCTGTGGCTTTTGCCGGCCTCCGCCTGCGCGCAGGAGCCGTCCGCGCAGAAGAACTCGCTCCCGCAGAGCATGCCCTCTGACTCCGTCTTCATTTCGCAGGTGTAGGTGACGTTCTCGTGCAGGCACACGCCCTCATCGCTGAAGGCGCAGGCGCGGGTGGCGATCGTGCAGGCCGGGTTCTGCTCGTACTCCCCGCAGGTGCCGGCGTCCGCCTCCTGCGTGCGGTAGGTGTCGGTGTACTCCCAGCAGTCGCTGTGGACGGGATAGGTAACCCCGTCCACCACGACGTCCCGCGTGCCGCCCGGCACGCTGCAGGCGCTGCCGGTGAGCGTGACGCCGGGCTCCTGCGCGAGCGCGCACGGCTCGCTCCAGACCACCTCCGGCACCCAGCGGCGCGTTTTGACCGCAAGCGTGAGCGTCAGGGTAAAGGCGTAGCGCATGTTTTTGTCCGGCCACAGGGACGCCGCCCACTGGCCGCTGCCGTACTTTTTATTGGTGAGGCTCACGGTCAGGCTGGCGTTCTCCCCGAACCGCCCGCCCGCGGGCAGGGAGGCGGTGCCGCTCGCCTCCTGCATCACCGCCTGGCCGCCCAGGGCGTTCACAATCAGCACGTACGCGTCCCCGCCGTAGGCCAGCTCCTTGTTCCAGGAGTACGCCACGGACGCGCTGACGACCTGCCCCGCCGGCATCGGCGCGCTGGCGCTGTAGGTGTCGCCCGAGAGCGTGAAGCGCAGGCTCTGCCCGCTGATGGTCACGGTTTCCTGCTTCGTGCCCTCTTCCCAATGGCCCGTGACGGAGGCGGTGCGCGTGCAGGTCCGGGTGGCGTACACGTCGCGCTCGCAGACGTGGCTGGTGATGATGGTCTGATCTTTTTTCACCGGCTCGCACCCCTCAAAGCTGCCGTCGGTGACCTGCCCGGCGTTGTCCTGCGCGTCAAAGCCTGCCGACACGAAGGGGGCCTCCGGCAGGATGGGCTCCCGGGGGTTGCTGAGCTCGGATTCGGTGATGGTCCGCCCCGCCTCGGTCTCCTGCAGGGCGCGGTTGCCGTCGTCGTCCATGTTGTTGGAAGGATCCGTGATCCCGCCGTAGCGCGAGGCCTCCGGGGGGCTTGCCGTAAAGCCCGGGATGGAAGCCGCCGGATCCATATCCCGCACCGCCGAGGCGCCCTGCTCCCTGATGCTCTGCGCGTAGCCGGTGCCGGCGGTGAAGTCCTCGTTCGCGCCCGCCGCCGCGCAGAGCAGCAGGGTCCAGCACAGGTGCTTAGCGTTCATCGCGCGCCTCCGCCTCCGCCAGCAGCGCCCGGGCGACGGGCGCGCACTCGCCCGCTTCGGCCACCTTTGCCAGCATCTCCGCGGGCGGCAGGCTGCCAGCGATGCGGTCGTGCTTCGCGCCGCAGACCACGATCAGCGCCGGCACCGCCGTCACGCCGTAGCGCCGGAACGCCACCGGATCGACGTTCAGGCCGCCCTGCCCGTTCTTTTTCACCAGCTCAAAGGTGAGCCCGGCGGTTTTGCGCAGGTCGTTGTCCACGAATCCCCGCAGGGTCACCGGGATGCCGAAGCGCGCCGCGCCACCCATCACGGCCCTGACGCCCGCCTCGCCCATGGAAGACGACGCAAAGTAGAGGGCCCGGTGCGCCGGGCGCGCCTCGCCTCCGGCAAGCTGCCGCTTCGCCCGCAGCCCGCTGATAAAGTCCCGGCCGTCCGGGCTCAGCCGGCTGAAGGGATTCAGGGCCGGGCCGGGCACCGGCCCGGCGGCGGCCGGTGTCCGGTTTTCTCCGGCCAAGTCCCGGGTAAACGCCTCGCCTGCCCGTCCGGCTGCGACCCCGTCGCCGCTCTGCCCGGCAACTGCGGAGCAGGCCAGCAGTGCCGCCGCGCACGTCAGTACACGTTTCATCTCTTTCTCCTCAGAACACGCAGTTGCGCTTGCGCCACATCAGGTAGCCGAAGTTCTTACGGCTGTCCGGGGTGTTGTGCCCCGCCTCCCAGCGCGTGACCGTGCGCCCCACCGGGTGGCAGGCCGCGACGTCGGGGTGCAGGTTCACCATCTGGTAGCGCCAGCGCCCCTTGGGCAGGATCGGGGAGGGATACTCAAAGCAGACGTCCGAGTCCTTTCCGCTGCTGTTCATGACTAGGCCCTGCCGATGCAGCTTGAAGGCCATCCGCTCGGAGAGCAGCACCGAGCTCTGCTGCGGGCTGAACTCGTTCGAGGTCCAGCCGGTCAGCGGGTACATGGAGCCCTGCGCGCCCGCGCACCAGAACAGCGCGTCAATGGGCCGCCCGGCGGCCGCCGCGATCGCGTCCGCGGCGCAGGCGCCCTGCGCGACAGTGTTGCCGAACAGCATCGCCTCGGGGGTCAGGATCAGCGAGAGGCTGCTGTCGTTCCACAGCGGGTCAAGCTCGGAGAGGTAGCCGATGTCCAGATCCCCCTCCTGCCGGCAGGCCAGCGAGGTGATGATGTTGATCCAGTACATCAGCGGGTACTTGTACCAGTGGACGTGATAGAACGCCCCCGCCGAGGGCTTATCGCTCTGCCCGGCGGTGCCGGTGCCGGTGCGCGACCCGGCGTCGAGGTGAATGCCGCCCAGGTTAACCAGGCAGTACGGTGACCTTGTCACGTCCGTCATGGCCACCGGCTCCCAGAAGCCGATGGCCAGGCCTATCCGGTAGCCGATGCCTATGGGGCAGATATGTATGGGACTGGATGGGTTGTCGGTGTCCGGCGCGTCGCCCATGGACACCGAGGCGCTCCCGAGCGAGATCGGGAAGATGCACTCCCAGCACACGTCGGTGATGGGGTTCACGAAGTGCCCCTGACACTCGAGACTGCCTCCGGTATCTCCTTCCGCCCGCGCATCCTGCGCCAGCAAGGCAGGCCCGAGAAGGATGAGCAGCATGCAGACGCTGAAAATCTTCATTACTGCAGCTCCTCCTCCGCGTACTCATCCACCTGCAGGCGCAGCCCGTCCGGGGCGGCGGCGACCCGCGCCGGCACCGCGGTAAGGCCAAAGCGCCGAGTCAGCGCGCCCTGCTGGTCAAAGTAGACCCGCGCGTCCAGGGCGTCCCCGGCCTCGCGCACGCTGCCCTTAACGAGAATGATTTTCGACGCGGCGCCCGCCGCCGCCTGCCGCTTCACCCAGGCCACCTGCTGGGGATCGTCCCCGTCGATAAACCAGAGCGTCTGCGTGAACGGCAGGCTCTCCAGCGGGTTTACCCGGTCGCCCCGCCGGGCAATCACCGCCCCGTCCGGGGTCACGATGTCCTCTGGGACCGTGAAGGTCGGGTCCGCGAAGCGCGTGCGGTGCGCACCCGCCCGCCCAAGGCCCGCCACCGGGTCCGGTCGCAGCGCGCGGGCCGCGATCCCGTCGCGTAGCGCCGCCTGGTGCCGGGCCAGCTCGCCGCTTTTCTCCATCTCCGCGAGCCGCCCGCGCAGGGTGTCCAGCAGATCGGGCTCCGCGACGGGGTACACGTCGCCCCACGTCCCGAGGTCCGCGGCGCGCGCGCAGGCGCAGAGCAGCAGCACCGGCAGGGCCGGGCGCAGGCACCTCATTTCCCGCCCTCCCGCATCCGGGTTGCGATGTCGCGCTGGATCTCCGGCGTCACGTCTTCCGCCCCCGCCACCACCGCCGGGGCCACCAAGATAAGCCCGTGATGCCCGGCCTGCCATGCGGCGAGGCTCTTGCTCACCGCCTCGCTGAAGCGGGCAGACAGGGCCGAGGCCGCCTCCGGGCTCAGCGTCTGCTTCGCGCTCTGGTCCATAAAGGCGTCCAGCGTGCCCTTCATGTCAAAGGTCACCACCCGCGGCGCCCGCCAGTCCGTGATGAACAGCGTCAAGGCCGCGTTAAGCGCGAGCAGGCAGCCCGCGGTCAGCGCCACCGGCACCAAGCACCGGTTTCGCCGCCGGCTGCGCGGGCGCTTTTTCTTCTCCGTACCGTCAGGCGCCCCATCCTGCGCAGGCTGCATACGCCGTATTGCGCCGGCAGGATCTTTTTCCACAGCATCTGTACTCATTCTTTGATCTCCCACGCCTCAAGCTCCCGCATCTCGTCCGGAAAGTTGCGCTGCGCCAGCGCCCACACCGCGTCGTGAATGTCCTCCCCCGCCGCCCGCCGGTCCCGGATGAACTCAAAGTCCGTGCCGCGCGAGCTGAACATCGCCCGGCTCAGCGGATCCACGAACAGGCGGTGGTACGACGAGGTGTCGTTGATGCGCAGCATGAAGGAGCTGAACCACTGATCTTTGGCGTCGCCGAAGCGGGTGATGATGTCGCGCTGCACGGGCGTGAACTGGTCCGGCCGCTTCTGGTTATACTGCCGGAACTCGGCGGTGTCCTGCTTGAGAATGACCTTGAAGGCGGAGTTGCCCCACGCCGCCCTGGCCGCGGGGCTGGCGTCGTCGGCGTCAAAGTCCTTGATGTTCTGGCTGATGGTGATGAACGACCCGAGGTGGCGGCGCACCGTGCGGTAGCCGGTTTCGATGAACGCGCCCACCTTCTCGTTGCGAAAATTCAGCAGCTTCCAGCCCTCGTCGATGGTGCAGCACTTCTTCTGGGTGCGCGGGCTGCGGTACATCCGGTCCTCGATGTAGATGATGAGCGAGAACATCACCGCCGCGAGCAGCGCCGGCTTGTCCTGCAGGCCGCCGAGCTCCAGCACCACCATGCGCGCGTCCGCCGTGAGCGACGGCTCGTCGCTGTTGAAGTACTCCCCGTAGATCCCCTGCGTGCAGTACTTGCCGAGCAGCTTCACGATTTCGTCCATCCGCCCGTAGATGCGCTCGGACTGCCCGGCGCGCGCCGCCTGGCTGGCGGCAGTGAGGTGCGCCACCACGTCGTCGATGCGCGCCCGGTTCTGCTTCTGCGCCCAGGCGGCCTGCACCGCCTCCAGCAGCAGGTCCTCGTGCACCTCGTCCAGCGTGCCGTTGGGGCTCGCCAGCACCGCCAGCTGGTCCCGGATGCGCTCTCCGGACTCGCCAATGTCGGTGATGTTGGCAAAGGGGTTAAACTTCAGGGTCCGGCCGTCCAGGTAGACGCCGCCCATGTTCTCGCAGAACGACTTGTACCCGTCGCCCATATCAAACACCCACACGATACCGCTTGCGTCCAGCACGCTGCGCAGGATGGGCTGCACCAGCCCGGTTTTGCCCGCCCCCGAGGTGCCCGTGACCGCCATGTTGTAGTTGGTGTTGCCCATGCCGGAGCCGTAGACATCGAGAAACGCCAGCTGGTTACGATAGGAAGGCGCGAGCAGGCCGCCTGCGCACAGGCGATTGTCGGCGATAACCGGCAGCAGGTTCACCACCTGCGCGCTTTCCGCCCGGCAGGTGGCGCCCGTGGTGCGGAGGTCTTCCCAGAGCCCCTCCGCTGCCATGAACGGAAACATCGCCATCCAGTTGCGCATCTGCATGTATTTTGGCGCGTAGAGCGTGAGCCCGTTCTTCTTGAAGGTGTTCACGATCTGCTGCTCGCACACCAGGGCCGCCTCCGCCGTGTCCTCGCAGAATGCCGTGACGTTGAAGTAGTAGCGCACCAGGCATGTCCGGTTGCTGTTGAGCCGCTCGCGGACCTCGCCCCACTCGGCGGCCTTGCGCGCCACGCCCGGAAACAGCTTGGCGTAGGGCGTGTTCGCCTTTTTGTCGGCGTCCATGTACTTCGCGGTGGCCTCGCGCTGCGAGCTGACCTGCTCCTCTGCCACCATAATGAACGTCATGACGAAGGGGGCAGAGATGGTGAGATCCGGGTTGAGCAGGTTGCTGATGTTGTCCCCGCCCTGCCAGAGCATGAACATGTCCGGATTGTGCTCAAGCTGAAAGTTCATGACGCGCGCCCGCGACGGCACCCCGCCCGCCCGGCTCAGCTCCAGGCGGATGTCGTCCGGCGTGACCCGGAAGTCCAGGCTCCGGTCCACGCACTGCGTGTTGAGCTGCTCCCACTCGTCGGCGCGCCCAGGCTCTTTATACAGCTGCGCCGGGCGGTGGTTCACTATCTCTCGCACCACGGCCGTAAACGCCTCCCGGTCTGCCACCTCCGTGCAGAGCTTTGCCGAATCCAGCGTGGCCCGGACGACCTTGAGCAGGTGTAAGAGCGCAGTAAGCTGCCCGCGCCGGTCGCGCTTTGTCTTTTCGGCGTAAGCGATAAAAAGCCGGTAATTGCGCAGGGTCACAGGCAGCCCGGTGGGGCTGTTGAACTGCGTCTGAGCGGCGCGCTGGTAATAGGCTCGAGTGATGCGGTTGAATCTCTCTGCCTCCTTGCCGCGCCAGCGAAAGTCCCGCAGGCCGTCGTCAATCATGTCGCCCACGACCTTGCCGGACATCAGGTGAAAGCTTACCGGAACACCGCGCGGCACCTTGCTCCGGATAAGGTCCTCCAGCACCTGCACGATGTGCTCGTTGGCGCCGATGAGCGGCTGCGCCTCAAGCAGAAACCCCACGGTGCGGTGGTTGATAAACATGCCGGTTTCTTTGTCGTAGTCCCGGTAGGGCAGCAGGCTGCTTATCTGGGGAAAGCGCATCTCGCCCAGAATCCTGTTGGCCGAGGCCGCCCCGTCGGGCGTGCGCAGGACGGAAACCAGCTGCCGGATGGTATCTGCAATGCTCATGACGTGCTCACTCTGCCTGTGCCGGCAGGTGCCAGCGTGAAGGGGTCGCCACGAAGGAAACGCGGCCGGGCTGGTGCAGTACGTCGGCGTCGTCCACGTACGGGGCTATCCAGACGCTTGCCGTCACGGCGGAGCTGCGCACGGCGGGCACATTACCGCAGGCCGCGCAGGGCTCAGGAACCTGTGCGCTGACGGGTATCACGGCGCGCGGCACGGGCCGCAGCAGAAGGGTGCCCGCAGAAGCCGCAGTTTTGATTACGGCCCCGGATCCCTGAGCCTGCGTACTGTCTGCAGGCTCCGCGGCTTTGACCAGGGTAACCGCGCGGCCCTTTATCGCCTCCGTGGACCCGGCTGGCGCGGCTGGCGCCGCCGGCCGGTCAGCCAGGCGAGGCAGCGCGCCCGCACCCGGCTTTACCGGTGCGGCCAGCTCCCGGGCCCGGTCGTTGGCGGCCTCCATGGTCATGCAGGTGTCGCCCGCGGTGGCATTACACTGAAAGTCGCTCTGCGCGCCAGCACAGCCCGCCAGCACCACTGCGGCGGCAAGCGTCAGGGCGGGCCTGAGTGTTGCGTTTTGAATACTCATATCAGATCCCTCACTTATCCGGCATTCCACCCGGATGAACGATGTCCCCGAGCTTCAGGTTGCTTACGTCCTGCAGCGCGCCACTGCCGCGAGCCTGCAGGTTATCCGGCCCGTCCTGCCCGCCTTTCGCTGCCTGCTTCCCGGCATGCTTCGCCTCCTCAAGCGTCTGCAGCTGAAAGCCGTCGTTAAAGACCACCGTGACCGGGTTGCCGGCGCCAATGGGAATGATTTCGTGATACTGCTCGGCGCGCTTGATGTAGTACTCCGAGAGCGTCTGCGCGGCCTTGCTCGCGCCGCCGCCGATGCCCGCGCCTACAACGTCCTGCGCGCCCATGCTGGCGGTGGCGCCGATGCCCACCGACGGCGTGGACGCCTTTTCAATGCCCTTGCCGATGCCGTCAAGAAAGCCCGAGGCGCCCGCCAGGCCAAGGATTTTGCCGTTGCGCATCACTACCGTGCCCTTGATGCCATTCTTGCCCATAAAGCTCACGTGGCCCTTTATCTTCATGTCCACGTCGCCCTCCGGCAGGCTGCAGCTGATGCTGCGCGTCCGCACCTCGGCACGCTCGCTTGAGACGTCGCCGTAGGCCTCGGCCGTAACAAAGCAATTGCGCAAGTCTGCGGTTTTGTCGTTAGGCATGTTCACGACGCCCGTAAGCCGGAACTGCATGGGAACGGTATTCTGGCTGCCGGTCACCGCCGCGTTGGCGTCGGCGCCTTCAACAACCAGGGCGTTCGCAAAACTGCCGGAAAAGATGTAGGGCAGCGCGGGCCCGGTTTTCTGCTCATAGCTGAAGGCGGTGTGGTCCATACCGGCTGGCGCAGGCGTGTAGACGGTCTGCTGTGAGGGCGCCTGCCCCATCCCGGGATAAAAGGCCACTGGCGGAGGCACGGCTCCGGACGGGGCCGTACCCGGGCGGGGTTCGCCGGGCGGCACGGCGGCGGGCGCGGCCCCTGCATCCGGAAACGCCGCCGTACCGTAACTCATGCCGTCAACCTGCGACTGCAGCCGGGTCTTGTCCTCCTCCAGCGCCTTAATACGTGCCTGGTCATCCTGCCGGTTTTTGTCCAGTAGCCTCAGCTCCCGGCGTAGGCTCTCCATCTCCTTCATAACCTGCTGGTTGCCGAGCTGGCTCTGCACGATGGCGTTCTGCTGCACCTTGTTATCAAAGGTGCGATCCACTACGCCGGTCAGGTCCGGGGGCGGCTCTTTAGGCGCGGCAGCCTGTGCTGTCTTCTCAGAAGAGAGCGAGGAGAGCCAGAGCCCGCCGCCGCTCACCACCACCACGGCCGCGGTCAGCCCCGCGGCAAGCAGCATCTGCCGGCGCTTTGCCGCCGTGTTGACGTTAGTCATCGCGGTTCTCCCTCGCCTGCGTGACGTACACGTGCGTGCTGCCGCCGCCTGCAAGGCTCCGGCCGGGCGTGGCGAACATCACGGCCCGCACATCCTCGGCGCTGAACTGCGGCTCGTGCAACGGCACGACCGCACGTCCCGGGTTGGTCAGCCGCCAGCGCGTCACCCGCAGATGCCCTCCCTCCCACGCGGCGTCAGGCACGGCCCGCAGCGCGGCGGGCAGGCGCGGAGGCGCATCATCCGGGCGCACCGCCACGGCCGCCCAGCCAGGGGGCAGCGCGCCCTGCAGCAGGGTTTTATTCACCCCGGCCAGCAGCGCTTCATAGGGCTGCGCCCGCTCCCACGCGCGCGCAGCCGGGCGCAGCAGGGGCTTCTGCGGGGCCAGCAGGTAGCTGCGGCCCGGTACCGCAGAGGGGTGCGCATTGAGCGAGAAGGTCTGCCCGCCTTCGGTGGTCAGAAACAGCGTGAAGGGCTTGTCCTGCACGGTTGAGATGAATGCCCCGCCCGCGGGCGTGTTGCGCGTTTCCGTGAGCCTGCCTGGCCCGCTGGTGACGCCAGTGATGCGGTCGCCCGGCACCTCGAAATAGTTAGGGTTTGTGCTGCTGATGCGCACGTCTGCCTGGCCGCCCGCGGGCACGTCAAGCGTGAGCGGCGTAAGAGCTGCCCGGCCCGGAAGCGCAGCTGCAAGCAGGCACCAGAGCACCGGAAGGTTATTGTTCATCCTGTACCTCGATAAATCGCGTAAGCCAGGTATGCCCGTCGCGGTGCTCGTACTGCATGGCGTAGTGCCTGAGCTCCCGCGTAGGCTTGCCGCTGCCTATCCAGGTGGTGAGCTGCCCGCGGATATCTATCTGCGCGGCGTGCGGATAAACCCGGATAGCGGTGGGGATAAAGTTGGAGTCCACGTCGTTGCGAACAATCTGCTCCGCCTCACCCGCCAGCTTTACCTTCATCTCCGGCTGCGCGCCCGGCCTGAACAGCGAGAGCAGGAGCTGATGCTGTTCGTGAATGGTTCCCGGCGAAACGTTCAGGCGCATCGCCAGGGCCGCCACGGCGTACATTTCCAGATAAGCCGGGCTGGCTGCATTATCAGAAACTGCAAAGGGTGCGTTGTAGCCCATTGGGGTTACTATCACCTTCTGCTCATTAGTAAGTCGCCGGTTATCAAGGATCAGCAGGATCACTGCAATCAGGGAGAGCAGGAAAAAACCGCCCAGAATCGCGTAGCCTGCTGCGATAAGCCGGGTGCGCGAGGCGTGTGCTGAGTACGTCACAGACGGCTCCTTATTTAATCCACTGCCGGAAGCTTGAGTCCGGGATCATCCTGAACACCGTGCCGGCCCGCAGGCCGGGCAGGTACCAGTACATGACGTTGTAAAGCCACATGCTGCCCCGGCCCCGCTTCGCGGAGCGGATGGCGAACCACACCGCGCACGCGGCCATCAGACCGAAGAGCTGCCGGTGCGTCCAGAATCCCCATGCAAGCACGGGGATAACGGGAATGAGTTCGTCCAGGGGCAGGCCCAGCACGCGCAGCTGCTCGGACAGTGTTTTGGGAAAGCGGTATCGCTCTGTGTTGTCCGGCTCCATGCTGCGCCCCGTCAGCTCGCCAGGCTGAAGCCAACGGTGGTGAACACCACGACCACGGCCACACCGAACAGCAGCATGATGTTTTTGGTGCGGATATAGCCGATCACGCCAAAAATGACCTCGCCAAGCACAATCCAGACCGCGATGGAGGAGTTGGCGCCAAAGGTGTCGTCAACGGTCTGCTTGCCGCCTGCCAGAAGATCATCCGCGCCCGCCGTGCCGGTCGCTGCTATGAGCACCAGCAGGGGGGCCAGAGCGTATCGTGCCGCCCGCGCAAGCGCTGATCGGTTCATCAGCGTCATGCCCTTATTTGCCAGCGCCGCTTTTACTTTCTGAGGCGTGCGGAGGCCCGCACCATTAACTGAAAAGTTCATGGAGTTTCCTTCATATAATTTATTTAACTTTGGTGAATAAATTCAGAGAGTGACGATCTACTTCCATGGATATTCAATTTTTTCTGCGAATATAATGCTCTTTGTATCCCCCTTGCTCTCGTTCTTTAAATAAATCAGGCGTTAAAAAGTGCTCATACCTTTTGATATGATTAACACTCCTCATTTCAGCCTCGACCACTCCTTAGCACTAAAAATATTAAAAGGTGAAGACCATACAAGTTCATGCTGGCCGAGATTATATCTTGGAAAGTGACTCGCATAGAGGTTGACTAAGTGGTATTGCTGCCAGATCCAACAGCACTCAGTAGAGCCATCTTGTGTAGTAAAAGGAAAAAACCTTAAAGAAGCCAATATACGATGGCGATTAAAAGGATAGATCAGTGAAAAAATGCAGGTTATTTCTCGGCGGTCGCTGATGACCTGCCTTTCGACATAATGTAGTTGAGAAAAATACCTGCTAATGGGTGAGGTGAAATTTTCAATATACTTGGGTGCCATTACCTGGGAGATATCAATTCCCATCCACCCGCAAAATCCGGCATCTATGTACATGACTCTTTTATCCGAAGAACGTATACATTTACCAATCCGCTCAAATTGATAAAACTCTGCAACAGTTCGCTCTGGATACCTTTGCGTATCCTTAGTGACCTTACTGCGAGTCAAAAGTACGGTTTCAGCCATAACAGTCTCTCATTTACGTTGCTTGCTTAGTTTCGCATAACAGTACCTACTACAATGCGAAGCGCTCAATCATGAAAACCTGTAAAGTTAGGATAGGAATTTATTTCATACAGATGATTAAATACATAGGATGATTCTTGTGGATAAAGGTTGCATCTAAATGAGTTAGGCAACCGCTTAATGGTCTTTTCCTTCATCATCGTTAAAGAAACGCTTGATAACTTCCTGCGTTGCTCTTTCCGTATCAGACTTCACTTTTAAAATATCGAACGCCTCATTTCCATTAAGGTCGGGCAACAACTTCATAGCCGCAATGATTTTTGCCGTCTGAATTCGCGCTGCAATCGCGTTCTCCAAAAGAGTACGGTTGAAATCAGTTTGATTGAAGATATCATCGTTGTTTTCTTGCCTGTATTGATAAACTCTGAGCCCAAGATCAATAAGCATTGCTGTTATACTCGACACGTTAGCTTCTTTAACTGAGGCACCTTCATTCAAACGAGCCTCAACAATGTTATTGATATGCTTTATGGATGTTTCGCTAAGAAAGGCCTGTACTCTTGGCATTATTGAACTCCAACTTATGTTCCACTGAATAAACATAGAATACGCACCTACCATATATTATGCATGGTCTGTTAACAAAAAACATGTCGCTAAACTGTGACTTTTCCAGACATTAATAAATTGAACTGATAGAGTATACTCTAGAGCACACTCTATCTAACTACATAATATGATTGCAGATACCATACTAACACTCTAGAGCACTCTATTTAGAGTGTCTTTGATGGCCTTTACATTAAAAAATGCATAGACTGTCAGGTAACTCCATGAGATAAAAGACATAAGCTGCAAGTGATTCACTTGCGTGATGTGTGATGTCAGGATCATTAAGGGAGGGCTATCCTTCAAAAACCAGATCAGACATATTGAATTATAAGCTCACTCAGTGATAATAAGAAAAATCGGCACGCACTCATCTTGCTCTGGAGGATGTTTTGTTTCGCAACTTTATTCTACCTTTGATGGCGCTGATGGCATCGGTTTGTAAGGCTGATTGTTATGACAAGGCAGGATACGATTATAGCCTGGATCCAAATTTGCTACGCGCAATTGCCTGGACTGAGTCACAATATCGCATAGCAGCGATTGGAAATAATCCGGAATCGGGTTATGGAATGGGTCTCATGCAGATTGACTCACAGAATATTGCACACCTTAAGCAATTTGGTATCACGCCGCGAATGCTTCTTTCCGATCCTTGTATGAATATTTACACCGGGGCCTACTTTCTGGCAATTGCATTCAAGCGATGGGGCGCAACGTGGCGTGCAGTGGGAGCGTATAATGCCGGCTTTTCTCCTGCCCCACAACAAGAGCACAGGCGAAAATTGTATGCTAGAAAGGTCTTTGAGGCTTATACTAGCATACGCCAAAAAGCGTCATCTTTTAAAACCAGTCAATAAGCAAACACTATTATTAACACACATAATAATTTAAAATCATTATTGCTTTGAGCCTGCACGCTTAAAAGGCAGGTCCATTTCAATGATACCCTGCTGGTAACAAAGCTTATCTTTCGCACAATACAAATAAACAGTCACATCTATGTGCAGGGTGTCACCACTCATTACTCTTGTAGAAAATAATTTAATCAAAAAAATATAACACCCCAAGAGAAAAAAATAAAAAATTTAATTTTATAGTTCGCGCAATATGCTTTTTTGCAAACATTCACACTCTGTATCTCTAAAAATATTTTTTTGTTTTGTAGCCCTAAGAACACATCGGGGCCATACTGGCCCCGATGTTGAATCAGATAATTTTCACGTTAAAGATAGCTCGCCAGTCACTGTATTCCACCCATTCACTGAGCGGTTCCAGCCGGACAAGATTTTCTGCCAGTCCGTTCATGATGAGGATTCGCTCTACAGCCTGAAACCAGCTCTCCTCTTCTGCGACAGGAAACCACAAATTGCAGTTAATTCCGCTCAGCAGCGCATGATTACAGAAATGGATTCCCTTGCCCTGAGATGTTGCGCAAGTGGTGACCACGACAGCGTTACGACTCAGACCTTTTTCCTGTGCTTTCATTTCTCATCTTCCTCCATGAATTTTCGCACCAGGTGCATAAACTGTGGCCATAACCGGAATAACATTGCCGGTACATGCACTCGCCCTTTCTGCTTAAAGCATTTTACAAACTCTGCCGCCTGTGCGACGATTTCAGGGTCAGTTTTCATTATGTTTATCCGATGTAGCTGATTAACTGACAGGGCCGCCAGCATCTACTGGTGCCCGTAGTAGAGGCAGACTTTGGTCTGCCTTTTTTGTGCCTGCTACATCCTGTTTTGATGTGCGTGACTGACTGGCGACATGCACGCCGCTATCTCAGCGAGGTACTGTGCCTTTGTCTCTATGGCCTCTGCCTGCATCGTCTCAAATGAGGGAAGCACGCCCGGCAGCCGTTCCGGCGTTATCGCCCTGCTCAATGCGTCTATATCACGCACCATGGCGTACACCTGCAGTGATGTAATGGCGCCCATCACATCGAGCCGCCCAATCTTATCCAGCGCTATTGCAGGCGCCTCTATCTCTGCATCCACATCCGCAGGTGCAATGCCCAAACGCGCCAGTGCGCGGTAAAACAACATCTCGCCCTCGCTCTGCGCAAGATCAGTTAGCGCGGCAATTTTACGAGTGAAATAAATGGTTTCCGGGGTGTTCTCCCATGTTTTGGGAGAGTCTGAAGCGGCGGTGTTGACGTTTTGTGTGTGCATGCTGGTTCTCCTGTTAGGTGGGTTGTCATGTTTCGGTCGAATCCTCGCGGCATAGGGCTGAGAAGCGCTGGCAGACAGCAGATACAGGGGCGCCGCAGGCGTTCACTTCACCCTTGTA
Source organism: Pantoea sp. SYBGC1 (assembly GCF_057197005.1). Lineage (NCBI taxonomy): Bacteria > Pseudomonadati > Pseudomonadota > Gammaproteobacteria > Enterobacterales > Erwiniaceae > Pantoea > Pantoea sp. SYBGC1. Next base: position 116,083 of record NZ_JBXUNM010000005.1, read on the forward strand.
TCTGATGGATGACGGTGCTTTGATTTGCCCGCCGCGTGGAGCAGACCGGAATACAACTCCGCACTGAAGGTGAGCAGGCACACACCCGACCGCAACGCGGTCGGCTGCAGAGGCCACGTTTTTCGTGGCCGGTTAGCGCGCCGGCATCAGCCGGCTGCAGGGAGTCTCTTTCCCATCAAAACCAGGACGAAAGCCCGAGCTGGCTTGTAGTTGTCAACCCGGCGAGCTCAGCGTGTTACCGCAAATGGCATGAAAGTTTCTGGGATACAAGAACGTTCACTCAATGCCCTGTGCCGCGATGGCCTGGACAGTAAAAATGAAGTGTTTAAGAAAACAGAGAGAAAAGACCTTAAGTGCGATTCCTGAAAAGATGATGCACATAAAAAATGCCCTGCCTGCGCGATACGTCACACTCGGTTTCATAGCACGGGCTTTGAATATCCAATGTGGATTAGTGATGTAGCTTGCGGACAGAGAATTAATGGGTGCCTGATCCCGCGTTCAGAAACAGTTTTGACACTCATATCAGGTGTTGATTTCTGCACCCATTAACGTATCGCGACCGGGGATGAATCAGCGTTGAAAGCATGTCAGGTCAGGAGTGCTTTACCCGGACGCTGGATCACCATCCATCGCAAGCCAGTCATGCCCGAACAGAAAAAATTTGTCATTTTCTCCAATTTTCCCTGCACGTGTTTCGAGCCTTAACGCTGAACGCCAGGCCAGAACGCACGAACAGGGAAATCCTGAACGATATAGATAGCGCATAAAATCAGCAGACACGTACTCTGCACGAGTCTGTATATCGGTTCTGACTCTCCCCTGCCGCAGACAAACTGTTGATATCCGGATTTAGCCTGGCGCCTTGTAGCCAACCGGACGCGTGGTATCGGCTCTCGACCGGTTCAGAAATGCTTTAATACGGCATTTTTCTGCAGCATCCGGTTTAACTTTCACAGGAACGGTACAGATGTGAAACCTGTCCCGGCTATCCAGCCTGATTTCAAATAGCGTGCGTACCTCACCGGGCACCGGCAGATAAAGTACCCGCTCTTGTATTAGTTTCAACTTCAGTTCCGGCGTCAGATAGCCTGATTGCATTAGGGAAGCGGCGAAAGCATCAAGTAATCCATTGCCCGTCAATGTCGGTTCAGCCATAACTGTTCCTCTCTAATCGCCAGTGTGATGACGCGTTCATCGGCATACCCTTGGGTACGACGATACTACGAAGATAGCGCACAAACCCTCGCTTTATCGACCATCACTATTATTTTAGATTTCATCAGGTTTTAATGCGTTCAGGATCATACGCCGGACAATATCTCTAAAAAACTTCCTGCGTCTCTCTGCACGCCTGCCTGTCAGCGTTATCAGTCTGCCTGGAAACAATACCGGCCAGCGTGACCTCTCAGACCAGTAAGGGTGCGCATTACGTATTTGCGTACTTATCGTCAGAGACATAGCAGCATGCCTCATGCTGGCAAGTATGACTGGTTGCCATCCTGATGCTGGTGCCTGAAATTGCGAAAACCACCAGCCAGTTAGTCTGCGGCAAGCGGGATTAAAGCTGTTCTGATTTACACTGATAAAGCACGGCCATTGCTTCGCGCAGGTTTGCGGGTGGATCTGGCTGCTCCTCCAGGGTAATGAGTTCCTGAATCGTCAATCCGAGTTCGTGCGCGGCTTCTTCTGGTGCTATGCCGCGATATAAGCGCCAGGCCGCGTGCAGGCTACAGTTGCGGTCATGAGAGAGTGACACCACTTCATCCGGTATCAATGTGTCGTCATCAGACCCGGACGTATAGGGCACTGGCTCAAACGCCTCATCAATCTCTGTTTCAGCCATGAGCTTTTCAAACAGAGCAATAGGAATGACAGCACTGATGCGGTTGCCGTCCTCATCAGTGAGATAGTGAATACCTTGAATCATGGCGATACTCCTTTATAGGCCTGACGGGTGGCGATCAGCGCCTGAGTAAACCAGGCCGATCAAACTCAATGTAGAAGCATGCCTGTTGTCTGTCGAGGCACCACCAGCACCTCCCGGCGCACTGCAAAGTCGTTACACCTTAGGGTAGTTTTGCAGAAGGATACGTATTAAACAGTTTTCAAACACTAGCGATACATAAATGCGCCAGCGGCCACATTCAGACGTTGAGCACAGACACCAGCTGAAGCAATTTGCATCGGCAGCCTTGGGTAGCTGGCAGGTATGATCGCCACGGGTTTAAAAGATACCTCTGAATCATTTAAGACGGCTCAAAAAGAGGTGCCCGTGAGCGATCAGCGTTTTGCAGAAGAGTTTAAATCGAAGATGTCATACAGGTTGTTGATCGTGGCCACTCTGTTTCCAGCGTTGCATCACGTTTTGATATCCTCACTCATAGCTTTTACGCCTGAGTAAAGAAGTAAGGTCCGGATTCATCCACTAAGAATGAACCGTCAGATACTCAGACAGAGATGTGCCATCTTCAAAATGAGCTGAAGCAGGTTCCCAACGGACGGGACATAAAACGCCGCAGCGTACCTCGCAAAGCTGTCCGACTGAGATACGCCTTTACCCGTAGCATCTGTTGTTCCCCTGCTCTGACGAGACTGGATGTTCATCACAGTGACTTTTACGCCCGGCCTCTGCAGCCGCATTCACAACGCTATCAGTGAGACCCGAGACTGACAGGGCTGATTAAAGCGTTCTGATTGAATCACAATGTGTAGAGGGTTATCGCAAGCTAAATCTCGAAGCAGCAGGCAACAATGCAGAGTCAACAGAGTCAGGTGAGTAATAAGGTGCCGGTTCAAAGGCATACCAGACCCCGCGCACACGTAAAAGTGAGGTCAGTATCATGTCGGCTGATACGCCCCAGCGACAGTTCGAGCCGGAAAGGTTGGGTAACGGACATCACCTGCATCTGGCTCCATGAAGGCTGCCTATATCCCGGCGTGGTTGTTGATCTGTTCTCAAGCAACATTATTGGCGGGTCAATGTAATCCCGGATAATAAAGGATATCATGCTGTATGCCTTATCAGTGGCTGTATGACGGCACAATCCTCAAACACAGCTACTTGTTCATTCGGCTCAGGACAATGAGTACACAAACCATGAGTGGCAATCGTTTAAAAACACATGGCCTGGAGGGCAGCATGAGCCGTCACGGTAATTGCCACGATAAGGCGGTTGGCGAAAGCGTTTACCCGTTGCTGATATGCGAACAGGTAAAAGATATACAGAACACGGTAAGAAGCCCACAGCGCTATTTTTGATACATCGAAATGTTTTATAACCGTAAGCGTCGGCAGGGTTGTAGCGATTCGCTGTCATAAGCAGAACAGGAAAACCCGTATTATCATCGGCTCGGAAGTCGCGGCGATTCATTACTTGCCCACGGGCACGAAATGAAGGGTGTGCAGATAACTGAGCTGAGCTGAAAATAAAATGTGTGGGACAGGATGTCGTCCCACTGCCGCGCAGAATCCGGGTTTAGGATTTCTCATTAACCAGTATCGATCGGTCTTTGACCCCAGCTCCTGTAAAGCCCCTTTGAACACAGGTAGAGAAACCCGTTACAGCAGGCCAGTTATGCAGCATTATTTTTGCGCCATTCATCTACCATCTCTTTTGAGACTTCTTTCTTGTAGCAAACAGGCGCATAGCCGCCCTGCTTACTCCACGCGCTTCTTCTGCCACAGCTACTCCCGTTGCGTGCTGAGTTAAAAGGACAGGCACAAACTCCTGGGTATGATGCTATAGAATCTTCGATGATGAGTTGACGAATTTGATCATCGGACTGACGTGTAGATTTAGCCTCAGACACGTTAAGCCAGAATAAACTCATGGCCATAACCAGTGAAACAGCAACAGTACGTATATCCATAACACCCTCCTGATGATAAGAGAGTTAACTTAATCCATCACTGCATCCGCCAATCGCGCGAAAAGAACAATAACTGCTCTTATTTTGAACAGCCAATACTGACTCAGGGCTCGGAGCGCTTAGCCGTCAGGCCCGAATCCTCGAGGGATTCGACGGAACTTAGGGCACGGCTGGTTAGCGCACTGGTGGTGACGACCCGGCAGCGCTAAAGAGGTTATAAGGGTTTCAATGCCAACGTCCGCTTTGTGCCAAAAGCGGACGTTGTAAAAGAACTTCTATGTTGAATATCGAAAGCCGTTATCAGTGAGAAGTTATGGTAAAAGGGAATGACCGGGCAGCAGTGCCCGAAACCTGACAGAGGGGTAAATTATGTCTGATAAGAATGAGTTCGCTGAAGGAAAGGCTATCTGTAACGAGATCGGTGGTGCGGTACTTGAAGTTCTGGGTGACAAACGTGAGTTTGCCGTACAGTCGCTTATCGACGTCCTGCAGAACGCACAGCATGACGGGCACAGCTATGGTGAAGAGCGCGAGAATGGCATGGAGCTGGCGATCAGGATACTGCAGAAATTTGCGTGAAAATCGCCCGTCGGAGAGTTCGCTGTAGCGCTGTTATGTTAAATATGAGTGCTGGACAGAATCAGAAGAGGAAGAGGCCGCCTCATGGGTGCGGCCAGCAAACAACTACAGGGAGGATACGGCTTGCACGTCGTGCTGGAAGACGTAAGGATCGGACAGCAGCTCAAATTGCTCGTCGTCCGGATAGGTGACTGCAATATGATACTGTTCGCCTGCGAATGCCTTTACGGCCTCAAGATCTTTCCAGTAAGTAGCCAGGAAGAAATGCTCCCATTCACCCTGCGTTTCTCTGCGTACATATGTCCCCAGATTTCCTGGTGTCCTCTCTGAATGTTCGACGCCGGTTTTTTGCAGATGGTTTGCAAAGCCTTCTGCATGCTTGAACGGTACGCATCCGTGCCATGTTCTTACGATCATGTTTCTATCCTCATGTTCTGGAAGGGATTTAAACATAACATGATGTGAAAGGTGATGTGATTTGTGATCGAAATTTTATGTTGGATTGAGTGGGCTATGACAATCTAAATCAGTGACAGCAAGGAGCCAGCAGTGGAAAAATTTACGGTACGGCGCATCACCGAAAGCGATCTTGGCGACTTCAGAGAATTGAGGCTGGAGGCTTTGCGGCTTCATCCTGATGCCTTTGGCGCCTCTTACGAGGAATGCAACCATAAGCCACTGCAGTTCTTTGCCGAACAGCTGAGAGCCAGCCATGTTTTTGGCGGATACGATCACCATAATATTCTGCAGGGCATGATTGGCGTTAGCCGCAGCTCGCTAACTAAACTGAGCCACGTTGCAAATATCTGGGGAATGTATGTTCGCGCCGGGATGAGAGGAAGTGGCCTGTCATCTGGTCTCATGGAGGCGGCGCTGGAAGCCGCCAGCTCAGCTAAAACAGTAAAACTCACCGTGGTTACTACTAACCGGTCTGCGTATGCGCTTTATCGTTCCTTCGGATTCATCGAGTGGGCAACAGACACCGCTGCACTATGCGTTGAAGGGGTATATTATGACGAGTTCCTCATGAGGAGGAACTCTGAGACCGATTCATAACAGGGATGTTATGTCTAATGTGGCATAACATCTCTACTTCATAGGCTTGACGTCCGCTTTTCGCTCATAGCGGACGTTGCCCTATGTGCAAGTCCGCCTTGTGTCAGGAGTGGGCTTAACTGTTTTAAAAATGTACAGGCAGGGTCTTTACTCTTCAATCGGGTATACACACCCGGATACGATGGCCGTCAGGATCGAGCGCAACGAACGTTCTGCCAAAAACAGCCTGTCTGAGCGCCTGTTCTATCAGCACACCCCTGTCTGACCACTGCTGATAAAGCATCTCAACAGCCTGAACATCTTTAACCATAAAGCTCAACTCAGAGCGGTTGCCTTCACCGCAGGATACAAAGTCACGTGCCTTTGTTGACCATAGCCCAACGTTCAGGCCGTTATTGAAGGAAAAAGCCACCCATGTCGGAAGCCTCACGTCTGGTTCTGTATTGAACAGCTTCTGGTAAAATTCGCCGCTGGCAATCGGGTTTTCAACATAAAGAATAATCAGGTTAGGTATCATGAGTCTCTCGCATCTGAAAGAATGAGACGTCACTATTGCAGGGAGCATTGACAGAACATGTCAGCATCAGGACCGACGCGTGCAGAGCGCCTACTCAATCTTCTGCAAATTTTGTCTCAGCATCGCTATCCGGTTAGCGGACACTGGCTTGCTTGAGAGCTTTCCGTCAGCCTTCGCACGCTTTACCGTGATATCTCCGCACTGCGTGCTCAGGGGGCAGACATTCAAGGGGAAGCCGGCACGGGATTTCTGCTTTCCCGGAGCCATCATTTGCCGCCTGTGATGTTTACCCCTGAGCAGCTTGACGCGCTGGCGCTGGGTTTGCGATGGGTAGCTGTATATGGTGATGCGGGTATAGCAAAAGCAGCTTCTGAGGTGACGGGTAAGATCCGGCAAGGTCTGCCTCCACAGCTAAAGACGCTATTTGATGACTCGACGCTATTAGTCGGAAAGACTCAGATTGCCCATCACAATCCTGAAAATCTGAACTCTCTTCGAAGCGCCATCAGGCGGAGACAAAAAATCCGTACAGGTTATACAGACAGGTCAGGTAATGTGAGTGAAAGAACGATATGGCCTTTCGCTTTAGGTTATTTCTCAGGAGATATTGTGCTTGCGGCATGGTGTGAAAAACGTAATGCCTTCCGCCATTTCGACGTAACGCGATTCACATCTCTTCAACTTATGCGGGAAGGATACCCTCATTCGCGACATCGCTTACTCCGCATGTGGCGCAGTGCGAGTCTGGATAAAATAACCCCTGGGCATAGCTAAACTGAATGCCAGTGTTCGAGAATATTCAAGCTTGCCAATATCTATTAATTTGTCCGCTTTTTGCTCTTAGCGGACATTGGCCTGACTGCAGTCCGCTTTGTACCAGAAGCGGGCGCTGACGAGGCTGTGCATCAACGCACTACTCAGGCACGTTCATCTATGCTTCATAGTAGGAAATTCGGTATCCACTTCCCTCCCTGCAAACACGGGCAAATCCTGCCTGGCTTAAGTGCATGCCTGCAATAATCAATTTTTTGCTGACGGCTTTTTCCATAATTTGCCTCCTTGTTTTCTCAGCCTGACCGGGATCGGTATCAAATAAAACAGAAACAGCAGGTTGTGCTGCCTGTATATGAGGATAATGAACTATGTCTCCCCATATTAATAAGCGTTTATCCTCTGCACCAATGCAAAACCCTGTATGTCCCGGTGTATGACCCGGTAGCCATACCGGCAGAACGCCTTCTGCTATTTTTTCCCCGTCAAAAAAACGCATACGCCCGGCATAAGCATGAAACATTTCGCGGACCAGCCAGAAATTACGTTGCCCGCGCTCATTGGTCATTTTCATTTTTTCATCGTCCTGCCAGTGCTGTGCTTCGAGAGGATGAAGACGTATTTCAGCGTGTTTAAAACGCGGTCGTTTTTCAGCGTCCAGCAGGCCTCCGATATGATCCGGATGGCAGTGCGTCAATAAAACGGTATCGACGTCGTCAGGCGTAACCCCCACTACAGCGAGGTTTGCTGTGAGTTGTTCACCCCTGTTGTCCGGTTGCCCTGCGCCAGCATCAACCAGAATGGTTCTGCCCCGGCCGCGGATAAGGTAACAGTTTATATGAATATCCCCGGCTTCACTGACGCCAGCATGACATTGGATGGCATCCGCCTGATCTTTTCCAATACCTGACAGCAAATCCAGACTGGCTGACATAGTGCCGTCACTCAGCGCAGTTATCTGAAAATCTCCAATCTGACGGAAGGGAAAGGGCTGTGTCATTTACTACCTCGGATTTAGTTACGTGCGAATATGTGTTCTGCCATAGAGCCAAAACAGCGAATACGGGACATCAAACCAGAGGCCTGGTGAATGGCACAATCCGGTTCACGTATGAAGTTTTCCATCACTTCAGCCCTTCGCCACGTTGCGAGGCGATAGAAGAGTCCGGCACAGGCAGATTGCCCGCACCCCGGCTTCGCATTGGCAAAAATGATATGAACATTTGCGGGTTTTGCGCCAGGAATGTCACAGCGGAGGGCGCGGCGTCGATGGGCAAATTCGCAAAGGTTCCTGAAACTGTCAGACTGATTTTCAGCAATATAAAAGGTCAGAACAGGCATGATGTTAAGAGCTGCCTTCTGCAAAACTCTGCAATTGCGGTGTCAGAGCCGCATAGAGGCATACCCCGGGCATCTCTGCGAACAGCAATGCAATTTCAACGGGTAAAACATACGCAACGCGATATTCAGGAGATGTATCCAGCCCCGCCACATGCATTTCCAGCGCCTGATATTCCGGTTCGCTATCTGAAAAATCTACTGGTTTTGCGCTCAGTAGCAGCATTTCAGCAGAAGACAGGGCCGGAGCAGGACCTTCACATTCATACACATTACGATGCCAGTCAGTAATGCAGTCCTGCCACCGGGAGAAATTACCGCCTCCTTTTAAACCGTAATCATCACTGGTGAGAACAGCCGCGTTTTGAATGGTATGAATGGCAAGGTAAGCAGGGCAGCCGGAGTTCACAGCATGAAAGCGTTGAGAGGTACTGAAGCCAGTCACAGATATGAGTGCAGGTAATTTTTGCTCACTGTAAAAGGAATTCCATTCGGCCTCGCTTTCAGGATCGTTATAGGAGCATTCCACGATATAAAGCATCAGATCATCTCCACATCAAATACAGCCCGGGCAAATACATTCGCTCAATGATTTTTTATCATGCTACAGGCTTTATCTGCTGCTCAGAATCGATAATATGTCATGCTTTAGTGACATTAAGTCAATGGACGCGCTTGCAGGCTCAGAACAGGAGAGATTTTATGCGCAGAAAAATACCCAGTAGCGCGTCTCTGCAGGCCTTTGAAGCCGCCGCAAGACACGGTAGTTTTTCCCGGGCCGCAGAGGAGTTGTCGCTGACGGAAGGCGCGATCAGCCGTCAGATTGCGCGCCTTGAAGCGTTGCTGAACGGTAAATTATTTGACCGTGTGGGAAGCCGGGTAAAGCTTAACCCCGCCGGCGCACGTTATGCGCATCACGTGCGTGAAACGCTTGATCGGCTCGAAAGAGATACGCTCTACTTAACGGGAATGCCTGAAGGCAGTCAGAGTCTGGATATCGCCGTCCTGCCGACCTTTTCCAGCCGCTGGCTTATTCCCCGGCTGAACGGCTTCAGCGCGTTATTCCCGCATATAACGTTGAACATTGCGGCCAAAACGGATCCGTTCATTTTGCACGGAAGTGGCTTCGACGCTGTCATTCATTTTGAACACTCCGCATGGGCTGGCATGCGTATAGAGTTTCTTTTCCAGGAAAATCTGCTGCCTGTATGTAATCCGGCACTCTTAACGCATGATGATGTCAATCAACTCTTAAACAGACTTCCGCGGATTCACCGTCGGCAGAATCCGGATGCATGGCAACATTATGCCCGGGAGAGCGGGATAACCCTCGATAATCCGGCTCATGGCGTACGCTACGATCTTCATGAAATGGCAATCGCTGCCGTCATGGCGGGACAAGGCGTAGCATTGATTCCGCATATGTATATCGAAAATGAATTGAGATGCGGCATGCTTGTTTCGCCCTGGCCTGCTTCAGAAAGTCTGAGCAAGAGATTCTGTTTAGTGAAGCCAGCGGAAACAGGAGTCAATGAACCAGCGTTAAAGAGCTTTGAAACCTGGCTGCGTACTGAAATGAATAGGCTCACCACCACACCTTGATGCCGAACCATGATGTTACGCCTCCTCCTCCCCCAGCAAACCTTAACTCTACGTCAGTCCGCTTTGTGCCATAAGCGGACGCTTGTGATCGGATCGCCCTAAGCCAGCAGCCTGAACATGACGATTTGCGATAGAGCTATGACAACATGCAATACAGCCGTTAAGGTGAACAATCTGTTGCAACAGAGGTGATGAACTGTTGGAAGTTACACATTTATTCACTTATTCTTTTTGGTTAATTAACGCAGGAGTTGAGTCATGGTAGGCGAAATTCGCGGGCGTGGAAGACCGCGAAAAAGAGAAAGTTCTTATACAGATACCCGGGAGGATCTCATCCGAAGCGGGCTTGAGCTGCTGACGAAAAATGGTTTTCTTTCAACGGGAATCGACGCTATTGTCAAAAACGCGCATGTTCCAAAGGGATCGTTTTATTACTACTTCAGAAGTAAAGAGGAATATGCCCAGGCTGTTTTAAATGCTTATGACAGCTTCTTTAATCACAAGCTTAAAAAGCATCTGAATGAACCATCCTGTACACCAATGATGCGTATGGAAAACTTCATCAGAGACGCATGCGCTGGAATTGAAAAATATAATTTTTCCCGTGGCTGTCTGGTTGGAAATCTGATGCAGGAAAGCCCCGGGCTTCCGCCATCTTTCATTGAATTGCTGCAGAGCATCCTTGCGCGCTGGCAGGCGCTTATTGCGGCCTGCCTGTCTGATGCACTATCAGCAGGCGAGATATGCTCAGAGCTGAACGATACTCAACTGGCGGCTATTTTCTGGAGCGGCTGGGAAGGTGCTGTTATGCGTGCAAAACTCTATCGCTCTGTTCAGTCAGTATATGATTTCTGGAGTTTTTTCAAAATTTCAGTGCGCTATCAGCCTGCCGGGCAAGCGAAAGCAGGCCAGTAAAAAAGGGCCGGAGCCCTTAGCAGGATGAACACATCCTGGTTAATTAAATCTTCAGTATCATCATTTGCATTGAATCACTGCCCGTCCGCGAATTTCGCCACTTAAAAGTTTTTCGGCCACGCTTATAGCCTCACTAAGTGGGTAGATAGCGGTCAGGCTAGCCAGTTTTGCTTCTGGCAGATACTGCACTGCCTGTTGCCATATAGAAGCTCTTTTTTCCTTTGCAAACATCACACTGTCAATTCCTTTCAGCGTGATACCACGCAGAATAAACGGCGCTACATTGCCCATCATATCCATACCCTGCGCCATGCCGCAGGCTGCAACAATACTGCCGTACCTTACTCCGGCGCAGACATTACAAAGCGTATGGCTGCCAACAGTATCAATTGCAGCAGCCCAGCGTTCTTTCTGTAACGGTTTCCCGGGGCAGGAAAGTTCGGAGCGATTGATAATCTCATCCACCCCGATTGTTTTATAAAGCCAGGCAGCTTCTTCCGGTCTGCCAGTCGAGCCGGTTACACGGAATCCCATTGACACAAGGAGCATGGCCGCGATGCTTCCGACACCTCCGCTGACACCCGTAACAAGTATAGGGCCATTTTCGGGCCTGATGCCATGATTCCATAACGCGTCAACACACAGCATGGCAGTGAAGCCAGCAGTTCCGATAGCCATCACGTGTTTGCTGTTTGCGCCAGTGGGAAGCGGGGTCAGCCACTCGCCTTTTACACGTGCTTTTTCGGACAGCCCGCCCCAGTGTTTTTCTCCCACACCCCAGCCGGTCAGGAGAACCTTATCTCCGGCCTGATATTGCGGATGTGCACTGGCAGAAACCGTACCGGCAAAATCAATGCCCGGCACCATTGGAAAATGGCGAACGACAGGACCCCGGCCCGTAATGGCCAGCGCGTCTTTGTAGTTTATGGATGAGTAGTCGATATCAACATCAACATCGCCCTGAGGCAGTTCACCTTCTGACATTTCAGTCAGTTGAGTGCTGTAGCCATCATTTTCTTTGTCGATTAATAGCGATTTGAACATATTTACCTCGGCTTTTTTTAGCTACTGGTTGGCAATTAGTTGTTCAAAAATAATATTGACCGATCGTCTAATAATCAACGTTGCTCTCATAATTTTTATCAACCATGCTTCCGGCATCATAATACACGTCCGCTTTTTACTCATAGCGGACGCTAAGCAGGCTGCTGTGGCTAACTTTGCCGTTCGCCATCAGACCCTAGCCGGCCGGCCTGAACCCCGGAGAGATTCGGCGAAACTAACCGGCTCTGCCGGTTAGCGCAGTGGGGCTGACGACCCGGCAGCGCCGGGGAGCCGGAGGGGTCCATCAGTCTGCTCATGCCGTTGATCTTCATGGACAGGAAACAGGTGAAGCAGCCGCAGCACAGAAAAGGGATTAACAGCAGCAGGCAGCAGAGAGAGAAAATCGTGAGACAGTGTCCCGGAGAGAGAAAGCGCAGGCGAAGGGAGTGAAGCGGTAGGTCAGCACCGTCTTTTCCCGGTCCGCAGAGCCGCCCGCTTTTCAGGCAGCGCCCGCAACCTGCTCAGGCGTTACCGGTCACGCCATTAAAGTTGTGCGAGCGTTTGCAATGTTTCCGGGTTTTGCTGCACCATGCGAATCAACAGCACGGCCTGAGCATTTGGCTTAGCTCTGCCCTGCTCCCAGTTCTGATAGGTGGTCTCACCGGTGTGCAGATAGTGTGCAAAAACCGCCTGCGACAGGTTAAGTTTTTCGCGTACGTTGCGCAGTTCCTGCGGCGCGATAGTGATGGGCTCGCGCTTGCTGACCTTGTAAGTCTTTAGCGTGATTTTTCCGTTCTGGTGATCTTTCAGCTCCTGCATGCCCGTCATCAGCTCGGTGAAAATGTCGCGTTCAGTCATGCCTTAGCCCCTTTTTAATTGCGTTTAGCGCCTCTGCAAGCGCAGCGCGCTGTTGTTTAGTTAAATCGTCGCGCTGATCTTTGTCATAAATGGTAAACAGAATGAACTGCCCTTTTTCATTGGTCCAGTAATAGATAACTCTTATCCCACCCCGCGTGCCTTTATGCCGTCGCTCATCCCGAAACCGTACCTTACGTAGTCCGCCCGTATCAGGAATTACATCTCCTTTTTCCGGATCAGCCAGCAGCATGCTCTGAAACAGCCTGAACTGATCATCGTTGAGATAGTTAGCCCGATATTTCTGAAAAATTGAAAGCTCTATGAACAACGCGCGCATGGTTTTCCCTATCCCTAATATGGAATAGCATATCCCCAAAATGGGGATAGTTCAAATTCATTAGTTCCATATCCCCTGAGGTTATGGCCGTGGTCTGTGTGGCGCGGGGCCATATTTTGTCAAGGTTTTCTAATGCTCTGTCTTCGTCATAGATACTAGGGACGGAATCAGGCAGGGCTCACACCCTGCCTTTTTTCTGTCCTGAGTCAGACAAGCCCTCGCTCTGCCATTGGTATGGCATCATTACCCGCCACTACGACGTGATCGATCATCCGCACATCAATCAACCCAAGCGCTTTTTTAAGGCGAACGGTTATCTGCACGTCTGCGCGCGACCCTTGCGTGAAGATGCCCTGGTGCCAGGTTTCTGCACGGCTCAGGGGCTCAAGGGAACAGAACGGAACGCGGAAGGATGAACAGGGCACGGCCCCGGAACGGCACGCAACAGTGCCGGACTGGTCCTCAGCGGCCACGTCTTATGTGGCCAGTGAACGCGCGGGCACCAGCTGGCTGCAGGGGGTAACCTGCAGTTGCCATCAGACCACAGCCGGACAGATAACGCGCTTTTCATCGAGTATCAGGGCGCTTTCAAGCTGGTTAAGCTTACCGATCAGCGCATCATTGCCGTTTTCACTCCACGTCTGCCAGGACAGGCATTTTAGCCCTGCCAGCGTATCATCCTAAAGTCCGTTTCCCGCTCATAGTGGAACTCTGCTCAGTTAGCTTGTCCGCTTGATGTCAGAAGGGGAATCTGGCTGGGAACCCACACTTCAATGTTGTCCTGCCTTTCAAACTATGAATTTGCTGTTCATCACTTGCATGTCGATGCTTCGCTAACGTACAGGCATACTTCGGTGCTGACCGAAGCAACATGCCGTTGTCATCATTAAACTGTCCGTAAATCAACAACGGAGCGAACCATGATTGCAGTCCTTTTTGAGGCAGATGCCCTGCCAGAAGCGCAGGAAAGATATCTTCAGCTTGCTTCAGAGCTGAAGCCTCTCTTATCCGACCTGCCCGGCTTTATTTCAATTGAGCGCTTTCAGAGCCTGACTACACCCGGAAAGATTCTTTCTTTGTCGTGGTGGGAAGATGAGGAGTCTGTAGCCGGATGGAAGCGAAATGTCATGCATCAGGCCGCGCAGAAAGAAGGCAGGCAGTCGATTTTTTCATTCTACAGAATACGGGTAGCCCGCATATTCCGTGACTACTCTTCTGATAAGGGAATACATCAGCATGTATGACATTCACGTTCTTCTCAAAAACAGCCCGGGCTCTCTTGGTTCACTGGGTAGCATACTGGGTGAAAACGGAGTGGGACTCGAAGGCGGTGGCGTATTTACAGGACCTGAAGGCGGGCACGCACATTTCCTGGTTGAAGATGGCTATAAAGCACACAAGGTATTGACTGAAGCCGGTTTTAACGTGTGCAACGTATGTCGTCCCCTGGTCAGAAAGTTACCTCAGAAACGGCCCGGAGAGCTGGGAGAAATAGCTGACACAATTGCCCGGAACAGCATCAATATTCTGGTACAGTACAGCGATCACAGTAACCGGCTGATTCTCATTACGGATGATGATGCACGGGCAGCCGAAGTCACCCGAAAATGGGCCATACCTTCTGAATGAACCTCGTTAAAACAAAGTGCGACAGTGAGCCCGATGATGTGCTTGAAACATCAATGGCGATGGTGGCTTCTGCGCTGTCTGACCCGTCAAGGGTAAGTATTCTGTGCGCCCTGATGGACGGGCGCGCATGGACAGCGACCGAACTTAGCGTAGTGGCTGGCATCGCAGCATCAACCACCAGCGGGCATCTGAACCGACTTCTCAGCAACGGTCTGGTCATTTGTCTGACGCAGGGGCGTCATCGCTATTACAGCCTTGCGGGCCATCATATCGCCGGACTGCTGGAAAACCTGATGGGCGTTTCCATGGGTACTTCCAAAGCCCCCGTTTCCGGTACGCCGGTCTCTTTACGTTACGCACGCACCTGCTATGACCATCTGGCAGGCGAGCTTGCTGTGAATATTTATGAATGTATGCTGCAGGAAAAATGGCTTGAAGCAGATGGCTCGGAACTGACATCAGCCGGCAAAATACATTTTGAGAAAATGGGCGTTTTGCTTAACTCTCGCACACGCCGCAAGCCCTGTTGCGGCTGTCTGGACTGGAGTGAAAGACGTTTCCATCTTGGCGGTTACGCTGGCTCAGCCTTGTTTACACTTTTCCTGCAAAAAAAATGGATAACGCGTACACAGGGATACCGTGAAGTGAACGTAACCCATCCAGGCCGGGGTGCATTATATCGGCTGTTTAATCTAAAGATCACCTGAACTTAAGTCATATACCAGTTAATTTGATGAGGTGACTCAAGATGCCTTCATCTGACTCTTCCATTTTACCTAAAAGGTCCGCTTTTCGCTCATAGCGGAAAATAGGCTGGCTGTACGGGTGACCTTGCTGTTAGCCATCAGACCCTGGCCGTCAGGTCGGGATGCATCGAGGTCCGGCGGAGCTTACCGGCAGAGCCGGTAAGCGCAGTGGGGCTGACGACCCGGCAACGCCGGCGAGCCGGAGGGGGCCATCAGTCTTTTGATACTAATGACCGCTTCGTACCAGAAGCGGGCGTTTATGTATTCAATTTGTGATATTTTAACAAACCTGAATGTTATATACAGACTACAAAGTTCAATAATCGCAGGGGATTATCATTTGCCTGTAGCGATTGAATCATCAGTATTATGTAATTTAGTTTGCTATTTTAAGTTTTCTGCAAGTGAGAGACTTCGCCTGGACGTCTGCATGATGTATTGAAAAAGCACATCGTAAAGCATGACATAATTTCTTAATCCTTCATTTACGCTCTGACTGAGCTCGTAAGCTAAACCAGTCAGTGTATGGTTTTTATTTATTCCCCGAAACAGGCTACGGTCGAATACATTGGCCTGGCCTTTCCAAATGAGTTGTTCATCGCTGGTATGTTTTCTTACTATGCCAAACACACCTGAATTTGCACGGTAGTTGCCGGGCAGATCATAACCTCTGGCGTTTTTCCAGCGGCATATTTCATACTTTCCTTTACTTAAGGGCAACTGGAAGCTGACAGGCTTCATGAAATTATTGATATATATACCGCTTAGCATCACAGTAAAAAAAAGCTTGTCCTGTATCATTTCAAAATTTTTACTGGCATGAATAAATACGCTGCATTTAATCTCATTAGACTTCAATTTCCAGTTATTTATAAACCCGGAAACAAGGGAGTTAAATATCTGCCATTCTTTTTCTCTGTCTTCAGACGCGAGTTCCTTAAAGCGGTCAATAATTTCACGCGCATAAGGGCTTTGAAAAGCTTTCAGCACTGGATCGTTCATCCCTAAAAGTAAATTTTTATTTTGCATAATGTACTAACCTCCGACAAGAACTGTAAACTGAGCTGTCCCTCACTACCCGTTACTCTTACTGTCCAAAAACTTGAAGGAAACATTTATGACACTGAAACAGCTCGAAGCATTCTACTGGGCAGCCAGTCTGGGTAGTTTTAGTGCTGCAGCGAACAAGCTGAACGTTACACAGTCAACGCTTTCCAAGCGTATTCAGGAACTGGAAGTCACATTAGGCCGATCCCTCTTCACTCGGACAACGCAAAACATATCTCTGACTGACTCAGGCCACCGCATTCTGGCCCTGTCCCATCAGATGCTGCAGATGGAGAATGAAATCGTTAAATCTGCCACAGGCGATACTTGGATCAGGGGCTTTTACCGGGCTGGTATCAGTGAGCTTACGGCAACAACCTGGTTTCCGGCCTTCGCGGCACGTTTATATCAGGATAATGAAAATCTTACCCTTGAGTCTCACGTTGATCTCGCCTCTGCACTCTCCAGAAAGCTATTAAAGGGTGAAATCGACTTTGCTATATTACCCTTCAGTTCTTACAGCAATCACAGTTTCAACTCCGTCCCTTTGTCTGTCGTTAATTTTTTATGGGCTTCCTCACCACAACGGATTCCTGATAATCGCAGATTAAATTTAAAGGAAGTCAGCACTCATCCTCATATTACAATGACCAGCGAGTCTCAGTTAAAAAGCGCATATGATACATGGGCTGCCATGCATAAAATAAACCCAAAGCGTTTCATTTCTTGTAATTTACTTAATGCCATTGTTGCACTGACAATTGCTGATGTCGGAATAAGCCTGCTTCCTGAAAGCCTGGTAAAAAAACTCTCTGAACGCGGAGAGCTGACAGCTCATTTATGCGATGTGCCACTCCCTCAGATAGAATATTCATTCTGCTGGAAAAAAGACGATACAAGGCTGTCAATCTCCGCGATGGCGAATATTGCTGTTGAATACGCAAATTACGATCTAAAAGATAACGGATAGCTTATTCAAATATTAAAATCGAAAAATTAAATAAGCGTCTCATTCTTTTGGATTACACCTGCCGCACGAAGTGCATCATCCAGCCAGGGCGAAACCAGGATACCGCTGGCAATTTCTTCAAGTCGCTGTCCTTCCTGCTCAACTTTTTTAGCCGCAGCCTCAAGGACCTGTTCAACCTCCGTTGCGGGAATGACGACTACGCCATCGCAGTCACCTACCACCAGATCGCCAGACGAGACTGATACGTTACCCAGCGAAACGGGGTGACAAATCTTACCGTCAATGTTTTTAGTCGGACCGGCCGGATTGCGCCCTGCAGCAAAAATCGGCATTGAGGAGTGACTGATTGTGTCAAAATCACGCGAAGCACCATCCACTACAAAACCGCTCAGTCCTGCGGCCTCTGCCTGTTTCACCATCAGTTCCCCAAACAGTGCTCCGGAACCGTAACCGTGACCAGCAACAACGATAACATCTCCTGGTTTAGCTAATGCCAATGCAACATGAAACATCAGGTTATCACCCGGCCTGACTTCAACCGTAAAAGCCGTACCGACCAGTTTCATGTCATTTCGCAATGGCGCAATAGAGCTGTGTAGTGCACCTCGACGACCAGCAACATCTGACAGGATTGCTGCCTGATACTCGCGTGCACGTGAAATTACACTTTCTGGCAGGCGTTCAAACGCAACCAGCTGATCAAATTTAGTCGTGCGCATTTCTGACTCCTTTATTCAAACTGCGTTTTTAGGTTCTGAGCCGCTCAGGACGGCTTCGATATTTTCCAGCGCGCCCATACCCATACGGACCAGAGATTCATTACTGGTCCCGGCTACGTGCGGTGAGCCGATAAAATTGTTCAGGGATAATAACGGGTGAGCAGGTTCAACAGGTTCATCCACGAATACGTCACAGGCTGCAGCAAAAATAACGTTGTTTTTTAAAGCATCATAAAGATCTGCCTCATTAACCACACCGCCACGAGAAACATTAATCAGAATGCTTTCCGCTTTCATGATGCGTAACTGCTCCGCAGAAATCAGGTTATGGGTTGCTTTGGTCAGCGGGACATGCAGGCTAATTATGTCGCTGGATTCAAGCAGAATATTCAGCTCTGTTACCCGCTCAGCTCCATATTTACTGAAGGTGCTGTCGGAGGCGAAGGGATCATAGGCCACGACTTTTGCCCCAAACCCGTGAGTAAATATTGCTGCGACGCGCCCGCCTATATCCCCAAGACCAATCAGGCCGACTGTCTTGCCCGCAATTTCAAATGCAGCCGGCTCAGCGCGGAACACGCCTTGCTTGAGCCTGGAAGGATAGATATTTACGTTGCGATAAAGTGACAGTGTTAAAGCCACTACGTATTCCGCAACACTGATTGCATTCGCTGACGGTGTATTAGTGACAATTACGCCAAGCTCTTTGGCAGTATTAATATCAATGTTGTCAACGCCCACACCATGTTTGGCAATAATTTTCAGGCATCTGGCCTGCTCAAGATCCTCACGGCTTACCACCCAGGTACGGACAATCAGGGCATCGGCCTCATTTCTCCAGTCACGGTCACGTGATTCGGGATATGCCACAACTTCATGGTTTTCGCGTGCCTTAGCAATGACGCTTTCATGTACAGGATCGAGCACATAAATTTTCATACCTACTCCTTGTTATAACTGGTGACTTATCTGATGTTTTTCTGTGCTTACTGCTGGCTCATCATGAGTGTGTTCTTTCTCCAGTGGCTCAGTCATGGTTATTAACAAGATAAACGCAACCAGAGAGCTGATGCTGAGGAAAATAAACACCTGATCCCAGCCGCCTGAATCAAGTATCAGTCCGACAACAAATGGCGCGACAGCACCTCCAACGGAACCAACGGTATTCACGACTGAAACGGCTAAAGGAACTTTTTCTTTTTCTACGAGACCCATGGGATATACGAGAAACGTTGAATATCCAATGTTAAGCAGTACGCCGGTGATAAAGAAAAGCACGGCAATCAGGGCAGGTACAGATGGTGTATTGATGAGTACATACATCATCACTACCGTTGAGGCTGAAGTGATAAACATAACCGGCTTACGTCTCTTCCTGAAAAGACGATCAGACATTACGCCACCCAGGATGTTACCAACGATGGCACCCAGCCACGGAGCGGATGCAACGAAGCCCATACTCAGTATTGAAAGATGTTTAACATTGACCAGATAAGTCGGGATCCAGGTCATGATTGAGTAGGTGATGCCTACCATCAGGCCATAACCTATTGCACATGCCCAGTTATTCCATGATGAAAATATCTGACGGGAGGTGCTCAGTTTCTCAACGCGACGGGCACGGATAAAGAAATCAAATCTGGTTTTTTCAACAACCCCTGACTTCTTATTTAATGCACGCTCATTAGCATCTGAATTAAGGATGTAATCTTTCTCACTTTCTGAGCAGAGTTTGCTTTTCGAAGGGTCATCTTTAACCAGGAAAAGCCACAAAACGGCAATAATAAAGCCAGGAACAGCAAAAATATAAAACACTTCACGCCATCCCCAGTTAAATACAATGAAAGCACAGAGGGGAGGCACAAAAGCTGGCGCAAACTTTATTGACGACATGAAAATTCCGGTCGCTAACCCTTTTTCACGGGCAGGGAACCAGCGATTAATAATGGATACAATGCCGATATTAAGTGGGCCTTCAGAGGCGCCCAGGAGCGCCCGGGCAATTTTTAGCTGCAGTACACTGGTCGTAAAGCCCATCAAAAGGGTCGACAGCGAGGTCAGGATCATACAGCCGGATAAAATACGTCCGATTCCAAACTTGCTGAATAAAAAGCCAGAGGGGATCTGCACCGCAGCATAAGTAATGTAAAAAAGACTGGCGAGCATGCCAATATCTGTATTTGTCAGGTGATATTCTTTCTTAATGAAAGGCACCACTACACCGATATTAGCCCTGTCCGCGCCAGCAATCATGTATACCATAAAAAACATTACGGCGACTACCCAGCGATATTTTCCAGCTTTGGGAGATGTCGTTTTCATATAATTATCCCGGTTGTTTACAGATGTAAGGTCACTGCTTCAGGAAAATAATTACCTGTAATGTGACAAAACCGTTAAAGAAATTTGTCGCTGAGGGGTTATGAAATTTTCGAATGAACAACTTTTTTTGATATAATCAAAATTTGCGGAATAAATTATGTGATCTGTGTCGCCTAAATTAATGATTTTACGTTTAAATACGAGATGAAAATCACCCTTCTTTTTGTTTTATTAAAGTCGCTTCACAAAAACATTCCTTACAGGCATATGAACAAAATTCAACGCAGATCACATATGATGTTCAGATAAATCAGCTTTCGTGTCGTTATTAAACACTTTAGCGATGCGATGCACCTTTTCTCAGAATCAAGGTTTACCTTTATTTCTCGGAATATTTAGACTAATCGCCTATTTCTGTAAATAATGCCAGATCCTGTGCAATTTCAGACGCCTGAGCCGCTACTTATGATCGGCAGCGGCTCTTCCTGCCTGTGTAGCCGCATACTGAGGTTTACACGGTAACTGTTTCTTATCCGCCCTTTGTAGTCTTGCTGCGAGGAAATTATAGCGTTCCTGAAATATCTGAATGTCATTTCTAATCCGGACAGCTCACTGCCATATTAGCTGCAAACAGAACGTCCGCTTTTCGCTCACAGCGGACATCGGTTGCGGTTAAGCGCTGTAGTGACAGTTCGCCGGAAAGAGAAGATCGGACCTGTCCGGTTTAGGTATTGAACTATATCTATCTATTTTCGTTTTTTGCAAAACTGCTGTTTATGCTTTTCAGCACTTCATTGATTCCTCTGCTTACAATCCGGTCTTCCCGCATAACGGCCCCAAGCGTCCGGTGAAGAGAGGGCGTCACCGAGTAAAGATCAAGCCCTGCTCTTTCCTCAATGCATGCAACAGACATCCGGGGAACAAGGCTGTAGCCAAGACCTGCCCGAACCATTCTTTTAATAGCCTCAATACTGCCAAGCTCCATGACCGGGCAGGCAATATGTCCCGCCTCCCGAAACCACTGATCAATCAGGGCACGTGTCCCGCTTCCCTGTTCGAAGATAATCAGCGGAAGCGGCAGCAAGGCGCCCGGAGTCCATATTTTCGTGCTCGGCTCTGATGCATCTTTTTCCATGATGACAACAAACTCTTCCGTACCCAGCAGGGTAATGCTCAGGTTTTTACCCGCGGCTGGCAGAGTCACCAGGCCAATATCTATACGGTTTTCCTCTACGCCCCGCACAATATCGGAAGTGTTACCTGTACGTACATCCACCTTCAGCAGAGGATGGGCCTGTCGCAGTTGCTGCAATAAGGGAGGCAGCAGATGAATACAGGCCGTTGCGCCAGTGCCGACAGTAACAGTGCCGGTTATCTCATCGGAATACAGGCACACTGATTCAACTGCTGTATTTACCGCGGCGTCAATTTTCAGGCTGTGCTCAGCGAGGGTCTGTCCGGCAGAGGTGGGTCTGACTCCCCGGCTGGTTCGCTCGATAAGGCGGACCTGAAGCGCCTGTTCCAGTTGTTTTATTTGCAGGCTCACTGCCGGCTGCGACAGCCCCAGTACTTCAGCCGCGCCGGAGAAACTGCCCCGGCTGATAACCAGTCTGAAAGTAGCCAGATGATCGAGATTCAGGTTTGCCATCCCAAAATTTTCCTTATGCTGCTGATAAGTCCTGCTGCCTGTCTGAAATGCTTCATTCGGGTTAGTCTCAGCTTCTGACCCAGATGGAGCCGTATCAATGGAAATAACCCAGGCAGATGAACGACATATTCCTGCCATTCAGCAGATTTATGCTTATCACGTATTGCATGGCACCGCCACTTTTGAAACCGAACCGCCGGATTCGGCTGAAATGGCAGCCCGCTTGAAAAAGGTGCGGGCAGCAGGGCTGCCCTGGTTTGTGGCGGTTGAGAACGGCAACGTCTGCGGATACTGCTACCTGTCACTCTACCGGGAACGGTGTGCCTACAGATTCACCCTGGAGGACTCTGTCTATATTGCTCCCGACGCTCAGGGGCAAGGGATCGGGAAAAATCTGTTATTTAGTGCGATCGCATGGGCAGAGGCCCGTAATTTTCGCCAGCTGGTGGCCGTGGTTGGCAACAGCGAAAACACCGCCTCGCTTGCCCTGCATCGCGCGGCAGGCTTCAGCATTACAGGAACGCTCAAATCCGTGGGCTTCAAGCACGGACGCTGGCTTGATACGGTCATCATGCAGCGTACGCTTGGGCAGGGCGACAGCACACCTCCGGAGAGTACACGGTGACTGACGGGTATCTGACAGGCCGCACTATTTTCTGCGTTGGCATGACGCAGTTTATTAACTGGGGTATCACATTCTATATGCCGGGAGTCTTCGGGGGGGCCATCATGCTGGATACAGGCTGGTCACCGGTTTTCACATTCTCCGGCCTGACTATTGCCATGCTTGTGATGGGCCTTGTCTCGCCGCTTACAGGTGTCTTTGTAGCCCGTACCGGCGGACGAACGATGATGATGGCAGGAACCTTCGCCATTACCATTGGTTGTTTTTTGATGGCTTTTACCCATTCAACAACGTCGTGGGTTACCGTCTGGCTCCTGATGGGCGCTGGCATGCGACTAGCCCTGTATGATGCCGCATTTGCGCTGCTTGTAGAAATCGCAGGCGCAGGGGCCGGCCGGGCAATTACCCTGGTCACACTGCTGGGTGGTCTTGCGTCAGTCGCATTCTGGCCTGCTGGCGCTGCACTACTGCACATCACCGACTGGCGGCATGCCATTGTCATTTACGGCTGTGCGGGCATTGTGAGCCTGCTTTTTCTGTCCACCGTTCCGGCAGGGCATCGGCGTCAACTTCCCGTTGCCAGGCAGCCCGCTCTTACGGCGATCGGAGCAGCAGAAGACCGGAAAACTTTCGTCAGCGGCCTGTGGTACGCCACACTCATTGCGCTGATAAGCTTTGTGTCCACCGGCGTGTCCACGCATTTTCCTCAGATACTGGCCGCTTATGGTATGCCCGTTGTGACAGGTATGTTGTGGGGAGTGGGACAGGTGAGCGCCAGACTGCTGGACGTGACGTCTGGCGCACGGACTTCAGCGGTCCGTCTGAGCCTGGTTACCAGTATTCTGCTGCCCTTTTGCTTTCTGGCGGGCCTTGCAGGAAATGTTACCCCTGTGGCTACAGCCATCTTTATTCTGAGTTACGGCGCTGTGAACGGACTGAGTACAGTTGTTAAGGCCGCCCTGCCTCTTGCGCTGTTTGATCCGCAGCAATATGCGCGTAAAACAGGCATGCTGCTGCCGCCCGCTTTTTTCCTCGCAGCGCTCGCGCCGTCAGCTTACGCCATGCTGCTGGAGCGATATGGCGTACCCGGCACGCTGCTTTTATCAGCCATCCTTACCCTGTTCATTGCGGCAATTTCCATAGTGATCTGGCGGCGCCACCCTGCCCCTGCTGGACAGAACCGGAACAAGGGCATGCCATCCATTCCAGGGAGCAACATTTGACACTGACGATAGTGATTGTCCCGGAAATGGAGTTTAATGAAGCCTGGATTTCAACATCGCAGTAAAGGTGCTTAGGGAGATGGGCCACCCGATCCGTCTCAGCATATACCGGAAGTGAGTCAAGGCAGGCCATGATGGTCTGCCTGAAGGCAAAGTGCAAAACAGCCTGAATCTTTCGGCCTTTACGCTCAGCTATTAATCTCTGAACCGCTATCTTCCGGGCTGGCCAGCCCGAAAGGCAGCCAGTGCGGTGTAATGCGCCCTAACCAACTATCGTTGAACGCTACAGCGGCCAGCAGCAGCGGCGATCTCCACGTTTCCGAGGTTGCCCGCAGATATCGCTAAAGCTCTCAGCACGCGCCTGAAAAACGCTGCAATACGCCGAGGCAAACCCCGTACTGCCGTCAGATTGCGGCTCCACCCTGAAGCCGCGCGCGAGAAACAGCGCCCTGATTTCCTGTTCAATCACTAATGTTCTAATCCTTGCCCGCAAAAATATGAGCTCTCTGTCAGTGTGTCAGCGGGTAATTTATGCCAAAACGCAGGGCTAATTTTTCCAGTCGTTTATCTACCGTCCATAGCCGTGCGCCTGGCGTAATCAAAGCCGAAGCAAGCAAAGTAAAGTCAACTAATCCGCAACCCAGCCCGAAGAGCTTTTCATCTTCGATAAATTGCATAACCTCAGCGATGCTTGCCTGTGAACTTTGCGACAATAAAGCAAGGCTCGAAAGTGTCACCTGCCGTGGAGCTGGCGGTGTTCCGCAGGCTATCTCAGCCAGTATCATTGGGTGCATCAGCACTAAATCCGTATTTAACAAGCGCTGCAGTTCGGCTTCTGGATTTTTGAAATGATTTACCCAAACAGAAGTATCAACCAGGATAGCCATTACTCAGATGGCTCCTGATGGCGCCGGGAAATGTACTCCATATTCGGTGCCGCACCACCAAGCGAGGCCAGTCTCTTAGCAGCCTGTACCCGCACAAAGGTTTTCATGGCTTCACGGAAAATATCAGCTTTCTCCATATCAGGATCAGCCATTTCCAGCGCCTGCGCGTACAGCGCATCATCAATAGTTACAGTAGTTCTCATGATTACCTCCGTTTGTGATTCGTTTTATGATGAAATTATACATCAGTAAATGCATCAACAAACAGAATCATTAGCAGCAAGCGTTACCGTCGGTCATTAAGAAGGCAATTTTGCGATCTAATAAGCCTATTCTGTTGACGACGGTCAACGCTATTTTTTGGCCAGATGCCGATGCAAACAGAAAGTAAGTGGCGAATATCATCAGCGCCAGCGGCCGTTGCCTGACCACCGAGCCGAGCACCATCAACAAACCGGATAACTAGTTTGGCCAGCCCGTTATCAGACAGATGCACAGGCTGCGCCAGTTGCTGAACCCGCTCCAGGCATTGACAGACTATATTTAATTTCGCAAAATGTTACGTTATAACATAACCCAAAGCTTAATAATGAAACTGACCTCTCCGCTACTTATGACTGCAGTACTTTTATTTCCCCTGGTCAGCCTGGGGGCCACCAGCTACCCGCTTACCGTTGAAAACTGCGGGTTTAACGAAACATTCCGTGAGTCACCCTCACGGGTTGTCACCGTTGGTCAGCATGAAACAGAACTGCTGCTGGCGCTGGGACTGGAAAAGAAAATTGCAGGCACCTCTGTCTGGTTTGGCGCACTCCCCGATGATCTGAAGCAGCAGGGAGAAAAGCTGAAACGGCTGGCTGACAATGCGCCCGGATTCGAAGCCGTGGCGGCTCAGCGCCCTGAGCTTGTACTTGCCCAGTACAGCTGGCACGTGGGGCCGCAGGGTGAAGTTGCCACCCGTCAGCAATTTGAGCAGCTGGGTATCAAAACCTGGATATCGCCGGCTGACTGCACAGCAAAAGCAGTCACTGAGGCCTCAAATGGGGATGGCGCACGTTCTGAACCTTACTCAATCGATATAATTTTTGAAGAAATCACCACGCTGGCGCGCATATTTGATGTGGCTCAACGTGGTGAATTGCTGACGCAAACACTGTCCGAACGTATCACTGCCATACAGAAACAGCGTGATGTTAAGCCGTCAGCACCACGTAAAGTTGTTTACTGGTTCTCCAGCACTCGCCTGAAAGGCGATCCGTGGGTCGCCGGTAATAAAGGCGCACCGGGCTGGATCAGTAAAACGCTTGGTCTGTCTGACATCATCGATTCAGACCAGGAGTGGCCCGCCGTGTCGTGGGAATACATTGCTAAGGCTCAGCCAGACATTATCGTCATCGCGAGTATGGACAGGCGGCTTTATCCCGCCGATGACGTGGCAGCAAAAATAAGGTTTCTGAAAACCGATCCGGTCACGCGCGAAATGCCTGCGGTGAAACAAGGTCACATTGCAGTGGTGCCGGCAATGTCGCTCAATCCGTCTTTACGAAACGTAGAAGCGGCTGAGCTGATTGCACAACAGATCCAGACTTTCGAACACGCCAGATGACAAATCATTCTGTATTTAGCTGGCGACACGGCCTGATCATTGTAGCTGGCATACTGAGCCTCCCTGTCATGATGGTGCTGGCTGCTGCCACCGGTGATATCCCCGTGAGTTTTGCCACCACCGCCCAGGCAATCACCAACGGACTGGGCATAACGCATTTCGATCTGCCTTCTGTTGAAGCCGGCATTATCTGGCAGTACCGTCTGAGCCGGTCACTGATGGCCGCCAGCAGCGGGGGTGGGCTGGCGTTATGCGGACTGGTGTTGCAGTCGTTGTTGCGTAATCCGCTCGCCGATCCGTATTTACTGGGCATCTCTGCCGGCGCCTCAACCGGTGCCGTCAGTGTCATGCTGCTGGGGATTGGCAGCGGCGCCATCACCACCGGAGCCGGGGCGTTTACCGGAGCCTGTGTGGCTTTTTCACTGATCGTGGTGTTGTCGGGCGGCATGCGTGAGAACGCGTCACGCATCATTCTGGCCGGTATCGCCGGTACGCAACTGTTTAATGCGCTGACATCCTACATTGTCAGTACAGCGGCAAATGCTGAACAATCGCGCGGCGTGATGTTCTGGTTACTGGGTAGCCTGAGCGGTGTACGCTGGGCGGATGCACTGCTGTGCCTTGTCGTCGTGGCAACAGGCTTCCTGACAGCGCTCTGCTATGCCCGCTCGCTGGATACGTTCAACGTGGGCACCGACGTTTCTGCAACGCTTGGCACAGAGGTATTACGGGTACGCGTGATTTTGCTGCTGACGACCGCTTTACTTACCGCAGTAATCGTGAGCGCGATTGGCGCGGTAGGTTTTGTCGGACTGGTCATTCCGCATATCACGCGCATGATAGTCGGGCACCGGCATCTTATTACGATACCGTTCGCCTTTCTTGCCGGAGGACATTTCATGATCCTTGCGGACCTGGTATCGCGCACGCTGATCCGTCATCAGGTTTTACCTATTGGCGTGGTAACGGCCCTGGTCGGCGCCCCTGTGTTTGCCCTGATGTTGTACCGAAACCGGGAGAAGTGATGATGCATATCGTGGTTGAAAAGCTAAATGTGACGCTTCAGGCGCGTAGCGTGTTATCAGATATCAGCTTCAGTGCGAAACGCTCGCAAACAGTGGGGCTGCTCGGCCCGAATGGCTCGGGTAAGTCCACGCTGATTCGCGCGATGGCGGGCGTACAGGCCTGCGCTTACGCGGGCATAAAAATTGGCGGCATGCTGACAAGCAATCTGAGCCGGCGTGCGTTGTCCCGCACGCTTGCTTTTGTGCCGCAGCATGCGGAGTCTGAGGCGGAGATGAGCGTCAGGGAGATTGTTCGTCTCGGTCGTACGCCGCATCGCAGCGCATTCGCGCCATGGCGTCAGGCCGATGAGGATGCTGTGCAACAAGCGCTTTCGATGATGAAGCTTGATGCGCTGGCGCACCGATCCTGGCATCGCCTGTCAGGTGGGGAACGTCAGCGTTGTCAGATAGCCCGCGCGCTCACTCAGCAGCCGGATATCCTGCTGCTGGACGAACCCGTCAATCATCTGGATATCCAGTTTCAGCTGGAACTGATGCGACTTATCACCGCGTTGCCCGTTACCGTGATTGTGGCACTTCACGATCTCAATCTGGCGGCAAAATATTGCCAGCACCTAGTGGTCTTGCACGAAGGACAGATTGTGGCCACTGGTGAACCGGCTGCTGTGCTGACGCCAGCGCTCATTCGGTCGACCTGGCAGGTTGATGCCATGATCCATCAAACCGAACAGGGCGTGATGAACATCCAGTACGCCTGAGGCAAGGTGGCGGATACGCGTTATTAACCCATTAAATGTGCCATCTATACCTTACTGAACCCAAATCGACTGGCCTGATGTTTAAGCCTGTTTGTATCTGACCCATATCCAAGGAGTCATCATGTCCGTGAAGTCCCCCTGTACTGATATCTGTATCTTCAGTAAAACAAAAGGCTGGTGTGAGGGCTGCGGCCGCACGCTGCAGGAAGCGCGCGACTGGCGCAAGCTTTCTCCGTTCCATCGTAAAAAAATCGAACGGGAACTGCCTGTGCGGTTAAAAATCCTTTCTGCGAAGCCGGAAGCGTAGCAATGATTTTTCCTGGCCTATGCAAAATCGGTTGACGCGCGTTGCGTTTTTCAGAAGCAGACGTGAGTCACGGGTGCTTTATTGATACCATGATCCGCATCGCGAAACGTTGACCTCCTACCATTTTTGTTTATAGTTTAGTGCCTGTCCTGACAAGGCCCAGGCTTCGCCGTCAGCTCCCCGCCCCGGGTTTTGCTGGCTCACTGCAGTCCTGAAGGCACCTTTTGCCGTCAAGGAGAACTCAAACTTATGCGTCTTACGCCACCCTGAGTCGTCGCCCTCCCCTGTCGCACTGAGTTGTCTCGGTCGCACATCCTTAAACATCCCGCCTGCGGATGGACTTTTTCGTACCTGAATTTTTTGCCCTCACGGGCTGACTGTATCTAAAATCTGAGAAATTATTATGCTGCTGTCCTCGACACG
Source organism: Pantoea sp. SYBGC1 (assembly GCF_057197005.1). Classification (NCBI taxonomy): domain Bacteria; kingdom Pseudomonadati; phylum Pseudomonadota; class Gammaproteobacteria; order Enterobacterales; family Erwiniaceae; genus Pantoea; species Pantoea sp. SYBGC1. The sequence continues at coordinate 144,908 of NZ_JBXUNM010000005.1, forward strand.
TAAGGACTGGCTGGGCAACGTCCGTGGTGACGTGCTCGCCGGTATTGTCGTCGCGCTCGCGCTTATTCCTGAAGCGATCGCATTTTCCATCATTGCCGGCGTTGATCCGCAGGTCGGCCTCTATTCGGCGTTCTGTATTCCTGTGGTGATGGCTATCTTCGGCGGACGCCCTGCGATGATTTCATCGGCCACCGGCGCCATGGCGCTGCTGATGATAACCCTGGTGAAAGATCATGGCCTGCAGTATCTGCTGGCGGCATCGGTGCTGACCGGCCTGCTGCAGCTGGCGGCCGGTTACCTGAAGCTTGGCAGTCTGATGCGCTACGTGTCGCGCTCGGTCGTGACAGGCTTCGTCAACGCGCTGGCGATTCTGATATTCATGGCGCAGCTGCCGGAGCTGACCCACGTGACCTGGCACGTTTATGCGCTCACCGCCGCAGGCCTGGCAATCATCTACCTCTTTCCGTACCTCAATAAAACTATTCCCTCCCCGCTGGTCTGCATCGTGGTGCTGACCGCCATCTCCATGTGGCTGCATCTGGACGTGCGCACCGTGGGCGACATGGGCAAACTGCCCGACAGCCTGCCGGTGTTCCTCATTCCGGACATTCCGCTGAACCTGGATACGCTGCTGATTATCCTGCCTTACTCCGCCGGCCTTGCCGTGGTGGGACTGCTGGAGTCGATGATGACCGCCACTATCGTGGACGACATGACCGACACCCCGAGCGACAAAAACCGCGAGTGCAAGGCGCAGGGCATCGCCAACGTCTGCACGGCGTTTATCGGCGGCATGGCGGGCTGCGCCATGATTGGTCAGTCGGTGATTAACGTAAAATCCGGCGGGCGCGGGCGCCTCTCCACCCTGACGGCCGGGCTGGTGCTGCTCTGTCTGATTATTTTCCTTCGCGATCAGGTGTCGCAGATCCCGATGGCGGCGCTGGTCGCGGTGATGATCATGGTCTCCATCGGCACCTTCTCCTGGCGATCCATCACCGACCTGCGCCGCCATCCGCTCTCGACCAGCGTGGTCATGCTGGCAACCGTGGTCGTGGTGGTGGCCACCGACAACCTGGCCTTCGGCGTGCTGACCGGGGTGCTGATTGCTTCGCTGAACTTTGCCACTAAGGTAGCGCGCTTTATGACGGTCAGATCGTCACGGGAGGGTGAGACACGGATCTATACCGTGACCGGCCAGGTCTTTTTTGCCTCCGCCGATCGCTTTATGAGCCACTTTGACTTCAGGGAAGCGGCAGAGCGCGTGGTCATTGACGTCACGCACGCCCACTTCTGGGACATCACCGCCGTTAGCGCACTGGACAGGGCGGTAATTAAGTTCCGCCGCGAAGGCGCTGAGGTAGAAATACCGGGCATGAACGACGCCACCCGTACCCTCGTTGACCGCTTCGGCGTGCATGACAAGCCGGAAGAAGCGGAAAAACTGATGGGCGGTCACTAACTGACAGGAGTTACAGCTATGAACAATACCGTTGTGGCCTGCGTGGATGGTTCGCCGTCAACCGGGCCAGTCTGAGACTACGTGGTGTAAGTATTACCAGGCTGTTAGCGCCGCTGGCTCTGCCGAACGTGCTGGAAAACGCTCATGCTGCCACCTCTGACATAAGTGGCAGCATGAGCATCGAAGTAAAGAACGGCTTTCCGGCAATCATGGCAGTGAATTTCACTGCGATCTCAGAAAATGCCGGGGAATAAGTGTTGAAAATGCGGCAGAACGCGTTATCAAACAGCATAATCTCTGAGCCGGCATAATAAATCATGCTCTCAAGTCGCTTAACCTCATTCTTCACGCTTTCGCAATAGCGCTTAAGGTTACGTTTTAAGCTGTTCAACAAATTATCGCAGAGCAAAGCAGTATAAGTCCTGAGAGGATTCTTCACCTTTCCCGAATAACGGGCAGCAGGCAACTGACATATGATTGACGCTGAAATGACTCTATAACCTGTATAAGGCAGAGCAAACTCCAGACCTTTCATCAGTAAGCAGTGTACAAAAGCGAGAAACTGATCACGCTCATCTGGCAGATTATGAAAAAATAACGACTTAAATTTCAGGGCAACAGAGGGATATGTATGTCGGCCTTTCACAACTGGCTACTTGAAATCGCAGGCGGAAACTACTTCGTATATATAAAACGTCTTTCCGCTAATGATACTGGCGCAACCGGGGGGCATCAGGTCGGGCTTTATATACCTTCCGGTATCGTTGAAACGCTGTTTCCATCCATCAACCATACTCACGAGCTTAATCCTTCAGTGTTTCTTACAGCACATGTCTCCTCACATGCCTGCCCGGACAGCATAGCTAGGGCAATTTATTATAACAGCCGTCATTTTGGAAAAACCCGAAACGAGAAGAGAATTACCCGTTGGGGTAGAGGCAGCCCACTTCAGGATCCTGAAAATACCGGTGCCCTGACGCTTCTGGCTTTTAGACTTGATAAGCAGGGCGTTGATAGTACGGATGTGGACATCTGGGTTTGTGCAAACCCAGATGAAGAGGACATCATTGAGAGTGCTATTGGTGAAGTTATCCCTGGCACGTTGATCTCCGGGCCGGCCGGGCGAATTCTGGGCGGTCTGTCTCTGCAGCAAACGCCTGTTAATCGCAAGTATACTATTCCAGAGCCTTGGCAGCAGCGCTTTCCTACTGGCAATGAAATTATTGAATATGCCGCTGGCCATTATGCGAAGCACTCTGTTGATCCAGATGAGCAGCTGATAGATCGCCGGCGTGTCGAATACGATATCTTTCTGCTGGTGGAGGAACTCCACGTTCTGGATATCATCCGCAAGGGATTTGGTTCTGTGGATGAATTCATTGCACTGGCCAACTCTGTCAGTAATCGCCGTAAAGCCCGGGCCGGAAAATCACTGGAACTGCACCTTGAGCATCTCTTTATTGAGCACGGTCTGCGGCACTTTGCCACACAAGCCGTCACTGAGGGTAATAAAAAACCTGATTTCCTGTTTCCGTCCGCAGAGGCTTACCACGATGCTGAGTTTCCTGCAGAAAATCTGCGTATGCTGGCAGTAAAAACCACCTGTAAAGATCGATGGCGTCAGATACTTAATGAAGCCAACAGGATTACGCCAGTGCACCTGTTTACGCTGCAGGAAGGCGTATCACTGGCACAGTACAGGGAAATGCAGGCGGAAGGCGTCAGGCTGGTTGTACCGGCATCATTACACAAAAAATATCCGGAAGCAGTAAGGGCAGAACTAATGACGCTGGGTGCGTTTATAGCCGAGCTAACAGGGCTTTATGCAAATCTGTCGTAAATAATTTCCCGGCATACTATGCCGGGAGATAAGCTCAGATCTTTGTTGCCTTATCAGCATCGGCAGATACGGCCTTCAGAATATAAGGTTCAAGCAGTCTGGCAACCGCTTCAAACACCGGCACGACGACAGAGTTACCAAACTGCCGGTAAGACTGTGTATCCGACACAGGGATGCGAAAAGGCTTGCCATCAGGCTTCTCAAAGCCCATAAGACGCGCGCACTCACGTGGCGTCAGCCTGCGTGGTCGACGAGTCTGGTTTACTTCATCTACAAAGTCTGTTTCACCTACAGCCATATCCCAGCCACGGTCTATCAAAATTTCAGATCCGTCTTTGTGATAGCGGGCAGAAAGCGTACGGGCAACGCTCTCCCTGTTTTCAGGATTAACGAGGCCAAAACCAAAACCGTTCCCTTTAGCCGCGTGCTTTTTTGCGTAGTTGTAAAGATACTCCCAGAGCTTGGGTGTCAGGATATATTTACTGTCAACCACAGGCTCCAGCAGCTCGCCAAAGGACGGGCGCTGTTCCGGGTAAAAACGACTAACATCGCGCAGAGTAAAGCCCTGATGGATATTCAGATCGCGACGGAAACCCACCAGCACGATACGTTCACGGTGCTGAGGCAGGAAATGCTTACCATCGATGACTTTAGGGTCGCTTTTACCCATATCGGCGGCATCTGCGACTTCATAACCCAGCTCGTCCAGGGTCTCCATTATGACTTTGAAGGTTTTACCCTTGTCATGGCTCTTCAGGTTTTTGACGTTTTCCAGCACAAAGACAGCCGGCTTTTTGGCGCGAATAATGCGTGCTACATCAAAGAAGAGCGTGCCCTGTGCTTCACATTCAAACCCGTGCGCCCGGCCGAGTGAATTTTTCTTACTCACGCCAGCCAGGCTGAATGGCTGACACGGGAAACCGGCCAGAAGGACATCGTGATCCGGCACGTGCTCATCAATAAAAGCATAGGCCTCAGTTTCTGGCACGTCCGGTTTGTCACTGAGTGTCACTTCACGGATATCAAGATTAAACGTGTGCGCCTGCTCATCATTGAACCAGTTCGCTTTATAGGTGCGCACCGCCTCTTTGTTCCATTCACTGGTAAACACGCACTGACCGCCGATGGCCTCAAAACCTTTTCGGATACCACCAATACCGGCAAACAGATCAACGAACCGAAAGGCGTAGTCCGGATGATGCGCAGGCGCTTCTGGCAGCATTTTTCGCAGAAGTGCTTCTTCAGTGGTTGTCAGGGACTTAGGCGGGCATTTACCATTGATCCAGCGATTGAGCGTCTCGCGACTCCACTCATTTTTACCCACTTTTCTGAGCAGCTCAGCCACGTATTTCTGGTCATATATTTCCAGAACCTGACGGATGAGCTTTGTATCATTTTCCTGACGCAGTTGTTCTTCTACTGCTGCTTTCTCAAGCAGGTCCTGTGCCAGCAACTCAAATTCAGACATAATGCCTCCATAGGGTCTTATGGGTGAAACTCTATCACTCATATGACCCAGAGGGAAAGAAATAATCTGGATATTTAAACAGTGTAATCAGGAACGGCTGCTTAACCCTCAACAGCCTGATCTTGAAAAAAGACTTTCATAAAAGTAGTAAAAACACTAAACACAAAGCTCCAGCAACCCTGTCTAAATGGGGTAATTGATGTCCATTGTTTCTTAATCGCTACTCAACGCATTGACTTTGATTGTTACCCTTCTGTGTTTAGAACGAATCCGTGTCTGACCTGTTTGTATCGCCAGCGAGAGGGTTTTACCTCTGCCTGTCCTGCGTGTAAATCTCCCGGGTTGCGATCCTCCTTTATGGGTGCCTTTTCGAGTACTGCTGTTTGCAGAGCGTGTACTGAAGACTGTCAGCCTGAAATGAAATCATCCTGCTCTGCAGAAGAACAAATGCGGTGGTGCTGATATTGTGGCAGGCAGGTTTACAGCAGAGCACTGGACTGCCAAAACAGTCAGGCAATCAGCAACAGGGGCGGGCAGATGCAACGTTCAAAAAAATGTCACTTAACCTTGTACTTTACATGGGTTATTATTTTTCTGTGGAATATCCTCTGACACTTCCATTCCCTGTTATCTACTATTGACTCTTTAGCCTCTGTTCCCGGAGGCTTTTTTTGTACTAAACATACACTGTTTGGCTGCCAGGCATTGCACTCAGGTCTTGCTAATGACTCCTCACCTCTGACAAACCTTCGCGCTTGCATCGGGTAACAGGCAGGCAGTGTGACTGCCAGATGTAGAATTTACACACATAACTCCCGGCCATCGTGCATCAGTCGCATCGGCTGAGCTTACATTACATGCTGATGGGTATAATAAGATAAGGATGCGGTTACACCCACCCTTTCGCTTAAAAGCTATACCTGAACTCAGATTACAGTTATTGCGCCACCTGCCAGTTGCCCGGCTGATGTGGTTAACAGGAACCAGTATGCCGGTAACAGTGGATCGGCTCCTGATCTGTCGAAACCTGTTACATTCGTCTTGCATCCTGCCCAAAACGACAGATTAAGACAATCGCGACCAAAAGGAATGTTTATGACATGGCAGCATCTGCGAATTGCCAGACCCGTCAGCACACTCAGCAAAAGCTGTGAGATGTACTGCAAGGGACTGGGATTAGTGAAACTGGGCGAGTTTACGGATCACGAGGGATTCAGCGGATGCATGTTGGGACAGAGCGGGTCGTCATGGCATCTGGAGTTTACATTGTGTCACGATCATCCGGTGTTGCCCTCACCTTCTGAGGAAGATCTTCTGGTGTTATACGTCCCTGAAAACGAGCGCTGGCACGCCCTCTGTAACGATATGGATAACGCGGGCTTTATCCGCGTTACCTCCTGTAACCCCTACTGGGATCACACTGGCGTGACGTTCAGGGACAGAGATGGGTACCGGGTTGTGATTCAGAACAGTCACTGGAGCCCGGGCGGCGTTCAGCCCGAAGCGAAAACGGCATAACATGTAAACACTCAAGAGGGACAGCGGTGATAAGCTGGAATCTCTCCTTCAACCATCCGACATTGGCAGGGGCATGGCGTGAGCTGGCGTTGCCGTCAGTCCTGACCGGCCCTGTGTATGCAGGCTTACCACAAATGCGTCGTGCGCCACTTCTTCCCTGCGCCAGATAGCGAACCGCTATGCGCAAGGTTTCGACTAACACTGAAGCATCGTCATGTGGCCTCTGTAAAAACTCGCGTTTTGATGTCGTCTCCTGATTTTTTGCTCTGCGGGCAGGCTGATCGGTTGCGTGCTTTAGCTATGCCTAATGCGATGACACAAAGATCGTGGTTTGCTGCTCAGGCGGAATGGTGAAGTGGCGCTGCATGCGTTTAATCTCTGCCGCCGGCGGCAGACCAAAGAGACGTTTAAACTCGCGAGTAAACTGCGAGGGGCTTTCATATCCCACCGCGTAGCCTGCTTCGGCAGCAGTCACGTGCTGGCGCACCATGAGCATGCGGGCCTGATGCAGACGGACCAGTTTGACATACTGCATCGGCGGCATCCTGATAACGGCCTTGAAATGAAGATGAAACGTCGGGACACTCATGTCGGCTTTGCCTGCCAGCTGCGTCAGCGTTAACGGCTCTGCATAAGCGCGGTGAATATGCCTGACCACGTTGCCAATTTTGCTGAACTGTCCTTGCAGAGCCAGCGCGGCACGCATCACGGTGCCCTGTTCACCCGTCAGCACACGAAAGTAAAGTTCACGCAGCCGGGCATGTCCGAGTATAGCGGTCTCAAGTGGGCTGTTCAGAGCGTGAAGTAACCCCAGTACAGCCTGCCTGACCGACGCATCCATCTGGCTCGACATCATACTCTGCGGCGCGGCGGGCGGCGAAAATGCCTTATGCTGGTCGATCTGCAGGATGAGTTCCGCTGCAAGCTGAAAATCCAGATGGATGTAAATTGCCAGCAAGGGATGCGTGGCGGACGCATCAGTCTCCATGGTAAACGGCACAGGAACTGAAATCGCCAGATAGTGCTGTTCATCATATAAGTAGGTCTGCTGACCAAAATAACCGCGTTTGCTTCCCTGAAGCACAATAACGATACCCGGATCATAGAGCACAGGGGTTCGGGCAAGGGGCCGATCGGCACGCAGGATCCGTACGCCGGGCAACGCCGTAAGGTTATACCCTTCCTGCGGGGCCAGGGTCTTGATCAGGTCAAGCATGCCGGACATCACTGCACCTCATAAAATCAGGCAAGGAAACGAGAAGACAGGGTCTAAAAATACGCCAGTGACGAGAATACCATGCCCTCTCAACAGTTCACGGGAGTTCATGTTATGTCATCAAAAACATTTCTGATCACAGGCGTCAGCAGCGGCTTTGGTCGTGCACTGGCACGGGAGGCCCTCCGGGCCGGACACAGGGTTATCGGCACCGTACGCAGCCGTGAAGCATGCCAGGCGTTTGAAGCGCTTGATGTACAGCGTGCCACAGGTCGCCTGCTTGATGTCACCGACGCTGAGCGTATTCACGAGGTTGTCAGAGAAGTTGAGACAACGGTAGGTCAGATTGATGTGCTGGTGAACAATGCCGGTTACGGTCATGAAGGCATTCTGGAGGAATCCTCCCTTGACGAATTGCGTCATCAGTTTGACGTCAATGTGTTTGGCGCAGTAGCCACGATCAAAGCGGTCCTGCCGGGCATGCGCCAGCGTTGTCACGGGCATATCATCAATATAACCTCAATGGGTGGATTGATTACCCTGCCCGGCATTAGCTACTACTGCGGCAGCAAGTTTGCGCTTGAAGGCATTTCGGAGGCGCTGGGCAAAGAGCTTGCGCCTTTCGGCATACATGTGACCGCTGTGGCGCCAGGCTCCTTCCGCACTGATTGGGCGGGGCGTTCAATGGTTCGTAGCACCCGTAACATTGCCGACTATGACGCGCTGTTCAGACCCATTCGGGAGGCTCGGGCGGAGAAAAGCGGAAAGCAACCCGGCGACCCGGTCAAAGCGGCAGCGGCCATACTGACGCTGATTGAGAGCCCGAACCCGCCTGCACATTTGTTATTAGGCAGTGATGCCCTGGCGCTGGTGCGACAGAAACTTGCGGCACTGAATCAGGAAATCAGTCAGTGGGAGGACCTGACGCGTTCAACCGATGACAGCACTGCTACTGACAATGGGAGCAGGATGCAGTAAAGAGCGGGACCCTGTGGCAGTCATGGCGTAAAGAGAGGCGTAACGCATCTTTTTATTATGTGCTGCAGCGGTGTAAACAGAGTATGCACGTACATTCCCTTTTCAAATACAGGCCGCTTTAGGGCATACAGCAAAGCAAGTTTTGCCCATGATCAGGGCCAGACATAACAAAAAATTCATTTTATCCATATAGTTTCTTGGTGTTATTATCACTGCGTGGTTTACCTCTGTAATGTGTAATTCCTGTCTGAACTCCTTTGCCTCTGCTTGTAGAGGCTTTTTTTTGCCTTAAGCCATGCAGGACAAGCGACGCCTTGAGGAAACGCTGCATCAATGCCCTGCCGGACACGGTTACCTGGTGTTATCAACAAATCACGTGTACAGCCAGCCCGAAATCCTGTGGATAGATAGCGCGGAATCGTATGCTGAAAAACGCTCACTCATCTGGTTGCTTATTGATCAATTCTGTGCGCTGCGATAAAAAAACAGTATGTATAGTGCTGCCTGCCAGGCCCTGATGCACTTTAGATATTCCACCAGATCAAGTTTTCACTGTGCTGACCACAACGGATAGATGCCTGGTCTCCGCGTCAGCAGGGTTTTTGCCTCAGATTTTGCAGCCAGTAGCAGTCACAGTGCGTTAAACCGTAGTCGTGTAGGTTGCATCAGACGCATCAGCCAGACACCCCGGTCTGGCCGATTCCATTAACGCGAGCACTCAGGTAACCAGGTGAGGAGCTCACCTGCAGACCAGAGCCTTGTAATAAAGATAAAACCAGCTGCCGGCACTGGCCCTGCAATGTCGTTTGAACCAGGTGTATGACATGAAAATCATTACGCCGGGCGTATCAGCACTGACATGTATAGGATCCTGAAAAATCACTGTGCACGGGCTGTCTGTAAAAAACGTATCGCCACATCAGAAGAGGGATCTTGACTGCGGTATGTAAGGTCAATGACAACACGTCTTTTCTTAAGGCTCATGCAGTCAGCGCCTGCGTAATCCTGTCATCATACAAGCTAAACAGTCACTTACCGCGTTTATCCCTGTTTTCCACCAGCTCGATCCCATAATAAGATCCCTATAGAGATCCTCTAAGATCCCAAAGAGATCCCCGATCCTCTGCAGGCCGCGTCAGCTCTGCCCTGAAAGGGTGTCGCCATTGACTGTGGTATGCAACATCATGACTGAGGTATGTACTGCCATTAACTGTGGCATGCAAGTACCTTGACTACGGTATGGGTTTACCTTGACTACGGTATGCAGGTAGACTCACTGTCTGTAAACAATTGCTGGCAGGCAAAATGGCAAAGAAATCCAGTCCGTTACCGCTAAATCTCGAAGAAACCAACAAGTCCACGGGCGAGATCGTTTCACTGGATATCAACAAATCCAGCACGGTGCAGCCAGTCCCGCTGATGCGTTTGGGACTTTTCGTTCCCACGTTGAAATCAACGAGTCGCAGCAAAACCAACCGTAAAAGCGTCACCGATGCCACCGAAGAACTGGTGCAGTTGTCTATCGCGAAAAGTGAGGGATACAACGACGTCAAAATCACCGGCTCGCGTCTGGACATGGATACCGATTTCAAAGTCTGGCTGGGTATTGTGCGTTCCATGGCTGAACACGGCGTAAAAAACAGCGCGCTTAAACTCACCTTTGTTGAGTTCATGAAAATGTGCGGGTTCGACAGCCGGCGCTCTAATCAGAAAATGCGCGATCGTATCAGCAATTCCCTGTTCAAACTGGCGTCTGTTACGTTGAAGTTCCAGAACGAGACCAAGGGCTGGGTGACGCATCTGGTAAAGTCTGCCTCCTATGATGTGGTGGAGAACCTTGTCGAGATTGAGGCAGAGCCGAAGCTGTTTGAACTTTACGACATGGACAGGCGCGTGCTGCTGCGGCTAAAAGCCATCGATGCCCTGCCCCGCAAAGAGTCGGCTCAGGCACTCTACACGTTTATTGAAAGTTTGCCGCAAAACCCTGCCCCTATCTCCATGAAGCGGCTACGGGATCGGCTGAACCTGACCTCCAGCGTCTATACCCAGAATCACACGGTCAGAAAAGCCATGGAGCAGCTCAAAGAGATTGGCTATCTGGATTACACCGAGATCAAACGCGGTAACGCAGTCTATTTTGTGGTTCACCACCGCAACCCTAAACTTATTCAGCGCGCCAGATTGTCAAAGCGCGACGAAGAAGCGTTAACAGATACGCCAGCGCCCACCGCAACGGATGAGAATTATGATGAGGTGATTAAAGCGCTGAAAACAGCCGGTATTGATCCAGTCAAACTGGCTGAAGCCCTGGCAAAATCAAAGACCTGACATCAGCTTTCTCTAAAAATTGACTGCGGTATGCAATATTGACTGCGGTATGCATAGACCCCAGTGCCAGGCAGACCTGCCCTGAACGGATTATCCCTCTCCGCGTTTCTTTACTGCGGTATGCAGCGGGTATCAGTGAGGCTGCTTTCTTGACTGCGGTATGCGGAGAACGGCAAAACGCTCCTGTATATTGACTGCGGTATGCATATTACGTTAACCGTACCCTGCATCTTGACTGCGGTATGTAATGGTTACGTACCGCAGTCAAGATGCAGACATACTCTGATGCTGTGCTCTATCGTATTATGCAGCCCTGCCTGATGGGGCCGTTTAATTGGAGCAGGTCTTAGCGAAATATTCGCCTGCGCCGCGGCAGGCCACCTGTCAGTACGCTTGTCGGTATCAATCAGCTGAATTTTCTTTTTTACTCACTGCGTTTTAAAGAACAGGACATTACGTAGCCGTTTCCGGGATCATGCAGGGAAGGTTCGCGCTGTGTGCTGAAAAGCAATCGCCTGCCCTGCCTGAATGTTCAAACAGATCAACACTCTTTGAAGAGCGCATGACAGAAACGGCCTTATCAGGCATTGATCGCACACCCACAGATTTTACAGGCGGAAGAACTGCTGAATGGCACGAGTAAGTAGTGCCACGGCTTCATTCTTACCGGCGGTGTCGCTGCGTAACAGCAGAATGTGGTGGTCAGGAATGGCAGGCAGACCATCGAGGATCTGCATGCGCTCAGTGACCTTTGCCCGATCGATAACGCTCACGGCCAGACCGGCTTCCACGCAGGCATGAACCGCCTGACTGGAATGGCTCTCCAGGATAATGCGCGCGTCCCGTCCATCTGCCTCAAGTGCCGTGGTCATGGCTTTGCGATACACGCAGGGCGCATCGTAAACGGCGAGCGGCAGTGGATTGCACACAGTCAGATTGGCGTTAACCGGACCGGCCCAGACCGGGGTGGTGGTCATGAGCAACACGGCACCTGGAATGACCACTTCATGCGGTTGTACCACCACCGCCATATCCAGCTTGCCGCGCGCCACCTCTTCTTTAAGCATGTCGCTGGTGCCCATTTTCAGCGCCAGTACCACGTTTGGCCAGGCGGCTGAAAACACGGGCAGAATCTCTCTGATGATCCGGGCGGCGTATTCGTCAGGCACGCCCAGCGTAAGTCGGCCGGCAAGACGGGTGCCCTGCAGCTCGGCCAGTGCTCTGTCGTGCGCGCGTAATAACTCAGCCGTTGAGGCCAGCAGGCGTTTGCCGAGCGTCGTGAGGGCCACAGACTGGTTATCGCGGTGCAGTAACCGGCCGCCCGCCACCGCTTCAAGCCGTTGAATGTGCGTGCTGACCGCGGCGGGACTTTTATAAAGGTGTTCTGCTGCCGCGCTAAATTTGCCGGTTCTTACCACAGTGTGGAATGTGCGTAACAGCTCAATGGGAAGCGTATCGGGCATGATTTCGTTTTCCTGAATCACTGCTGCAGGTTATTTTGATTTACCAGATTACACCTGCCGGGTAGCCTTTGGAAATGTGCTCAGGCTTCTTACCAGGAAAAATCATGCGTGCTCACTGGCTTTACGTTCTTCCGTTGCCGCTGCTTGAAGCGGGATTACTGGTCTCCTGGAGTTCAGGCTTTGTTGGCGCCCGCTTTGCGATTGATTATGCGCCTGCGCTGCTGGTGGTGTTCTGGCGCTTCGCTGTGCTGACGCTGTTGCTGCTGCCTTTTGTCTGTAAAACGCTGGTAAACACACCATTCAATACGCTGCTCATTCATGCCGGGATTGGCCTGCTGGCCATGGCGGGCTATATGGCCGGTGTCATACTGGGTATCGCGCTGGGCGTACCCGCCGGGCTCGCGGCCCTGTTCGCGGATCTGCTGCCGGTGGGAATGGCGTTGCTCTCAGCGCTGTTTCTGGGCGAGCGTATTGCCTGCAGGGTCTGGCTGGGGCTGTTCGTGGGATTAGCGGGCATGCTGTGGGTGATGCACAGCGTGCTGAGCGTAGGTAATGCGCCTCTGTGGGCCTATGGATTGCCCGTCGCCGGCATGCTCTCGCTTGCCGTGGCCACCCTGTGGCAGAAGCGCATCCCGGCTAAGCACGCCATGCCGCTGCTGCCCGGCCTCTGGGTTCAATGCTGCGTGGCCAGTGTGGTCTTTGCGCTTGCCGGCGGCAGCCAGGGCAGTCTGGTTCCCCTGCCCTCCGCAGGTTTCATGCTGAGCGTATTGTGGACGGCAACTCTGCCCACCTTCGGGGGATATGGTCTCTACTGGCTCTGCCTGCGCCGCAGTTCTGCCACGCGCGTGTCCACGGTGCTCTATCTGAGCCCGCCGCTGACAATGCTCTGGGCTTGGGCGATGTTTAACGAGCCGCTCTCCTGGCACCTGGCTGCGGGCATGGCCGTTTCCTTAGTAGGTATCTGGTTGGTGTCACGCGCAGAAAATCATACCCTGCAACATGAAACAGAGAGTGCTTAACTGAATTGAATGTCTGCTAACGCCCTTTCACCCCGGGCAGAGCCTGCTAGCGTCTCATGCATCTTGAAACGGACATTGAGCGAGCCGATTTATCTGTTCAAAAACCAAACGAGTTTGTCTGATGCCTCAGTGACAGGTTAGCAAAACAGGACTCAAAACCGGGATATTGAAAAAGATGAAATTAAAGCTGTTAAAGCGGATAAAAACTGGCAGGCGATGCTGATACGCAAAAGGCGAAAGCCGATGCCGTTAAAAGACGCACGAGCGTGGATGCACAGGCAGGAAGTAATCAGTATGCAATGCCTCGTCGTTGCAGAGCTGGTGTCCCCCCTGAAACAGGTTTTCTGTCTGCATGCATTCTACTTGTGCACTTTTCGGCACGCTTTGACGGGTTTTGCAGTCAACAGACAGACACAAACACCATGGTATCTGCTGTTAAGCCTGCGGGGCAGCCCTGCCCCGCGTAAAGGCCTCACAGCCCGCCCAGCCCGCGCTCGGCCAGCGACGTGGTGGTGTGACCCGCCACAATAATGTGATCGATCACCCGGATGTCCACCAGCGCCAGCGCCTGTTTAAGGCGAAGCGTGATGTCGATATCCGCGCGCGACGGCTCAGGCGTAAAAGAGGGGTGGTTGTGACTCAGTATCACCGCCGCGGCATTATGCAGCAGCGCCTGACGCGCCACCTCGCGGGGGGAGACCTCTGTTGAGGCCAGCGTGCCGCGAAACATCTCCTCGCAGGCCAGCAGCTGATGCTGATTATTCAGAAACGCCACCATAAACACCTCGCGCGCATACCCGGCCAGCTTATGACGAAAATAGGTCGCGGACGCCGCAGAGGATGTGAATTTGGTTCCCACGGGATAACGGTAATCAATGGCCAGCGCCGCTTCCGCCAGCACCTGGCTGTCGGTTGCCATGACATAGTTACCCTGCGGGTCACGCGCGTAGAGCCGGCTGAAAAAGCGCAGACGAGAGGTGTTTTCGCATGATGATTCTTCAGATTCCCGAGCCGGGGTGTTGGGGTGTTGCTGTGACATGTTATGTCTCCTGCTGTGCATATGATGTTTCTCCGAGTTCCGTCGCCGTGCGACAGAAACCGGCACGCAGGTAAGCGCCAGCAAGGGAAACGGCAAGGCCGCAGCCCAACGGGACCGGGCGCAGACGTTTAGCATGCGGCCCTTGCGCCGCGCGGCCCGCGTGGCAGGTTTGTGCACGGCGAACGAAGTCGGAGAATCAGCACGCAGGAGATGAACAGGGCACAGCCCCGGACGGTGGCCTCGCACCGTCCGGTCCTCAGCGGCGGCGTACGCGCCGCCAGTGCAGGCGCCGGCCCCAGCCGGCTGCAGAATTAAGGCTGAAAGTGAAATTTATCGGCCACGGTGCCACTGGAGTCTGATTAAGCCAGACGCGTTTGCTGAAAAACGACGCCCGGGCAACCGGGTCACCCCTTAGTCCCTGGGCCAGCTGGCTGTTCGGTGTGGTCTGCAGGCTGAAAGAGGTAATACTATTGCGAGAGTGTCATGTCTGATTCTTATTCCTGACGGAGATCCGCATGAGACCAATCTGCTTATGCCAGAACAAGCCAGCCTGTGACGCCCGGCGTTTATGCTGGTTATGCCATTTAGCGTATGAAGCTGCTGTTCAGCAAACCGGGGCGACATCACCCTTGCAGGCCGTCTGTTTAACAGCGCACTGACAGACCCCTCTCTGCCGTCGGATGGATGGTATGCCTCTGCATTGGTAACCGGTATACGTTTTAACCTTGTGACAACCATAGCAATCGGTCTGCGGCTGCGCTTTATGGCAAAACCACGTGCACGCGTCTTGAAGTGCGCAGCGACCACTGAACAAGGCCGCAAACAAAAAATCGCTTGCGCTCACGGCCTGAAAAGCCGCAAGCCTCTGGCCATCATCTGTTTAAACTGATCACATTCTGTCTGCTCAGGTGCGGTGCACCGGGCAACATGCCTGAGACCCCTGCTTAGCAGCTGCAACCGCTGAATGGCGCTGTCTATGTGATGGGCCTGTTGCTCAAGGCGGGTATGGTCAATGGCCGTGCGGCCATCTTTATTTAACATCGTCGCAATCTCATTGAGCGTAAATCCCGCCACCTGCCCCATTGCGATAAGATCAAGCGTGCGGAGCACGCTTTCAGCGTACTGTCTTCTCAGACCACGGCGACCAATTGGACGAATTAATCCTTTCTTTTCATAAAACCGCAACGTTGAGGCTGGCACACCGGCCCGCTTCGCTACGTCTCCTATATCCAGTTCTTTCATAGTTGACTTGAACCTGAGATGAAGTTGCACACTGCACAGCAGCTTACCATCTTTGATTAATGAGGCTCTGAGAAATGAATTTAGAGATCGTCGCTCAGGCGACCGTAGCCGGTATCGGTGCAACGCTTACGATGGACATCTGGTCGCTGTGCCAGCGGTACCTGTTCAAGGTGCCGCCGCTGCAGTATGCACTGGTGGGCCGCTTGTTTTTAGGGCTATTACGGGGAAAAGTCATACACAACACCATTTTGACAACCCCTCCAATACAAGGAGAAGGACTTGCCGGCTGGGTCATTCATTATCTCACGGGCATCGCGTTTGCCTGCATACCCGTTGTACTGACAGGGACGAGCTGGTATCACGAGCCTGAAGTATTCACGGCGGTGTTGACCGCTTTCCTGACGCTGCTTGCACCGTTTATGATTCTTCAACCTGCGTTGGGTTTTGGCATCGCGGCAGCACGCACCCCGCACCCCTGGCGGGCGCGCCTCTTTAGTGCCTTGTCGCATCTGGCGTATGGGTGCGGGCTTTACATCACGGCGCTCGCGTGGGTTCACTGTGCGCACTTAAGTTAAATGGAAAACGCGGGTGTGTTGCAGACCTCACCGCAGGCCGAAGCATCGGTCAGCGGTATATTTTCAGGGGGCTACTTGCAGGCTCTTTAAAAGAGAGGCCAGCGAGTCTACCGGGCCTGCGTGCTGCTGGTCTGAACGGGTCTTATCCCAGGGCATGGCATCGTCGAGGCAGAAGTCGCCTGCACATGTCATGGCTGTCTTTTCGTTCAGCAAGCCTACCGGGATCCAGACATAAGGCATGTCGCGCAGAAGGTTCGGCACGGTTGAGCCGCATACCGTACAAAAGTCAGTGCGGTAGCCCGTGGGCCTGGACCATGAGGCAATACACGTTTCTCCTTTCACCCAACGAAACGCATGGCTGTTCACGATGGTCGCGAGATTGTAACCGGTGCCGCTCTGTTTACGGCAAAGCGAGCAATGGCAGCGATAAAAACGTGCCGGGTCAACGGTGAGTTCAAATTCCACTGTGCCACACAGGCAGGATCCATACATTTATCATTTTCTCACTGCTGATTGAAGGACTACACATAATCATCTCTCGGGCATCCAGACAGGCTTCCGATGAGCTCAGTTCACGCGGTTTACGCTGACTGCTATTGATTATTCGCTTACGGCCAACCGCTTTATAGCATAAGCGGACGTGTATCTGCGGAGTTCATGCTGAACATAGAGACTTAGGTACAAAGACAGAATCCATGCAGAACAGGGCTGCTGCAAAATATGCTTACCCTGTATCAAACGCCCCTATCCTCTTTTTATCGGGATTGCCGGTATGCAATTTAACCTCGTACACCCGGCTACATCGTTTGTCTCTGTACCCTCTCCTGCCGGCGATCGGCCCCCCTGTAGCTGACTCCTCTTGCAGGTTCTTTTGTGACAAATAAAGAGGTGATTTGATCAATCTCTTAAAGTAGGTAGACTGGTCTACCTACTCACCCGTCAAAGAGGCTGAACATGACAGCGTTATCTGCAGACTCTGAAACCGCCTATGAAAAACTGCTCGGTGCAGCGCGCGTGCTTTTTTACAACCATGGCATCAACGGCACGGGCATTGACGCCATTGTAAAAAGAGCCGGTGTGGCGAAAAAAAGCCTCTACAACAACTTTGCCTCTAAAGATGAACTGGTAGCGGCCTATCTCCGGGTTCGCCATGACGAATGGCTCTTGTTGTATAAAAACCGACTGGACAGCGCCACAACGCCCCGGGAGCGAGTAATGGCGGTGTTTGCGGCTTACGAAGATCACGCGGAATATGCCTATGAGAACGGTTTTCGCGGCTGCGGCCTCCTGAATGCGGCGGCAGAGCTGCCCGCCGGGGCACCGGGACGGCAGGCTGTGCGCGAGCATAAAGAAGAGGTGGAGGCGATACTGACTGCGCACCTGACGGAACTCCTGCACGGAGAGGCTGACCGCGCACGCGATATGGCACGGCATTTTGCTTTTCTGCTGGAAGGCAGCATGTCACGCGCCGGGCTTGAAGGGAACAGCGGCTGCGTGACGCAGGCCGGTAACATGGCCAGACAGATGATGGAGGGGTACTGATGCGTTCTGGACAACGCCCTGGCGGCATAGCGGGTGTGCTGGTCGCCGCCGTTCTCTGGGGAACCACTGGCACTGCCGCGACCTATGCCCCGGGCCTGAGCCCGCTGGCCGTGGGCGCGGTAGCCATGGGCGTGGGGGGATTGCTGCAGGGGCTTATCGCAGCCACCGCGATACTTTGCCAGCGCGTTCTGATACGTCAGAACCGGCACGTTCTGCTCACCGGCGCGGTGGCCGTGGCGATTTACCCGCTCGCGTTTTATGCTTCCATGCACTCTGCCGGCGTGACGGTAGGTACCGTGATTTCTATCGGCTCTGCCCCGATTCTGTCCGCCCTGATTGAATACCGCCTTGATGGGCTTCGCCTGACCCGACAGTGGATGTGGGGTGCCGCCGTGGGGGTCACAGGCATGGGGTTGCTCTGTCTTGCCGAAAGCAATGGAAGCAGTACCGCTCATCCCCATGCCCTGGCCGGTATCGTTCTGGGCCTGCTGGCCGGTTTTACCTATGCTTTTTATTCGTGGTCAGCACGGCGACTCATGCAGGCCGGTATAGCCTCCCGTGCCGCGATGGGCGTGACCTTTGGTGCTGGCGGTCTGTTGCTTATGCCTGTGCTCCTGATAACAGGCGCCCCCCTACTGACGGCCTGGAATAACGCTGCGGTGGGTCTGTATATGGCACTGGTGCCGATGTTTCTGGGCTATCTCTGCTATGGCTACGGGCTGGCGCGCATTCCGGCCAGTATGGCCACCACCCTCACGCTTCTGGAGCCGGTTGTTGCTGCGCTGCTGGCCGTTCTGCTTGTCGGTGAAAGGCTCCCACCTTGGGGATGGGCAGGCGTGGGCCTGATCGTTGCATGTCTGGGTATTATCACGGTGCCAACTGAAAAGCGCACGTTCAGCCTGCGTCGGCAACGCAACGAGTGATATTGCCGACAGGAGAAAACCCTGACAACACACTTTTTCTTGTCGGCTTGCGGTGCAGGCATGGGCTGCAAAGCGTGAAATCTTATCGCTGGCCTGACAACCAACGTAACCCCCTAGGCGAGCCTGAGATGATTATTGGTCAGACGCAATCCCTTAAATGTCACTTGCGAGAGAGTCTGTATACCGGCGCTCTGAGAATATGCCCGGTGATCCTTATCTCCCGTTCGAAAGAACAAAACCGGTCAGGGCATTGCGCCGCCGATCTGGATTGAAAAATAATTCTGATCGGCAGCGCTACGTCTGCGGATTTTCAAGCGGCAGGCTGCACTAAGCACTTCATCGGATGCGGTTCTGTCACACAGCGACCGCTACGTGGCCGGGGTCTGACATTTCAGCTGCCGGGCGTGATAAACAGAACGTGATTCAGGAAACAAATTTACCAGGTGTGGATAAAGGCACGCAAATTTTCTACGCGCTTGTAACTTTCCTGCATCCAACAACCTAGAGCGCACGCAAAACGTTAGTGTAGCATTGCTGCGAAGCCCGAAAACTAGGGGAGCGTGCCCCTATTCGGTCATTAGTGAATCCCTCCATGTCACACGCACTGCCCCATAAACTTACGAAAAACAGTTTAAGAAATGCAGGCACTTTTTAAGCTGGCAATTCAGGCGAAGAAAAAGATAGCAACTGGCACAGGCGTGTCTCTCGAATAAGTTTATGGGAGGTTACAGGCCGCAAGAAACCAAACGCAGGGTGTTGAGTGCCAAAGCAGTATCAGGTTTTAATCGCGTCGCTGGCAGAGCAGTGGCATACGTAAATTTTTACCAGATTCACTTAACAGATTACACATCACAAAATAAACACTGAACGCAGGTTGAAGTGCATCATATAAACCGGATGTTTATACCTGTATTTCAGCAAAGGAAGATTAAGTTAACCTGATTGTGTAGTAATAACCATGAAGCAGGCCATACGGCTTGGCAGCCAAGGGTGGTTTATTGGTTTATGATGAAAAGACTGTCAGATCCTAAACAGGCTCACGAATCGGGAACCCTACTTTGCTGAAACAGCTTATTGCCGTAGTCATAATGGGCATGCCCTTTGTTGCGTACTGTACGCCTGTATCTTCTGCTCTGTTTACGCCAGCAGAACGCGCCTGGATTGAGGCACATCCTGCGGTTACTTATACCGTAAGTGAGCGCTGGCCGCAGGAATTTGAGGAAAAGGGTGTCCATAAAGGACTCAGCCGGGCTGTTCTGGACGATATAGCACGACGAACGGGTCTGACATTTGTCTATGTTTCCCCGACTGAAGCTATGTTACAGCGTCCGATGCTTATCTCGGCGGTCAACCGTGACCTGCTCACAACGGAAGAGCGTGGCAAATGGCTGATGAGTTCAGCGTGGGCTAACACCATGCCCATGATTGTTGGAAAAAACAGTACTGTACGTATTCGCACCCTGGAACAGCTCAAAGGCCAGTCACTGGCCATTGCGGCTGGATCGGATTATGAGCCGTGGCTGAAGCATCATTATCCTGACATCAGGCTGCAGGTTGAGCCTGATATCAATGCGGCACTCGATGCTGTCAGGGTCGGAAACAGCGCAGCTGCCATTGGCTCCGGTCTGGTTATATTGCCTATACTTCAGCGTCACTATCTTCATAAGCTTGCCATTATTGCCCAAGTGCCCGAGATGGCCAGCGGCATCAGCATGGCTGTCGAACCTACCAGTCCTGAACTACTTAGCATCCTTGATAAGACGATGGAAACAGTCACAGCAAAGGAGGCACAGCAAATATTTGCCAGATGGGTAGGTATTGTTGACATCGGTACGCCAGGGATCGCCCTTGTGCTTTATTACTACCGTTATGAAGCTGCAATTTTCAGTATCATGCTAGTGCTGTTGTTTGCCGCGCTTTTTACAGCCATACGCGCAAGTCGCAGGGCAAGACGCAGTGAGCAGCATAAAAGTGATTTTCTCGCTGTTATGAGCCACGAAATACGTACGCCGATGAATGCTATTGTTGCAGCGCTCGAGCTTATGCAGAAAGAAACGTTGCCGACACCCCAGCATGCCTATAACAATCTGGCGCATTCGTCAGCGCTAAACTTACTGGAGCTGCTCAACACTCTCCTTGATAATGAAAAGCTTGAACAGGTTGATTTTATCCTGTCTGCTGAACCACTCAGGCTGGCGGATCTGCTGAAGGCAGTCTGTGACAGTCAGCGTCTGGCGGCTGAAGCAAAAACTCTCCGGCTTGAATTAACCTTTTCTCCTGAGTTCAGCACACGCTGGATAGAAGCAGATGCGTTGCGGTTGCGTCAGATCCTAACAAATCTGATTTCGAATGCCATAAAGTTTACGCAACAGGGTGGCGTAAGCGTTCATGCGGTTGCCGAAATGTCAGATGACAGAATATGCGGTCTGGAAATTGAGATCAGAGACTCCGGAACTGGCATGACAACGGATTTTCAGCAGCGGCTGTTTACCGCGTGGTCCAGAGGAGACCATCCGGCCAGCGGAAGCGGACTGGGACTCTTCCTTTGCCGCAGACTGACGTCGCTTATGAAAGGATCGATGACGCTGAACAGCAGCACAGAGCAGGGAACGACTGTGACGATCGTTTTGCCGGTTGAAGAATGTCCCGCCCCGCTACTTCCGGATGCGTCTGAGCTGGCGCAGATTTCTTATCAATATTCTGCCGCCGTGCTCTTGGTTGAAGATCATCCGGCTAACCTAAGGCTCATGACGGATCAGTTTCAGGCACTGGGCTGTCATGTCAGCCCGGTGGACAGCGCTGAGTGTGCGATGGCTCAGCTCAGGGATGAGAACTATTACGATATCATCTTCCTTGACTGCGGGCTTCCGGACATGGACGGTTACACGCTAGCCAGGCATATCCGGGAGTTTGAGCGGCAGGATGAGCGCGAAGAGACGCCGCTTATTGCCATTTCGGCGCTTTCCGGTCAGATTCATGAAGATAAGTGCTTCTCCAGCGGTATGAATGCAGTAATGACTAAGCCGGTTCGGATGTCACATTTAACCGACCTGCTGGCCGAATGGTGTCCTGCCTGTCAAGTTTCATTTTCACCCGTAAACCCTGTTGCACCGGTAGTGACGTCTGACGTTAATCGTGCTCTGCAGGATGACCTGTCGGCATTTATAAAAGCTATGGCAGACCGCGACCTGCGTTATATGGTCCATCATCTCCATCGTCTGAAGGGCGCAGCCCTTATGTATGAACTTGACGCACTGTCTCTTTACGCAGGGTCACTTGAGGATGCGCTCAGAAACGGGCTGCCTGAAACTGACTGGCACCAGTCTGAGTGGATATCCTGTCTGGAAGGGTTGATCTCTTCGCCTGCTGCCTGAGTGCAAAATCGTAAAGGTTGAGAGTGGTCTTGTAGCCGTAAGCACCCGTCACTTGTTCAAATAACCGTCTTTGAGGTAACGCTGATAGGCGGGTAAAGACCTGTCGGCGATACCTGACTTCTGAGCAGGCTGTCACGGTTATGTTAAGATCTTTTATTCTGTGGGCTTTATGTATTCTTCTGCTGTCCCATGAGGCTGCGGCCTCGGCATCATTGCGCCTGACTTCGGACGAGATCAGCTGGATCAAGAGCCACCGCCAGGTGAGCTACGCCTATATGCCAGTCTGGCCTCTTGAATATGACGAGAACGGGCAACATCGTGGTCTGAGTCGCGCTTATCTGAATGCTATCGGGGAAGCAACCGGACTACGTTTCATTCCGGCGCGTACAGGTGAACTTCCGCAGTTATATACCAACCTGGTTCCGGCACTGATGCCAGCTTCAGTACACAAAATTTGGTCGATATCACAGCGCTGGATGACCTCTAACACACTTATCGTTACTGGTCGTGATACCAGCAGCAGCCGCACGCTTGATCATCTTCAGGGAAAACGTGTGGCCGTGCTGGCCGGAACATGGCATGAGGCCTGGCTCAGGGAGCATTCTCCCGGCCTTATTCTGCAGCCCGTAACGGACGCGGATGAACTTTTCAGACGCGTTTACACGCTTGAAGCGGATGCCGGAATCGGTCCGGACCTGGTGCTGAGACCGCTGCTTCATCGGTCCTACTCACATAAGCTGGTCGTGGCAGGACAGATCCCCTCTATGGTTGCCGGTATTCATATGGGCATTGAAGCACATAATCCACTCCTTCTGGATATCGTGAACAAAGCGCTGTCAGCCATGCCGGCCCGGCAGGCAGATGCCATATATAATAACTGGGCTGGTGAGTTGCAGCTCGGTACCCCTTCCTTTGGCGTGATCTTTTCTCAGTACGCCGTCGAAATGGGTCTGTTCATTCTGCTTCTGTTAGCTCTGGTAATCCTGCTGTACAGATCAGTGATGATGAAAAGGCGAGCGGTTCATAGCGAACAGCGTACAAACCAGTTTCTGGCCATGATGAGTCATGAAATCCGGACACCGATGAATGCGCTTATTGCGGCCTTGGAACTTCTGCGGCTGCCGTGTCCGGAAGAGCGGCGAAAAGAATATGTTGAGCTGGCCTGCTCTTCTTCGGAAAACTTACTTACCCTCCTTAACAACATTCTCGATCATACCAAACTGTCACAAAATCAGATGCGGCTTGAGCAGAACTGCTTTTCGCTTTCCGCCACGCTCAACGCGCTGGTTGCAGCCTTTCAGCCGCTGGCCATTAGAAAAGGGCTGACCCTTGAGCTATCTGACTCGCTTGGCAATCAGGGAGGATGGATAATTTCGGATGAGTACCGCCTGCGGCAGGTTGTCGCCAATCTAATTTCAAACGCCATCAAGTTTACTGAAAACGGCGGAGTCCGGCTTAGTCTGTACTGGATGTCCGGGGAAGAAGCTGAAGGTCAGCTCTGTATTGACGTGGTGGATACCGGAATTGGCATCGCAAAGGAAAATCAGCACCGGCTTTTTGCAGCCTGGACGCAGGTTGACACTGCAACCACACGTCGCTACGACGGGAGTGGACTGGGTCTGTACATCAGTCATCAGCTCATCAGGCTGGCGGGCGGCACATTGCAGTGTTACAGTCAGCCCGGAGCAGGATCGACATTTCGTATACAGCTTCCTGCCAGACATTGTGTTCCTCCCAGCCCTGTCGCAGAGCCGTTCAGTCTTCCACGTTATGAACCGAACACCAGTATTCTTGTCGTTGAGGACCACCAGGCAAATCAGAGAATGCTGGGGGCCCAATTGGAACAGCTTGGCTGCCACTATGATATTGCGCCAGACGGCACGACAGCTTTGCGTCTGCTGGAAGAGGAGAACTACTACGACGTAATGCTGCTCGACTGTAATCTACCGGATATCGATGGCTATGAAGTTGCACGCAGGGTGCGTCAGATGGAAATCGAGCGGGAATTTGACCCGATGCCCGTGATTGCTGTTTCAGCGATGAGTGGAGAAGTCCATCAGAAACGCTGTCACGCATGCGGCATAGACGCATTGCTGACCAAACCAGTCTCCCTTAAAGCGCTTAGCCAGCTGTTGTCACGGTGGTGCAAAGTGACCAGAGAGGTGCAGTCAGTATTGCCCGTATCTTCTCCGCTCAGCGCTATTGAGCTTACCGCCTGTCTGACAGAAGACATCGAAGGTCTGCACCACGCAATAAGCAGCAGCAATACCCGGATGATGATCCATTATGCACATCGCATCAGGGGCGCTGCACTAGTATATGACTGCCCTGGCCTTGCGTCTCTGGCGGAAGAGATGGAGTCAAAGCTCAGAGAAGGGTATATTCCCGCACCAAGTGAAGGAACGCAGTGGCTTGCGAGACTTAGGGCTGAATTACCTTTAAAAGCTCACTCTTGATGAGATAAAGCTCATGGTCGGCTTTCAGTCCCAGCTTGCGCATGGCACGCTGCTTCTGACCACTGACAGTTTTAATACTGCGGTTAAATTTTTCCGCGATCTCGCCCACTTTCATTCCCGTAAGGAAACAGCGTATGACCTCCAGCTCTTTTGGCGATAGCGCCGTGAGAGAAATGGCTTCCTGTACGTTAGTTTCACTCAGATTCCCTCTGATAAGTTTATTGCCGTAAATCTGCTGATCTGAAAGCAGCTGCACCATTTCCGCTTCAATAAATACTTTTCCTTCACTGACGTCGGCCAGCGCCCTGTGTAAATCGTCAGACGGCCGGTTCTTACCAATAAAGCCGCTGGCTCCGGCCCGTAGTGCTGAGGCAACAGTAGCGGCATTATAATGCGCAGAGACAACCAGCAACGCTGTCTGTGGAAATGTGCGGCGCAGGATGCCTATCAGGTTAAGCCCGTCAGTATCAGAAGGTGACAGCTCGAAATCCATGACGGTGACATCCACCAATTCACTGCGCAGAAATTTTATTAAAGATTCACTTTCTGAAAATACTCCTCTGACGCTGACCGCACTGTCCTGATTGAGAATATCTTTCATACCATGCAGAACAACATAGTGATCGTCGAGAATGGCTATTGAAACGGGCCTTTTGTAGCGTGATTGCATAGTCGTTCTTCCGGAATTTTTGGTTAAAGCGGACAGGATTACACCGGATTTCTGACAACTTATCACGAGCTTCATAATTCTCCCTGAACCAGGAAAGCGGCGGATTAGTGTCTGATTACCGGCCAGGCCATATCCTCAGATTCTAGAACATCACAGAAATTTCTCATCATTATAGGCTGACAAGCCCTGATGCATATGAAAAATAAGAACAGATCCATCTCAGAGAATGAGGTTGCCCTTGTATGGTCAGACTTTTGCTCTGGTTCACTATTAAGAAAGAACTTCGTTACGGAGTCACATTCGGAAATTTTGAATGTAAAGAGTGAAAGAATCTTACATTTAATTGTGCACGGAGGATGTCGTGATAAAAAATGTCGTTATATTAGAGAGGCACCCGATTTATTCGACGGATATGAAAACAGTCATGAATTTGAACGCGGGATATTCTGTTGCGGCCTGCTGTCATTCTGCAGAGGCTCTGTTTGGCGTGCTGGAATGCCACAAAGCAGAAATCGCGGTCATCGACGGTGCACAGCCAGAAGATGAGAAAATTGTCATTAAGCTGATCTACCAGTATCCTGGGCTGAGTATGCTTGCAATAGGCGAGTGTGAATATCATAAAAAACTTGCATCAGAACTTTATCCGCTTGTGCAGGACTATTTCTGTAAGGCCCGAGAGGCAGAGAAGTTTATTTTTACACCCAACGAGATTAAAAAAGAAGAAATGCGTACCTGCGCAGTCGTCATGCGCCGGCAGGTATAGAGCCGGTCTATGACCTGGCGCAGGCAGCTGAGAGGACTACTGGCAGAGAGATGCTGGCTACCAAATACCTGCTTGCCGCCTATACCGTTACGCAGAGTGCCGGTAAAGTGCATCGCAGTATCAAAACCGTCAGCGGCCAGAAGCGTACCGCGACGGGAAAACTGCGCCTCCGGAGTATTTGCAGCATCTTCAGAATGACCGGCAGTTGCTGAGGGCTTCAGCAGGAACATTCAGCAGCCACAACCGTTTCCTGACGGAGCGGGAATTTACATATGTATCGTAACTGCTGTAGTGTCAGTTTAAAATCCATATAGAACACCGGCGCCACCTGGTTATTTTACATGGATTTTTCATGTGCTGCGAAATGCGCCAGCTCACTGTGCAGAAAGCGAATCTTTCATTCCTGACGGCGTGTCAGTTGAGATCACTTTCCATCATCAGGGTGACGTTACCTTTCCAGCTGGAACCCGGCTGCCTGACCATCTGCTCCACACCACTTCGCTTCACATTAAAATTCAGGGCTGAGCGCCTGTTAAGGATGATTTGGGGATTGGGACTGTCCACTATAATGCCTGCAGCACTGTTGTTCAGAGGAATATCCCGCATGGCGCGATTACCGCTCGTGAATCCGGGCAGCGTCATTAACACATCCAGCGGAACTTCCTCTGACGTCAGGGCGTTTTTTAACGCACAGCCCGACCCCTGATTATACTCACACAGCATTCTCACACGGATCCCCGTTGACGTGCTGAGCGTAAAAGGAACTTCTTTGCTCAGCCGGTCAGGAATACGGCCCCCGTTCTGCCACTCGGTCCATCCATTCGGAGGAGAAAGGATTACGCGCTCGCTGCCTGCCGGAAAAGCATAGAAAAATATGTGCTCAACTTTCGCTTTTATGCGGATACGAATTTCATTATCCGAGTAATTATCCGCGCCGAAGTCAGTATCCATCCCCTCACCAACAGTGTAAACCACCTCGCCCTCATAATCTCCGGACGGGATCTGAAGCGGATTTGACAGTTTAAGGTTGTAGCCCAGGCTGAAATTATTGATCAGAACGGTGCCGTGATAGTTTGAACTTGCATGCAGTTGTTTGTAACAAGTGACGGCCCTTTCAGGCAAGCCCCATCCGTGAGCGTAATAGTAGTCGTTTCCCACTCCGACCCGGCCTGAACAGCCACCCTCAGGATAAATGCCTGTCCTTGTCATTGCTCCGGATATTGATCCATCAGACTCCGCAGTGCGATGATGTGCTACGCCAAAAAAAGACCATCTGAAACTTCCCTGAATCCTTTTGCCGTTAGCTGTATTTACTAACGAAACCGATTTAACTGCTCCATCCAGAGTGAAGGATGTGTGATTTTTCTTCAGGTCAGATGATGAACTGTCGAATACTTTCGAGGCTGTCAAGCCCGGGATTAAAATGCTGAAGTCACCCGGTTCACAATATGCAGGGTGCTGGCTACAAAACCCGCTGACCGGTGTGGTATTAATGAACTCATTATGTCCGGGCCGCGTGACGTCTGGCTTAAATTCTGTCGTAATATCCAGCACTGCCGCCTGTGAGGCCAGCGCGATGGTGGCTGAAGCAAGCCCGCTCAGCAAGGTTAAAAGATTCGTTTTCATAATATTTTTCTCAGCTTCCTTCTTTATCGCGTGCTGAATTATCACTGGCGAGGCTCGCACCGGCACATACCAGATTGCCGGCAAATATAATCTCGCCCTTTTGCTTCAGGGCAGGGTTAAGCCGGACGCTGCACGTGGTTCCGGAAATATGCTTAACCTCCATGACAGGATTCTTTTCATGCAACTCCAGCGTAAACATGCCATCCGCTTCGCTGACCGTTCGCCCTGCGTGGTTAATCACGTGGGCCCCGCCCAGCGGCTGACCCTTTGCGTCTGTAAGGCGGCCCATGACCGTCACAGTTTTCATCACGCGAACTTCGTGCGCGCTGACGCCGCCGCGCACGTGGTGATAATCCAGATACTGCGGCCAGACCTTCAGCGCCGGCGCGTCGCGGCCGGGAAAATCAAGGTGAACCGAGCCGGGCTTCCAGGCGCTGACCGGGATAAAGTTGCGTCCCGGTTTCAGCGGCGTGCTGCCTGCCTCGTGGTGAGCAATCAGGCGCGCATTGCGGTCATCGGACGCCACGTCAACGATAATCCCGCCGCCCTGGTGGTTCAGCGGCTGACGGCTCAGGACGGCCTTTCCCTGGCCAAAAGCCAGCGTGCTGGACAGGTTGGTGCCGCCAGACAGGCGCTGGTCAAGGCTTGAGCTCTGCCCCCAGAAGCTGCCGGCCGCAACCGGCATGTCAAAGTGGTTATAGGTTGACAGCCCGGCGCCGTGACGATCGCCGGTCACGGTGGCGCTGCTGGACCTGATGAAGCTGTTCTGCCACTCCTGATTCACGGTAGCCGAGGCATACAGATCGCGCGTACCGCTGCGTGAATCTGTGCGGCTGCCGATGCTGGCGCTGGCGCTGCGCCCGCTGTCGCCCAGAGAGAAGCTGGCGGTGAGGCTCACGCCACGGTTGCGCAGGCTGCCCTCCTCGCTGTAAGGCCGGTCGAAGGCCGCAAAGCGCCAGTTCACCGCCGTGCCGGCGACGCTGGTGCGTGTGTTATACCCCACGTCCAGCCCGGCGCCACCGCGGGCACTTGAGTGCGAAAGCCGCCCGTTAAGGCTGTTGTTGCTGTTCAGGCGATAGGTTGCCGAAAGCGCGGTACTCTGCTCTGACAGCGGACGGCTGCTGCGGATAATCCGGCCCCGCCGGTCCTCCTGACGATACCAGCTGCGGCTGTGAGTCAGGGCTATGTTGCCTCTGTCATGCAGCCACATCGCCTGCGTATCAAAGCCATTGCCGGTTACGCTGCTGTGAGAGAGGTTGCCATAGAGCTGATAGTGTTTTCCCGTCTGCCAGTCCAGGGACACGCCGGCCTGACGCTCCCGCGCGGTTTTCTGTAGTGCCGCGCCGCCCGTAAGTGTCGGATGAAGCAGATAGTTGATGCTGCCGCCCGCAGCCATCTCGCCCTCGCTGTCATTTCGCTCTGTATTCCAGAGGGCGCTCTGCCGGCCGGCGAACACATTGTAGCGCAGGCGCTGTTCAGGGTTGCGCCACGCAGCAGACTTACTGACGGTTTCGGTAGTGCGGCTCGTTTCCCTGCCGTCCTCAATGATGCGAACCTCAACCTCATAGATGCCAGCAGGCAGCAGCGTGGTATCCAGCGTCTGCAGCCCGGGCGTGACGGGCTGACTGTTGATAAGCACCCCGTCACGGTATAGTTCCGCAACGCCTTCGCGGTTTGCTGTGACCCACAGGGGATAAAGGCTGGGAAAATTTTCATCTTTCATCAGGGTATCGCTGCTGCCGGCCATTACGCCCGCAAGCGTGGTGACACCTCCCCCGCGGGTATAAGGCTGACGAAGCAGCCCCTGGCTGTCGGGCACGAACAGGCCGCCGCGAATGAAGTTCTGCTTACCCTCACGCAGCAGATAAAGAGACCTGATAGCGTGCCGCGAGGCCATCTCATCGTCGCTGCTGCGGTCCATCTGAAATTCGCTGACGCCGGTCCATTTGCCCAGCCCGGCCTCCAGCCCGCCGCTCCAGCTCATGGCGCCGGGCTGCTGCTGGCCGCCGGTCAGGTTTAGCTGATTGCTGAGCAGGAAGCCCGCGCCGGGTGCGTCGGGCAGGTTATGCCAGAGGTCGGCACCTGCTGCGTTTACGGCAGGGGTATAGACGGCAAGCTGAGCGTTACTCAGGTTATAGTCCAGTGCCAGCACCCCTTCGGGGCAGTCTGCGCTGCAGGTTCCCAGAGATACGGGCTGAGAAAGTGCGGTGAGCCAGCGCTGCCGCTCGGCTTCGCCATACTCACTCTCTGCGCTGTCAGTAAAGCTGACGATCTGAACGCGATTATTTTCATGAAGGATAATACTTGCATCGCCCAGCAGCCTGCCGTCAAGCATGACGCGCGCTGAAAGTGGCGCATTGAAGAAGTGCGCGCGAAAGTCGGCTGGCATCAGGCGGGCCTGTTCTGACAGGGAGCCCGAAGGCTGGCCTCCGGCAGCCAGGGCGGAGCTGATGCAGAGCGCAAGACAACTTACCCCTGCCACTATACGTGAGCGAAGCATACGTATTTCCCGAAAAAGGTGTCAAAAAAAGGGAGCAGAGCTCCCTGAAACCTGCGCCCGGGGGCTGGATAACCCCGCCGGGCTGCCTGTGGCTGCTGCGTTAAGGAGCAGGGATGGTGGCCGGGATGCTCTCGAATACCATCGTAACCGCACCGGTATAGGTGCCCGCGGTCGGGCGCGTTGCGTCGGTGAACGCGCTGCTCTGAGTCACGGCCAGGGTAAGCTGTTTTTCTGTTGCCGCTTCAGCTGCAGTCAGGATGTTCGTTGCGTTTGCCGGACCGACGCCGATTGACTTGTTGAAAACCTTAACGTCCATGTTGATTGGCTCCAGCGATGCCGGGGTGCGCAGCGCGGCCGGGTCAGTAAGATAGGCCTTGATGCCACCGCCGGTGTTTTTCATTTTGAGGTCTTTCGCAATCGGAGCCAGTGACATGGTCTGCTCATTCCATGTGGTGCGGATCGGCGTCGTGTCCCAGCCGGTCGTCACAACATAAAACGAAGTATCCGGTACTTTAGCTTCAACGATGAAGTTAACTTCTTCAGCAGCGTTTACAGCGAAAGCGGAGCCGAACAATACGGCAGCTGCGATAATAGTTTTTGCGTTCATTTTTCTCTCCAGAGAAGTGGGTGTTTAAAAAAATGTTATTTATCGGGCGTCATGTCCCTGATCCGGATTCCTTCAGTCAGGGTGTAATACCAGAATTTGCCGGCTCTTGCGGTTTTAGCCAGCTGCATGCCGGGGCGCAGCTGCTGCGATATGGCGCTGCCGCAGTTTTTCAGGTCCTTGTCGCATTCCCGCAGGTCACTTATTACAATGCTGGCATTGCCGTTATTATTAATATTTAGCCTGCCGGATGAGTTACTTATCCGGGTATCAAAGCGGGCATTCTCCGGCAGCACGGTGACAATAATGCCGAACCCCGTCAGAACGCTGATGCCTGCGCTGATGTCTTTCTGGTAATTTTTCTGCTCTTCATTATTAAGGCCAAACTCATCGTTTTTTTCAGGCACCACCGGAATATACCTCACCCGGTAATACCGTTCATCCGTGCGGCTGCCGGTAAATACCAGCCTGTTGGTCTGCATGCCTTTTGACGGGATAATCATTCGCGCCGGGCTGGATATTAATCCGGACGCTTTTCCCTGCGTGAGAGCAGCAGAGTCCAGTTTGACTTCTTTATAACCGTCTTTTGAAAAAACCATCTCATCAACGGTTACACGAACGAAAGCTGTCGCGTCACCGGTATTGGTAACACGCTTGGCAAGCGTGCTTTTATTTCCCTGAATGTATTCATTAAGAGAGCCAACATTTATTGACGGGCCAGCGAAGGCGGGCAACACTGAGCAGGCCAATGCAGTAGCGAGCATATATTTAATCATGACTTCCTCATTAAGAATTAAGTTGCCCGCTGATGCACGACACGTCCGACATATATTTTGGGTGATTGTGTTAGCCAGCTTTATACTGACGGGCTTTTCCGTACCGGATAAGTGAATAGTACGGGCACACTGCCCTGCGCTATACAAGACCAGTCTCAAACTGGAATCTGTATAATCTGTATCGACATAACGTAACCCCAGAACGATTCATGCTGGTCAGCGCTGGTCTCTCCCACAAGAATCAACAAAACCGCAAATCTGAAGTCTTGTTAGTCAGCCAGGCAGGTATGTTTGAACGGAAGTAAAGTCCGGGAGTTAAACATGTACTGGCTGCCAGGATTAACAGGTATTTTTCAAAGCAAGGTGCGGCAGGTATCATCGGTTGTGAGCGACCTGTCTGCTCCGGTATGCCGCTTAAGCGGCATGGGGCGCATGATATTGCTTAAGATAACACTAATGTTTAATAGCGCCGTGTGCCCGGCGTTGCCGGCTACAGACCTATAAATTCTGCCATACCTTTAACTGCTTCGCCTAAACCAGCTTTTAGCAACAATAAAAGCTGGGTGATCCTATCAATCCCACTGAGCGGGCTTTCAGCTTTTTTGACGTGGAAGGCGAGATGTCCGGGCCCTTAACGGCTACAACGTGCTGCTGACGCTTAGGGGATATTCATCAAAACTTTTAGCGACTGCTGCGGAATTTAACTCAGTCGCTTTCCAGACTCTTATTTGATTTTTGCTAAGTTTATTTTTTCCTCCCCCTATTGAAAACCACGTCCTCTTCGATAACCCCTGCTATGCACCTACGTATTAAAAAAATAACCAGCCTTTCCGTCTGACTGCGCGTCTGTATCACGCCCGGTTTCTGTTGGATGTTGCCGGTTTTTATCATCAATCAACGTGAACGGAAGCTTTTGATGAATAACATCATTAATTCGACGCATTCAGCGCCTCACCAGAGTGTGGCCGGTGCCACCTATCCTTTCATCTTACCGCCAGAACAGCCTGCCATAGCCGGTCCGGCAGGGATCCGGTACGACTTTTACGACGGCGTACGAATTCTTCTGCCAGAAGGAAGCTGGCGCGTAATGATTCTGGATGATGACTCCGACAATATTCTCTTCAGCTGTGAAACGGGTGCCGGCTGGGTGACCTCTGCGAAAAAATATTATGTTCGTTCCCGCATTAAAGTCTGGCGCAGTGCTGAGTTGCAGCCCGTGCTTGACGAAACGCTGTCACTGACCGGACGCGACGTTCTGATCTCGTTTCCCAGTGGCACACTGGGCGACCTGCTGGGCTGGTTTCATTACGCTGAACGCTTTCGTCAGCTGCATCAGTGCCGGCTGGAGTGCGTAATGGCGCAAAACCTCATCGTACTGCTCAAAGCGCAGTATCCGGACATCTGCTTTTCAGCACCGGATACTGCCTCGCCTCGCCTGCCCTATGCCACCTACCGCATCGGGCTCTTCTTTGGCGGCAATACAACGCATCAGCCACTCGACTTCCGCCAGACCGGCTTTCATCGTATCGCAGGGCATATTCTGGGCGTCGCCCCGCGGGAAGAGGCACCGCGCCTGAATCTCAGCGCCCCCCGCACAATTTCTGAGCCCTATGTGTGCATTGCGGTGCAGTCCACCTGCCAGGCCAAGTTCTGGAACAACGGACATGGCTGGGCGGAGGTCGTGACACACCTTAAAAATCAGGGATACCGGGTGCTCTGCATAGATCGCGAAGCGCGTACCGGTCAGGGATTTGTCTGGAATCACATCCCCTACGGCGCTGAAGACTACACCGGCAATCTGCCCCTTCAGCAGCGTGTTGATCTGCTTCGGCATGCCAGCTTTTTCATCGGTCTTGCCAGCGGTCTGTCCTGGCTTGCCTGGGCGACACGCATTCCTGTGGTGCTGATCAGCGGCTTCAGCTTGCCTGGTGCCGAATTCTTTACCCCCTGGCGGGTGTCCAGCAGCCACGGCTGTCGCGGATGCTGGGACAGCATGCACGACACCTTTGATCATCAGGATTTTTTCTGGTGCCCCCGCCATAAGGGCACCGACAGACAGTTTGAGTGCACACGTCTTATTACAGGAAAACAGGTCTGCGGCGTGATTGACCGATTACATGCGCAGTTACAGCACGCCTAAACCCCTTTAACGCAGGGCGAGGATCCGCCCGTAAAAACCAAGAGAGAGACGGAAATGAATAAAGCATACAGAATTGTCTGGAGCGCGGCACGTCAGGCATGGATTGTGGCGTCTGAACAGGCAGGAAGTGGCGGGCGTCCGTCGTTAGCTGTTAAGCGGTCAGCGTGCGCCATGGTCATGCTGACAGGCCTGGTCTCACTGTCAGCGCAAGCTCAGGATTATGTGGATACCACTGTCTCCGGGCCAGGGGTGTCGCAAACGCTGGTATTTGGAGACACCTCAGACAATGTGCTCTTATCCAACAATGCCCAGCAGTATGTCAGCAGTGGCGCGATAGCCACCCGAACACAGGCCACAAGCGGCGCTGATCAGACTATCTATGACGGGGGGGATGCGTCATTTACCAGGGTCATCGGGGAGAAAACGTTCCAGTATGTTCAAAGCGGCGGGCAGGCTGCCGGCACCGTAGTTAATAGTCAGGGCCGGCAGTATGTTTATACCGGCGGCACGATAACTAATACGACATTAAATGAGGGCGGCAGTCTGATACTGACGCCAAATACTTCTGCTTCAGGCATCGTCATTATGTCGCACGCACGGGCAGACATTTTTGGCGCTTCCGCTGAAAATGTGAAGCTCAATACTGGCGGATTTCTGAGTGCAGGTAGTGGTGCCGTGGTGACCGGCATTACTCAGCAGACTGGCGGTACACTCAGCGGCGATACCAGGGCGACGTGGTATGAACCGCCTGGGTGAATTTGCTATCAGCAACGGTGTAGCCCAGAACCTGGTGCTGGAAGGTAACAGCGTGTTTTCTGTGTTGTCCGCCAACAGCCTGAATAATACAACCCTGGGCTCAGGTGCCCGTACATTGGTGTTAGAGGGAGGTACGGCGCACGCCACCCGCATAGCAGAGAATGCCCAGCAGATTGTTTATGCCGGCGGCCAGACAGACGGCACGCTTATAACCAGCGGTGGCCTCCAGACCATCAACGCCGGTGGCGTCGGCGCCTTTTCAACGATCGACGGTGGGCAGGAGAAAGTTGAAGGCCTTGCAATCGGCACCACAGTTAATCAGAACGGGACTCAGATCGTAAACGCCGGGGGTCTGGCTGCTAACACCATTCTCAACACCACGGGCATTCAGGATGTCTACGGTAAAGCTACGTCTGCGCTCGTGAATGTCGGTGCAACGCAATACGTGCAAAGCGGCGGGCAAGCCGATGCGACCACTGTGGCTGGGGGGGGACAGTTTGTTTCTGCAGGCGGGACGGCAACGCAATCTGTTATCAATGCAGGTGGCCAGCTCAATACTTACGGCAATGTCATCTCCGCTACACTCAACAGCGATGCGCAAGCCTTTATATTTAACGGAGCAGTATCAGACTCAACCATTATCAATTCGGGTGCGGCGGAACACGTGCTTTCAGGCGGGTTGAGTACGGGAGCTACCCTCAATAGAAACGGTTACCAGACCGTGGACTTCAATGGCAGAGCCGTTTCAGCCACTGTTGCAGGTGGAACGCAGCAGGTGTGGGGATCCGCGTCAGACACCACATTGATGTCAGGTGGAGTCCAGTACGTCAATGACGGCGGCATCGCTAAAGGTACCCTGATCACCAGTAACACTGCCCAGGGTGTAGGCGGCCTAGCCAGCCTCGCTACGGTTGAAGCACAGGGTGCGCAGTACGTGTACAGTGGAGGGCGGGCAAAGGGTACCACGGTGAAAAACAGCGGCCTCATGAACGTACAGAGTGGCGGAATGGCATCCGGCACCCTGATACAGTCCGGCGGCACGCTGTATGCCGATCAGAGTTCAGTCATCACTGATGTTTTGCTGGATACTGGTGCGTCGCTGAAAACCACAACAGGCGCCACGCTTTCCGGTACTAACACACTGGGTGCTTTTGCGGTGAGTGCGGGTAAAGCCAGTAATGTACTGCTGGAAAACAATGGCTACCTTAATGTGGAAGCGGGCGAATCATCCCTAAAAACCGTGCTGAATCAGGGAGGCTGGGAATCGGTTGGCGGACTGGCAACCGGGACAACGGTAAACAGCAGTGGTACCCAGTCTGTTCGTCAGGGCGGCATCGCCAAAAATACGCTCGTTAATTCAGGCGGCGGGCAGTATGTCGAAGGCACTGCAATTAACACCACCGTGAATGCCGGCGGTCAGCTCTGGGTCTTTGACGGCGGCACGGCCTCTCACGCACTTATCAAGCGGGATGCGCTTTTAACAGTCACCAGTGGCGGTACTGCAACGGATACCTTTGTCAGTGAAGGCGGCTTGCTGAATATTGCAGATGGCGGCGTATTGACGCTGGCAAACAATACGTTTGTGAACGATGGTATGACGACCTACGACACCAGCACCCGTGCCTCACTGAACACCAACATTACCGGTAGCGGGCAACTCACGAAAAACGGTGCCGGCACTTTTACCCTGGGTGGCCATTTCAGCCAGTCACAGGTGAATCTTAATGATGGTGCCCTGGTTATGGATGGGTTGCAGGCCAGCACCACCATCATTGCAAAATCCGGTACCACACTGTCCCTGATCAATAACACCTCGCTCACCGGTATCATTGATCCCACAGATGTGAACATCGATAAAAGCAGTACGTGGATCCTCACCGGTGATTCTCTTGTGGACGCGCTGACACATGCAGGCACTATCGTGTTTGCCTCACCTTCAGGGGCCTTTACGCCGCATACGCTAACGATGGCAAGTCTCTCAGGCAAAGACGGAACAATTACGCTCAATACCCTGGCCGGCAACAGCCAGTCGCTCACTGACAAACTCATCATTGATGGTGGGATGGCAACAGGCCGCACCAATCTTCGGATCCTGAACCGGGGCGGACTTGGCGCGTTGACCACCGGCAACGGCATTGGGGTCGTGCAGGCAGTGAATGGCGCAACCACTGAGACAGGAGCGTTTCGCCTGAGTCAGCCTCTGGTTGCTGGCGCTTATAACTACACGCTTTACCGCAATGTCGATGAAAGCTGGTATCTGACGTCGCAGCAAATCCCGGCATCAGCTACCGATACCGGTACTAAACCCGGCACAACGCCTGGTGTCTCTCCGGTGACTACACCTGCCACGGTGAACTATCGCGATGGAATGTGGAGCTATGCAGCCCTGCCCTCACTTTCGCTTGACTACGATCGTCTGATGGCGGGCTCAGCTGACACACGTTTCCACTATGCTGCTGACAGCCGCGTATGGGGACGTATCGAAGCAGGCCATCTGCATCATCCTGACAGCGGGCGCCTCACAGACAATAGCGTGCCGGAGAGCAGCAGCGCCTACAGTTTTGCGCAGCTCGGCGGTGACCTCTGGCAGCGTGAGGGCGCGAATGCTGACTGGAAAGCCGGTATGTACGGCGGAGCAGGCCTGATGCGCAGTGATGTCTGGCGTGACGGTAGCACACACGCGGCGGGCACCGACCGTGATACGGTCTATTCCGTCGGGACCTATCTGTCAGGCCATACGCAGAGTGGGTTACGTCTCGACGGTGTGTTACAGGCAAGTCATCACAGCCTCTCTGTCGCCTCAAACGACAGTACGCGACTCTCCACTCATGGCACAGGCTGGCTTGCCTCTGCAGAAGTGGGTCAGGCATTCGCCCTCTCTGACCTGCTCTCGTTAGAACCCCAGATGCAGTATACCGTGCAGGGTCTGAATCTGAAGGATGGGGAAGACGATGCAGCAGCGGTCAGCTGGTCAGACAGCCGCCGTCAGGCGATCCGGGCAGGCGTGAAATTCGGCACTTCACTGAAGACAACGCAGACTGTGGCTTGGTGGGTAACACCCTCTGTCACGCAGACGTTTGGCGGCCACAGTGGCGTCACCGCGGCGGTGCCAGGCGTATCCGGGTCTGAAGCGTCGTTCCGAAACACGCTGTCGGGGACAGGTGTAGGCATTAATGGCGGAGTGGAAGCGCAGATCCGTCAGAACGTCACGCTGGGCGTGCAGACCGGCTGGTCTGACTCGCTGCACGGCAGCGAGTCAGGTGGCTATTACGGCATGGTGAAACTGGGCGTGTCATTCCGGTAAGTCTGCACTCAGAGGCTATGTAATCAGCTGCCAGTACAAAAAATACGCACGCATCTTTGCATCCGGAAGCATATTGCTTCCGGATTTTTTAGAATCTGTGAATTGGCAAACGCAGTTTGCTTGCTCTTTACCGTTAAATTTTTAACCAGTAGCCAGGAGAGCGGCTTACTGTTCCCTCATCATGCAGAGCCCTGTCTGCCACGTCGCTATACCGCCTACCCGTGTTGTTCAGAGAAAATGCATGCTCAACTCGGGCTGTCACTGACAAATGGCATCGTCAATACCTGCTTTTTATTCTCATTCGAAGAAATAAAATCATTATTAATGTAACTCATCAAGTGAGATTGTTAGTTAAATGTAATAATAAATTATGGGGCAATGCTCAGTCTTTCATTTTTGTTGTTGTAGTTTTATCTTTAACATCACAATTTATGAATAATACAGATCAAATGCGCAAAGTGAAAAAAACTCACTCACTAATGCATGGCCTGTAGAGTTAGCACTTTTCTTAAATCAATTACATCAGAGAAAAAATCTCAGACAAAGCGAGACGGAAAATCAGTGACTTACATAAATGACAATTTTATTTTTGGGACCGCCCTTTCTTTTTTGCTGAATCGGACTAACTTTAGCGCTTAAAAATCTCTTTTTAAGATTTTTCCGTTAATGGTATCGTTTCCATTAAGCGAAGCCGGAGAAAGCTCTCGCACTCACTGCATGCTTATTTCTGAAAAATAACGCCATATGAATTTTTATGCATTTTACTTTAATTATATTGCTCACAGCAAAAGGCGCTCTCATGTATACAGCACAGAAGTATTATATCAGCGATCACTACCCACACGGCTTGTTATTACATTGTAGCGGCTGTCCGCACTTGCCCGCGATTGAGCAGCGGACGTTTATTGGCAGCTGCTATACGGTGAATCAGGCACATACCGTTGCCAGTATGCATTTCTCAGGTGTCAGCGAATGTCCATTTTGTCTTGATGCCGCCCTGCCCCCCGTGCAAAAGGCACCGCGTACAAGTAAAGCCAGAACGGTAGTTCTGACACCGCCTAAAAGGCCTGAGCGAAAAGTACCGGAAAAAAAATACCAGCCCGTTAAACATTTAAGCACATGGCGATAATAAGATTGATTATCATTCACCTGAAGAGACAGGTAATTTCAGTAGAGTGAGAATAAAAATATCCATGCTTTTAGTTATCTTCGCCTGAGGCGAACGTTATTACGGGCAACTTAGCGTCCCCTTATAATGTTAATAAGCGATAGCACGACTGCAGAAGATCGAATGCCTAACGTTTTGTTCCTTTTTAATCCTGCAGATATCAATTACAGACACCGAGCCCGGTCACCATCGGGCTGGATGTCTGAAAACTCCTGCAGAGGTCAACCAGAGAGTAAAGGTTTAATTCTCATGCCAGACCTGACAACCACTTAAGCACTGCCACTGTCTGCACCTGACTGAAAATGTTCACACGACAAGGCATTCCGCTTCAGGGGCACATATTGCGTAATATATGTCTTCCGCTAAGTTGATGCTTTAACACAGCCAGAATGTGTCCGGCGATGAGAAGCGCAAGCGTCATGCATGCAAGAACATGCACCTTGTTAAAAAACGTAATGACACTCGCATTATGCAGGGGTTGCGGCACGTGAAACATATGGAAGACATCGATAGCATGATTCATCATCAGCACGCCTGTTATCAGCACTACACTGATATTTGCATACAAAGCCAGATGTCCCAGATGCGCAATTTTCTGTTCTCGGGGGGTTAACAGACTTTCTTCCGGGCTGCCATGTTTAAAGAGGTACCATACCCGTAGTATAAAAAACGGGATAAATACTGTTGTCAGCGAAACGTTGAAAAAACCTACCCACTCTTTAACAGGCAGCGCGGGATGAAAAAATGCCACATAAAATCCGCTCAGGGTTGACCAGATTATAATGATGGCTGAGAGCCAATGTAAAATGATTTGCTGTGTGCTGTATTTCATTTTAAAAATCCGTTTTGAATTTAAAGCTCACAAACCGCTACAGGTGCGCCCCGTACAAGCCTGCGAGAAATAGAAGTAAATAAATGTACAGTTAAGAATATGCTGTAAGCATGAACAATATGGATAAGTGGTTCGGGCTTAGCGGCAAAATCATATCCAGACAATTTTTAAATAACAGTAAGGAAATTCCTGATTATCAGCGCCTATCTGGAAACTCGCCAAAGGGCTTATTTTCAATGGTGTAAATAAGCAGCATTCATTTAAAAAATGAATAAAAAATATTCAGCTGCTTCGGAAATTGGTGGTCTGTTCTTTTGTTGAGATTTCGCCTGTTTCACACCTTGTCGGACTTTACATCATGTCTTTAGGCTTTATCTCTGGATATCGAAACGCAAAGCGCTCGGAAATGTCCGTTTGGTGGAAGTCCACCCTAAATTGAGTGCTGATTAATGAGCTTGATAAAAGCGCTCGGGCGGAGTGCGCAATACTTTCAGATAAAGCTGACTTCTGCCGTCATCACAGTTTTATGCGCTAAAGCGATCGATCAGAGCATGACTGAGATCGGGTCCGTTGACCTGGTAATCATGCCAAGCCAACAGATTTCTCCGTGTTATACCTGAACATCTCAAGATGGAGTTAAGCATCCTTTCGTACAGAACTTATACGGTGCAGCGGACAGTTTAACCTGTGTTAACCCGCGTTTGCGGGTTTTCAGGCTGAATGAAGGATAACTGAACAGGAAGTGGCTGTAACAAACCTGGCTGACAGGAAAACACCTGAATAACGTTTCAGAACCTGCTAACCCACGCGATTACGCATCAATCGCTTCTCGCGCCTGTAGCCTGGCATCGAACATTCCACTTTCCGCGCCATCTATAATCACCCTTCCGCATGTCAGGCAGTGACTTCCTCTTACGGCGGGTACCACCTTTTCAGGATCGTTTATATCCATGCACACATCGCGTGTACCGTATAAAAACGACTCTTTCTGACAGCCTGGACATCGCATAACTCTCTCCCTAAGTAATGTCTGTATGACAAGAATAGCTAAGGGCGTTATGAGTGTGTAACAGATTTTTCTTTTTTGCATGCGGAAACGGTATGCGGTCACTTCAAAAAACAGCATTGAACCCGCTTAGGGCGCTCTTTATCGTAAATTATCTGCAGATTGTTTCAGGCTGCATGTCGCCCGCATAAGCAGGCTCTCTCCTTTGCCTCACGGCTAAATAAACAGGGAGTATCTGCCTTTTTCAGGTCCATAGCTGACTTTTACTCATGATAAAATCGCCTTAAAATGTAAGAGGCAAATAATGAAATTTGACAAGCAGGATTTTTTAATCAGATTTGCAGGCAAACCTAACCGGTTGTACCACCTTTCCTTTCTGGCTTATGCAGCAGTTATTTTGTGTAGGACAGCAATGCTGGCGCTGTCAGGCCACAACAACGCAGTGTCAAAGCCATATGTATATGTGGTTTTTTTCACGGCCCTGATGCTGACATGGTTTATTGAAAAATCGTTTCGTACACAGCCGCTGGAAAAACATGTCACTGCGTTCAGGCTGGGCCTGTTTCTGTTGCTCAACGCGCTTTTTGTCATGCTGGCAGGGGGACTTGAACTGGTTGTGCTGGATCATGCCATCCTTATTTCATCTCTGTTGTATGTACCGTCCATGATAATGATAATTACAGCATGTAATCATTTTATTACCTATATCAACGTGAGCTACAAGTCTGCCGTAGACTTGTCCCTGAATGATGAGCTGACAGGCCTGCCTAATCGTCGTTACCTGAATCTTATTTTCCGGGAGCTTGAAAACAAAGCCGGCACCGTGTGTGCACTGGATATCGATCACTTCAAACGCATTAACGACACCTTTGGTCATGAGACCGGCGATAAGGTCCTGACCACACTCGGACTAATCCTTGATAACTTCATCAGCAACGATGTGTTCATTGCACGGTCAGGCGGCGAAGAATTCTGTCTTGTCCTCTCCGACAGGATTGATGCAGAAGTCACTATCAGAGCCATCAAAGCCGCGCTGACGGTGCCCTATAATCAGGATATCAGTATTACGATCAGCGCAGGCGTGGCCCGCAAGCGCAGAAGCGAGCCTTGCAGTGAGGCGCTGATTGCGGCAGACGATGCCCTGTATCGGGCGAAACGGGCAGGCAGAGACTGCATAGTCACGGCTCGTTAATGCGGCTCATCCATTCGATGCCTGGGGCGCGGGCAGCACTCTCTGGCGTATGATATTTGCACATTGACATCTGCCTCTGCGCGCGAAGTCGTTGCTGTATGTTATTATTGAGTTGTGAATGCGAGGCGGCAACGTGGCCAACACCAGGGCAAGCGTGAAGGCCGCCTCGCAGACCCGTGTCATGTTTGCGCTCAGTAAAGGTCACCTGATTTGTGCGTCGTGCTGAAGTTGCCGCTCTTTGTTCAGCAAGAACGGCAGTGCCGGTGTAACAGGAGAGCTGGCTCACAAAACCCCTTACGCATTTCAGCGTCATGCTTATCTCCTCTCCCGCCAGAATGTGAACCCGATCATCGCAGATGCGCCAGATTCAGCGCACTGAGCAGCCAGGCTTTGAACGTTTCCCGGGCAAAATGCGTTTGCTGGTGCTGAGGAAATACCAGGTAATGTCCAATGTAGTGAATTTCACTGGTGGTGCTGATGAGCGGGCACACCAGTTTACCGCTGGCAATCTCTCGCTCGGCCAACAGTGTGGATTCCAGCACAACACCCAGCCCGTCCACGGCCGCCGCGATAGCCATAAAACTGCGATCAAAACGCAGCCCATAATGCCGGGGCGGCGTCAGATCGTTTGCCTGAAACCAGCCTTTCCACTGATAGAGCTGCACATCGCACTGGATCAGCGGCAACGCATACAAATCATCAGGTGTTTTCAACTGCGCGGCCAGCGCCGGTGAGCAAAGTGGCGTAAGTTCTTCTACTGCAAGTGGAATTTTTGCATAGGGTGACGGACGGGGCTCACCATAGACAATATCGAGATCATACGTGTCCTGCTCAAAGCGGGCGTAATCAGTGCTGGCTGAAAGCCGCAAATCAATATGCGGATGCGCCTGAATAAAGCTACCGAGTCTGGGCAGCAACCACTGATGCGCAAAGCTGGGTGCAGTGTGCACCCGTAGCGGCCGGCTCTCATCGGCAGTGATCAGCGACAGACCCTGCTGCATTTCATGAAACCCACGCTGAACATGTTCAAGCAGTAGGGCCCCCTCTTTTGTCAGCGTGATCTCACGCGTACTGCGCACAAACAACCGGATGTTGAGCAGCATTTCCAGCTTGCGAATGGCATGGCTCACGGCGCTGGGTGACAGTTCCAGCTCTGTAGCAGCAAGACTAAACGCACCGGTCCGACCCGCCGCTTCAAACGCACGCAGCAAATTCAGAGGCGCTTTTCGCAATAGCGACATTCATGAATCCTTTTCACCTGCAGGTGTAAAAATTGATTTTGTCAGGCCTGCTGCATGCGGCATAACCTCATGACCTCAGACAGAATTCCCGTGCTCGCTGGCCATGTGCGAAACCCTTACCTCATTACCGGTGCAGCACAGGATGAAAACAGTGCATGCATACGTTAACACGCCGTCGGCCCGTCAGCGATTATCTGCGTCGGCCTGACTACTACAACCAGTAAGGAGAGTACATGAGCACACTGGCTGAATCTGACATAACGCTGGATGACGTTCGCCGTCAACTGGCCCGGCACGCCTGGCGTATCCGCCGCTTTGCGCTGAGGATGGGAGAAGTTCAGGGACAGGGTTATATCGGCCAGGCGCTGGGTCTGGCAGATGTTCTGGCCGTGGCCTGGTGTCATGCGTTACACATCGATCCGGCAAATCCTGAGTGGGAGGGACGCGATCGGTTTTTGCTCTCGCATGGCCATTACGCCATAGCCCTTTATGCCGCACTCATCGAAGCTGGCGTGATTCCGGAAGCCGAACTCGACACATATGGGGCTGATGACAGCCGGTTACCGATGTCCGGTATGGCTACCTATACACCAGGCATGGAGATGTCCGGCGGATCGCTGGGCCAGGGACTGAGCATCGGTGTGGGGATGGCACTGGCATTGCGTCATAAAGGCAGCAATGCCTTTGTCTATAACTCTATGTCTGACGGCGAACTTGATGAGGGCGCAACCTGGGAGGCCGCCCTGTCCGCCGCTCATCACCAGCTCAGTAATCTGATTGTGCTCGTGGATATTAATCAGCAGCAGGCAGATGGTCCGTCGCAAAAAGTGATGGGGTTCGAGCCGCTGGCAGATAAATGGCAGGCCTTTGGCTGGCATGTTCAGCGCATAAACGGCAACGATATTGCGGCCGTTAAATCGGCATTTGACCGCGCGCGTGCGCTCAGGATGCCTGTACCGCGCGTGATTCTGCTGGATACGCTGATGGGCAAAGGCGTGTCGTTTCTTGAGACGCGTGAAAAAAATCATTTTATCCGGGTGGAAGCCCATGAATGGCAACAGGCTATTGCTGAACTCGATCAGGCCTGGGAGGCATACCAATGAGCGTTGCAGAGAAAAAGCCCCGTTTAACAACCTCCGCCATGATTGCATCAATTGCCGCAGAAGGACAAAGAACTGTCACGGCTCCGTTCGGGCACGC
This sequence comes from Pantoea sp. SYBGC1, assembly GCF_057197005.1. Classification (NCBI taxonomy): domain Bacteria; kingdom Pseudomonadati; phylum Pseudomonadota; class Gammaproteobacteria; order Enterobacterales; family Erwiniaceae; genus Pantoea; species Pantoea sp. SYBGC1. The sequence goes on from NZ_JBXUNM010000005.1 coordinate 189,126, forward strand.
GCTGGTGAAAGCTGCCAGGGCGCGTACTGAAATTGTAGGGATGACAGCCGATCTCTCCAGATACACGGATCTGCATATTTTTGCTGAGGCTTATCCTGAGCGCCATTTCCAGATGGGCATGGCCGAACAGTTACTGATGGGTGCCGCAGGTGGCATGGCCAAAGAGGGCATGATCCCGTTTGCCACAACCTATGCAGTTTTTGCCACGCGTCGTGCTTATGACTTTATTCATCAGGTCATCGCAGAAGAGCACCTGAACGTGAAAATCTGTGCCGCTCTGCCCGGCCTCACCACCGGCTATGGACCCAGTCATCAGGCCACAGAGGATATTGCGCTGATGCGCGGCATTCCCGGCCTGACCATCATTGACCCGTGTGATGCGCTGGATACGGAACAGGCAGTGGCGGCCGCCGCAGCGCATCAGGGGCCGGTATACATGCGCCTGTTGCGCGGAAAAGTGCCGCTGGTACTGGACGAGTATGACTATACGTTCACGCTGGGCAAAGCCCATTTGCTGCAGGATGGCCGCGACGTGCTGTTTATCTCCAGCGGCATCATGACTATGCGCGCGCTGGAAACGGCTAAAGCGCTGGCCCAGGACAATATTCACGCAGGCGTACTGCATGTGCCCACGATCAAGCCACTGGATACCGATACCCTTATCGCCCAGTGTCGTCGGCAGGGGCGGCTGGTTGTGATCATGGAGAACCACAGCGTTGTCGGGGGGCTGGGGGAAGCAATCGCGTTGACCCTGATGCACGCGCAGGTGATGCCGCAGTTTCGGCACATTGGCCTGCCTGATGCTTTTCTGGCAGCGGGCGCCCTGCCCACCCTGCATGACCGTTATGGCATTTCCGTCTCCGCCATCGTAAACACGGTAAAAACCTGGCTTAAGTAAGGAGCACGTCATGAGCATTATTTTTGTGGGTGTAGGCGCCATTGGATTACCTATGGCACTCCAGATTAAATCAGCCGGGCATGAGGTACTGGGAGTGGATGTGTCTGACGCCTCCCGCGAACGAGCCCGCAGACAAGGTATAGAGACAGTCGCGCATTATTCGCAGGCCGCGCGTGCAGAGACGGTAATTGTCATGGTGGCCACCCCGCAGCAGCTGGCCGCATTAATTGAAGAGGCGTTACCCACGGTTTCAGGCCAGCACTGGATCATTATGTCTACGGTGGGACCGGATGCACTTTCAGCGGCGGCGTGTCGGTTGCAGCAGGCAGGTGCCTGTGTCATTGATGCGCCCGTGACCGGCGGAACCGCGCGCGCATGTACAGGCGAGCTGGTAATTTTTGCAGCCGGTGCCGCTGCGGCGATAGGCCACGTTACCCCTGTACTCGAGACAATGGGCACGGTAAAAATCGTGGGCAGCGAGCCGGGTGAAGGTCAGGGTATCAAAGTCATCAATCAGCATTTATGTGCCGTGCATATTGTGGCTGCGGCTGAGGCATTGCAACTCGCGCGCGCACTTAAGCTGGATCCGGCTAAGGTGCTGTCGCTGGTGGAAGGCGGCGCGGCCGGATCCTGGATGCTGTCCGACAGGGGACCCCGAATGCTCGAGGATACAGGGGTATCCGTCTCCAGTGCCATTAATATTTTTGTCAAAGACAGCGGCCTTGTGGCGGAGGCCGCCCATGCCTGTGGGGCGGCAGTACCGCTTCTTCAGGTCGCTCATGCCCGTTATCAGGCAGCGGCGCAGTCAGGTCTGGGGCAATGCGATGACAGTCGGGTTATTGAGACCTGGGCGCAATGATTCAGCGTCTGCGCTCAGCATAAAAACGGAGGTGAGGTATGAATACGCATATGGCATCTGCAAAACCGGACAGCAACCCGGTTAAAGTCTCGATTGCATCCATGATTGGATCAGCGGTAGAAAGCTACGATTTTTTTATCTATGGTACAGCCGCTGCAGCCTGGTTTGGTAAGATTTTTTTCCATACAGATAAACCCATCATTGGCATCATGGCAGCCTTTGCCACACTGGCGGTGGGATTTCTGATGCGCCCGGTGGGCGGGTATCTTGCCGGACATTTTGGTGACCGGTATGGCCGGAAAACCGTTTTGTTCTGGTCTCTGCTGGCGATGGGGCTCGCCACAGTACTGATTGGCGCTCTGCCCACCTATGAACAAGCCGGAATCCTGGCGCCTGTGTTACTCATTCTGTTACGTATGATTCAGGGCATCGGTTTTGGGGCAGAATGGGGAGGCGCGGTGCTGATGGCCTTTGAACATGCGCCGGCGAAAAGACGCGGTTTTTATGGGGCCGTGCCGCAGTTAGGTATTCCTCTGGGCCTGCTGCTGGCAAATGGCGCATTCCTTTTGTCTGGTGCGCTGTTTGACGGCGACTGGGTCTGGCGTATGCCTTTTCTGATCTCGTTTGTCATGGTTGCGATAGGCATCTTTATTCGTATGAGTGTGGCGGAATCGCCTGCGTTTGAAAAAGCCAAGGCAGAAAAACAGATCGTCCGGCAGCCAGCACTTGAAGTGATACGCCGCGACTGGCGCACTATCATGAAAATTGTGGGACTCAGGCTGGCAGAAACCGGCGGTTATTATATCACCACGAGTTTTATGCTCTCGTATGTGGTTCTCGCGGAAATAACGGATACGCGCCATATTTTGTGGGGCACACTGGTAGGCTCTGCACTGGGGCTGGGCAGCCACCTGTTTTATGGTGCGCTGAGTGACAGGATTGGCCGCCGGCAAGTGTTCCTGATTGGCGCATTGTTTACCATAGCTTTTGGCATTCCGATGTTTATGCTGATCAACACCGGTGCCGTTATCCTGGTGATTGTGGCGATCTCTCTTTCTCTGTTATTCAGTCATGACCCAATCTTTGCTGTGGAAGCAAGCTGGTTTTCAGAGCAATTTCCGCCTCACCTGCGTTCATCCGGCATCTCACTGGGGTACAACGCGGCATCCGTGGTGGCAGGTTTGCTGCCTTTCATTGCAACCGGGGTATACAGCATGGTGGGATGGGCAGGACCCGCAGTGATTTTTTCCCTGCTGGGTGTTTTATCAACGTGGTGTGCGCTGAAAACGCCAGAAACCGCACCGGTAAAATGTCATGAACATTTACCTCCGTCACACAAAGCCCTTAATACTCCCCACGATAAACAACCTGCTTCGTTCTGAACACAAGAGCAACAGGAGACGGCATCATAATAGCCGGAACAAATTTAAGCGCCTTGACTGGCGCTTTACTTTTTCATCAAATTTTTGGGCTGTATTCAAAACAGGCTGCTAATTTATTAGCACTGTGCACACCTTCTGCCTCGGTGGGTAAAGCCGACCTATGCTTTTGAATTTTTATCAAAATAGTTAGCTAACTGAGATTACAAAAAAAGCGTGCAGACTTTAGATCAGCCACAGTGTAAAAACTTTCCTGAGCAATCATGTGTTAAGCACTGGAATCTGTAAATATCTTCGCACAAGACTAACAGGTTGCGCTTTGTAAGTTATCATCCTATTGTTTTATCTCAAAAAAGCTATAGCAATCAGGCTCCAGATGAACAACGAAAAGGCGGTAACAGCCGTCCATGTCAATGGACGAATAAGTTCGTCGTTCACTTTATCTTTACATATAATTTTCATTTTCCTTTCCTCTTAAATTCTGCCCTGCCTTGATTTTAAATTTATTGTGTCAAATTATTAGTCATCAATAAATAAGACTGGGGCGAGACATTTGTAGTCATTTGACTACAGAACTTTCTTGGTTAAAAAGGAATGATCATTTATTTTATATTTTAAGATTACATGACATTTTATGTAGTCTTTTGACTACAAAAATAATAACTTTGCCGATTTCAAATTGCGGATTATTATTTGTGTGTTTTTTTTGAACAGGTGAATTATGGCTGCATTTATTGTTGTTGATGATCATCCATTGGCTCGTATTGCCCTGCGTCTCTTACTGGAGCAAGCCGGTCATACTGTCGTCGCTGAGACAGACAGAGGTGAAGATGCAACGCATCTTGTACGCAGGTTTGCCGCAGAGGCGCTGGTCATGGATATTGATTTACCCGGTATCGATGGAATTCAGGCTATTGCATCTTTACGTGCTGAAGATATTCATATTCCGGTTATCGTGGTAAGCGGTAAGAATACGGAGCACTACGCGGCACAAAGCCTGAAAGCAGGCGCAAATGGATTTGTGAGCAAGCAAAATCATCTCTCGGATTTCGCCGGCGCCGTGTCTGCAGTGTTTTCAGGCTATGGGTATTTTCCACTGCACACACATCAGGCTTGTCTTAGCCAGGGACCCGACCCCGATACAGCGCGGCTAAATACGTTATCGCGGCGTGAATTTGAGGTGTTACGCTATTTCAGCAAAGGGATCGATATCAGTGGGATTGCATCGTGCATGCAAGTCAGCAATAAAACGGTCAGTACCTATAAGACCCGACTGATGCACAAGCTGAATCTGGAAAATCATCGGGATTTACTGGATTTTGCCCGGCGTCATGCGCTGGACTGATGGTGCTCTGACGGGTACCGTGTGCGGTATAGTATTGCTGTAGTGCGCCCTGGGTCGCGGCTATGTTTGCCCGCTGCCTCTGCCTGAATCCCACAAACGATACCTTCCCTGCCTCACTCGCTGGACGTCTTTAACTCAGAGACGAATGGTTTCCGGATGGCTGTCCTGTTTTATCAGTAATGATTTTTACAGGATTGTCTGGCATTGCAATACAGAGCTTTCATACAAATTGCTGAAATATTATCCGATTTAATCCCTTCTGATTGTAAGGTTAACTACCTCCATGCAGACAGGAGGAATCATGTTTACGTTAACGGTTATAGACAGCGACAAGTGGATTGCCGCCGGCATCGCAAACTATTTCAATGCACGTCACATTCAGACCACGCTGCTTTCAGAAGGCCAGCCTCAGGATATTTTAACCATTGCTGCACGTTCAGATGTGGTTATCAGCGAAGTCTGTGCATGTGGACTGGATATGCAAGCCCTGACAGAGGTACTGATTGAACTTAGGCGCATATCGCCTCTGACACGTCTCGTTATTCTCACAGACAGTGAGGAAGCGGCGTTGCTGGGCTATCTGCAATGCGTTTTACCCGGCGTGCCTATCCTTTCAAAACGCAGTGATATGACGACATTAACGACGCATGTGTTTGGTGCTGAATGCCTTAGTCCCATACACACTCGCATTGACAAGGAGCCTCGCGTAAGCGGCGCGCTTACGCGTCGGGAATTTGAATTACTCAGATTGCTGGCCACTCATCGCAGCCTGACTGATATCAGCACAGTGTTGAAACTGAGTATTAAAACCATCAGTCATCATCGAAAAAGCATTATGCGTAAACTTAACTGCCGCACGTGGATAGAACTGCCTCGGCAGCTGGAACGTTTAGGCTATCGCAAAACACGGGCCTGACCGCCCTGACCTGTTGGCAGTGGTATTGACTGCAGGGCTGCAGTCAGCCTTTTCTGCTCGGGGAGGTGTGATTCCCGTACTCCCCGTTTTTTTTTGCAAAAACGCACAGAATTTTAAAATGGAATGTCATCATCAAATGAAGATGGCTGAACGTTTTCAGTAAAAGGCGTTTCTACCCTTTCTGAAGAGTGTGAAGTGTGTGGGGGCTGATCGATATCGCCACTGGTGTCCCGCTTGTTAAGCATGTGCAAAGTGCCGGTGCTGTTTACAACGATCTCAGTTGTGTATTTATCCTGACCATTTTGATCCTGCCATTTTCTTGTACGTAACTGGCCTTCGATGTAAATAAAAGATCCCTTGCGTAAATACTGACCCGCAATTTCTCCGACTTTGCCGAACAGTACAATGCGGTGCCACTCAGTGGTTTCTTTGTGTTCACCTGTGGTTTTATCACGCCATGTGTCAGACGTTGCCAGGGTCAGGTTTGTGACGGCGTTACCGGCAGGCGTGTAACGTACCTCTGGATCATGCCCGAGATGTCCAATCAGTATGACTTTGTTAATGCCTCTGGAAGCCATTCGATATCCTCCGCGGTTTGATTACTGCGATCTGTATGTAAACGAAAAATATTAAAGATTTATGAATACAGGCAATGCTTTTTTCAGCGACAGAGGGACTATGTTGAAGCACTACGAGATCAAACAATCCATGCGTTTGTCTTTTAAGTGGTTCAGGTCAGTAATGTGAAACCGAAATGTTTTGTTAGGCCTACAGGATGACACCTCTCTGCCATGGATACAGGAGAATTGCTACAGATAACGCCTGCGGGCGTTGCAAATTTTTTGTAGCGCCCGCAGGCGTTGAGCAAGCCGCAGGCGCGGTAGAGCACGATAAAGAGCGTAAAGCGTTAAGTTATTCACAAATCCACAGGACAGATCCAATAGATCTTCCATACAGATCCTTATAGTTCCTAAAAGATCCCGGTAGGCTCAAAGCCGCGTCATCTCTGGGCTGAGCCCCGATCGTGATGTGCGCTGGCGGGAAGTTGATGTGTGCTGGCAGGAAAAAGATGTGTGCTGGCAGGCTGGCAATGTGTGCTGGTGGGAGCTATTGTGTGTGCTGGTGGGATTGGTTTATTTTTAATCCACAACAGGCACTGCTGAAGGATAAACTGAGATAACCTTATGAAGGATAAAACATTTATAGCCGATGCGCTCTATAGCGACATGGTCAGTAAAGGAAAACAACTCACTGTTAATTCCAACAACACAGTTCAGCCAGTTGCTTTGATGCGCTTAGGGGTTTTCGTTCCCAAACCGACCAAATCTCAGGGTGAGAACAACGTTGTGGATGCCTCTGAGTTGTTTTCACAGCTGGAGATCGCCAAAGCCGAAGGTTATGACAATATCAACATCTCCGGACCCAGGCTGGATATGGATTGTGACTTCAAAGTCTGGATAGGCGTTATCTATGCATTCAGTAAATATGGCCTTAATTCCAATAAGATAGAGCTCAAATTCACTGAATTTGCCAAAGGTTGCGGATTCACTTCTAAACGCATTGACGCGCGCCTGCGGGGCTCAATCCATGAGTCACTGGGGAAATTACGTAATAAATCCGTGTCATTCAAACGGGGTGCAGACGTACGCGGTAGTTATCAAACAGGGCTGCTCAAAACCGGCTATTTTGACGCGGATAAAGATATCGTCAGGCTGGAAGCTGATGAAAAGCTGTGGGAATTATTCCAGCTGGATTATCGGGTTCTGCTGCAACATCATGCCATCAGGGCACTGCCTAAAAAGGAAGCTGCGCAGGCCATTTACACGTTTATCGAAAGCCTGCCTGCCAACCCTGTTCCTGTTGCGTTTGCGCGCCTTCGTGAGCGGCTTTCCCTTACCAGTTCGGTGAGTGAACAGAACCGGACGATCAAAAAAGCGCTGGATCAGTTGCAGAAAATTGGCTACCTGGAGTTTTCTCTGATAAGGAAAGAACGGGAAAATCACCTTATTATTCATAAACGTAATCCAAAACTTAAGCCTTTGGATTTATAAAAATGTGTGCTGGGAGGATACGATCGTGCTGTATGTGCGCTGGCGGGTGCGTTGCTTCCGGAGGGCCTGCAATATTCAATTTGCCTGTCGCGCCTGCTGAATTATTAAACGTAGTCTACCCGCCAGCGCACATTCAGGGAGCCGCTGCAGGTTCCCTCTTCCTCTCTTTATAATCCTGCTGCTCATTAAACCTGCCAGCGCACACCCACATACGCTTATCGCGCACCAATCCCGCCAGCACACATTTATTAGATCGTTTTATCCCGTCAGCACACATCGATGAGATCTGCTTTTCCCGCCAGCACACATCGATCCAAATTTTTGCTTTCCCTCCAGCACACATCAGTACAACTCAAATCTTGCTGCTGGTTAACTCGGGTAAAGATAATTCCATGTTTTCATGACGCTTTTATGAAAGCGGTGCGTAAAACGGGATTTTGAAGCCTGATATCTGTATACATCATGCAGGGGGCTCAGATAGCTATAGAGCGCAACAGGATCACAAATAGTGTTCTGATCATGCGAGGATCATTGAAGTCTGGCAGGGCTGGTCTTTTGGTTTTGGCGATCCTGTAGCACCAGATGTTTGCCTGCCTGTCTACTGCTGTTGAAAATGGCCATCCGAGAGGTAAAGGCTGTACTGCATGTCGCTGTGGTATTCCTCAAGCGTGATGTAAAGCGCATGCGTGTTGAAAATCCTTACAGTTAAATGAGCTGGAAGCTCTGATAGGTTTTTAATCGCTCTGTAAGCTGATTTAACGCGCTTTAGGACCTTTTAAGCTGTAGGTATCCATTTCGATGAAAAGTCTCTCAAAGTACTCTGTACGCGGCCTAAAGTGCGACCACAGTATGCAGACTCTTTTTCTGCACATAGAGGCAACAGAAAAACAATTTATATTTGTGACCCGCTTCTATGCTTGTGCTTACTTTTCAATGCATCACACTCAAAAAACAAACAGCTGTGTCATGGTTTTATCCAGGCACCCATAAATATTGACTGGCTGCCATCCGGGCTTTGTATGCAGAGCGGCCCCCCCCTTTGACTCACCACTGAATCTTCCCGTCAGCGCACATCCCTAAACAGGTGCGGTTGACCTTTATAACAGCAGAGACAAACGCAGGACTTCATTGTGGACGTAATTGCTGAATGCCACACACAACAGGCTGGTGAAGCGCAGGCTATTGCTCTGATGATTTGCGACAACACAGACAAATATGATCAGGCATGTTTTCATCAGCTGCCTGGGGGGACTGGAAAAGCAACCTGAACTGCGGGTACTTTAACAATAAAGCATTCTTTAACAGGCATCGGGCATCCTGACGAATTGACCATCACTGGCGTTCTGGTTGAGGATATTTACGGGTGATGTTGCTCATCAAAAATACGATAGTACATATTTTCATCAGTTATTCCGAAGCCAGTGACGCATTCAGACCTTAAGCCTGTTGCTGGCTCGTGCTCAACTTATGGTCAAGATGACAAACAGTCTCTTCTGCCCTTTCCTGCATTCATGTCTGATTACGCTTCAATGTATCTGTCCTTCAGCTGTTCCGGTTTATCTGCCATGTTATACCCACCTCCCCGCAGCAAAGATGAACTGCAAGCACGTGCTGGTGAAGATACAGGAAATAACTTCTCTCCTGAATGAATGATGCACCAGAGCACTTCAGCAAAGAGACGCGTTGCTTTTTTAAAAACCAGCAAAGCAACAAAAAACACGCTGAACGTCAGTACGCTGACATTGAAAGGACCAATATTAAGCTGCTAACAGCCTTTCTTTGCAAACCTGTTGTCAAAAGGCAGCTTGTTTTAATCCTTACGCGTTCACCAACTGGTCATGCGCATGCTTTGCCAGCGTGTATTGTTACAGCAGAACCGCAGTTTCCCGGGCAGCACAGGTGCATTTACAGTCCCGTAAATTATCCGTTATTTCTGTCCCATTATAAGCGTTGACTAATACCCGATACACCCAGTTGTCTTTTGAGAGTTCTGTACAGGAAGGGCATACAGATGGCCGATCCTGAAGCCGCTTAAACCTGTTTTGAGGCAGTGTAACTGCCTTGTGTTGCTGACCTGAATAGGTGCTATTTTGCACATGAGTGATGAACAGCACAGATGTGTCTTGAAGACACAATCCGCTGAGCGTTGCGATTGCGCTCAGCGCCCCGCGCAAGCCCTGGTTTCGCCTACTTAGGGTTTTTGCAAATCAGGCGCAGGGAAGCGTTCAACGTAAGTTCGCATAATGAGAACAGCTTATTGGGTCCGGGTTAATGCATGAAACGTCAACCTATGCACGTCAGGCACTGGCACGGGAGCGCGGTTATGTTGAGTAGACGGTGACTCTGTCTTCATGGCTGATATCCAGTGTGGCATTTGCCGCCTCAGTAAACGCGCCTGGCTTATCATGCACTGCCGGGCACACCTGTTTCAGGCGATAAGCCTTATAGCGGTCTCGATGTTCTTGCTTAAGCGTTAGCGCTGTGAGCATGACGACCGGGAATTTCAGGTTGAAATAAATGATATTTTAATTGCATAAACAATAAGTTAAAAATAAAAACGCATGGGAACCTTCTCAAGGTTTTCTCCTTTAAAATGGCATAGCTGCGTTCAGGATTTGCAACCGTACATGCCTTTGTCAAACCCTCAGAACTGGGTATCCGGAAATAGCTGTGCGGGTCTGAAGGTAATGCGGTGTGGGCTGTGGTGTATTTGGCAGATGCACCTGCAGTTGGGGGGCAGTACGGTTGGCTGTACCTCGCTTCGTTCTGACGGGGTCGCGCGGCCTGCAGTAACAATAGATGAGAATGATGTGGGAATTTCAGGTTGAAATAATGTGGGTTGTCAGTGTTATTTCAGCAGGTTAGACATGAAAAAGTCCGGGGAAATTCATTCTGTCACCTCAGATGAAATGACAGAATGAATTGCGTGAGAGGTAATTCAGTGGGATGCCTCAGCGGCCATTTTGTCCATCACAGCCTGAACAGCTGCATCAAGTTCTGCCTGCCATGCCGCAGGAAGGCGGGAAAATTCATAGGTCACAAGGCGTTTTTCTGCATCTGTTTTTTTGCGCGCAAATTGCTTTTTATCAGCAAAACCTGCGAGTTTCTCAACAGTGATTTTTTTAGCAGATTTCGCTGCGACGGCAGCCTTACTTTCATGGCGAACGGCAGTGAGTATGCGGGTTTTAAGCGCACTTTCATCGATGCTTTCAGACCCATCTGTGGGTATCTTTTCACGCACCTGAGCGGCCAGCGCCTCAGGTGTCATGCCCTTAAGATGGGCTTTTTCTGCACTCTCCAGTAATGTCTGATAATCGCTGATAGACAAATCAGCCATCGCCGGGAAAAGCGCAATCAGGGCATCCGGCACCTCGGCTGCCTGAAAAGCCCGGGTGACTTTTGCCGGCGACAGACCTTCAGCGGCGGCGATATCAGCACGCGTCATGTCTGCAGGGTACATGGTCTTTAAACGCATTCCGAGCTCACGCAGTGTGTGCTCGCGGGCAGTCTGAATATCGATAGCCAGTTGGCGGGCATCAGCCAGTGTCAGCGCATCTCGCGTGATAAGCACCTCAAATGGCATCCCGCTGTAAAGGCACGCGGCGCGTCGCCGTGATCCGTCCAGAACTTCAATGCGTCCATCTACTTCCCGGCCAATCGCAGGAAAGAACTGCTGTAATTTGATGGTTCGTGAAATATCGCTCACAGACTCAGGCGTAAGGAATGCCTGATCCCGGCCGTTAATCGCCGGATCAACATAGGTGTGTGCTTCAATATCATCGTGCAGAATTTTAGTAAGAGTGAAACGCGCTTCTGCGCCCGATTTCAGGACAAAAATGCGGGCGTTTTCTGTTTCGCTCAGCATGCGGGAAAAGCTGGAATTGCCGAGCGTACGGCCCATTTTTTTCATTTCTTTCACGGCTTGCTGCTCCTGATAAATTCGATTCGCTTAAACACAGCCTGTGTAAAACGCTCGGCTTCGCGCTTAGCATTTTTCAGTGCTTCCGTACTGCCAGGATAGGATTGCGGATCGGCACTGACAATGGTGTCAAAGGTTTCGCCACACCGCTCAAAACCATCAAGGCGTGGGAGTGCCGCATCCAGAATGTAAGAGGTAAAGACATCACGTGCCAGACCGTGCGTCATCTCGTGATCCCGCTTGGAGGTCATTTTGGACATAAAGCCAATGTTTCCTTTAATACGCGGATTGATGCCCTCCTCCTCCAGCTGCTCAAGCATTTCAGGCAAACGCGTAAGATATTTCAGTGTGGAATGAAAATCGACCTGTGCCGGAGGGGTAGGCGTCAGCAGAAGATCGCTTGCCGCAATGGCATTCAGCATAAATGCATCCAGATGCGGTCCGGTGTCGACAAAGATAAAGTCGTAATCATCCCCAACCCGATCGATGATATTACGTCGCAGGACTTCTGAGGGCAGCACACCCGGGAGGTGTTCACGGACCAGATCGTTCCACTGGCTGGCCACAAAGCCGTCATCGATTGAGGCTGGAATGATATCCACACCCGGAATAATGGTTGGCTGAATGATGTGCTGGTGTAGCTGTTCTGCATCCAGATCGTTGAGCATTGCCTGCGCTGCCGTTTCCATAATGGACCCGATGCTGTTGGCATGATTGAGAAACATTGTGCTGGATGCCTGCGGATCGAGATCAATGACCAGGTTGCGCAGATCGTATTGCAGCAAATCAGGATGCACGCGCAGCCCGTGAGCCAGTGTCACCGTGCTGACAGTTTTAGAGACGCCACCTTTGAGATTCACAACGAAGATCACAAAGGGCCCTTCGCCTTTGTGAATATCGCGGTACTTAGGCACATCACGATGCGCATAAATGTCTACCACGTCCTGCACGGTCAGTGCATAGGGGCGAGTGTTACCGGCTTCTTTGCGGTTAAACACATGGCCACGGACTTCCATTTCATCAATGGCTTGCTCGACCGCGCGTCGACTGAGTTTTGGAAGGTTTGCTACGGAGTTGCGGGTAAACGTCTGGTAATACTGATCGAGTCCAAATTCGTGACGCTTATCAATGATGTCATCGCTCATGCTGCGCAACATGGCATTGGCTCTGCGCGCCGTTTCGTCCACACCACCATAATTACTTTTCATTACTCCGCTCCGTTGGCAAATTTTGTACCAGTGTACGTGCTGAAATGTTATGTGCAACATTTTTTGCAATTCAGAAAAATATTGTACATGGCAAGAAAAGTCTGAACACATTGTAAGTGCGCATTAAGCCGTCACTGCCAGCCCTTCACTGTGAAGCGCTTTGCTTTGCGCATAGTGAAAAATTTACCCTTAAAATTTCGCCTTTAACTAATTGAATATTATACATTTTATGTAATTATTTCAGGTTGAAATTCCCAGCCCAAAAGGTTTCGTTCATGCAGTAAACGCAGACACTGTCGGCGAAAAGTTATTGCAGCAGGTAACCACAGTAAGAAAACAGACCGCAACCAGAACTGACGCAGGCAGGATTTATGGTGTTGAAGTCTCTGATACTTTCCTGTTCTTTAGACGGGTTTCTTAGTGCGAACTATTACCCCTACCGAAAAGTTAACGCTTTGTACATGATGCACGCTCGCACAGCGCGCGACAGACAGACTTTATAAAAGTATTCGTAGAAGGCCCTGATGACCCTATGGCAGAAAGAGTGCCAGGTAAAGCGGTTTGGTTAACCCTGTATACAGCCGTACGCAATAATTAACCGTTTCCTGAACGTGCCTGGACTGTAGCTTGCAACGGGATACACCTTAGGATCGGTATTGCTGTCTTACGGTCAACAGGCCAAACCGCAGTCATATTGCTTTAAGCGTAATGTAACCAGGGTCAGCACATCTCCTTTTCAAAGCTCTGCCTGTGAGGTTGCCGTCTGGAGTTAATTAAAATATTTCGTGCTAATGTATGACATGGATGTACTGACACGCTGTATCAGCTTCTGTACCTGACATAAGCACAGCTTTATGGAAATTTCTTATAAGCCTCTGACCTTAACGAGCGGTACGCCAGTATCCGATGCTCGAGAGGCACGGCTTACCGTAGAACACCTGTCTGAGCACAACACAGGATTTGTATCTGAACACGGCGCCTTCCTGATAAACAACCTGAAATCAAACCAAAGCCGCATCAAGCAGTTTCAGGACTCACAGACTTCTCGATTGAATATGTTTAGCCCGTCGGTTTTACTGTTATTCGTGATGGTTGCATCCATTTCTTTGCCTGCCCCGTATCCGCACTGGCCCACAAATCAACATTGAGCCCCATGTCAGCCATGACCTGAGCCGGTTTACTAAGGCATATTGGTCATGACGCATCCGTGTATGGCGGTCAGTGCTTATCAACCGGTGCGAAGCGTTTGCACTGCATCCGGCATCAACATCACACTCATCAGTGACATCATAAATATCCACCTTCACTGGTATAGCCGGCAGAAAGGCTCAGATGTACATAATACAGCGCAGCCATATCCAGCATGTCCGCACACGATGCCAGCAAGCGGCGCGGGGATAATGGAGCACGCCAGTGCATGTCCTGGGCAGCTTCTTTTATCAGAGAGATTACGGATTCCCCTGCTGGTCCATGCAGCCGTCTGATTGTGACGCTTGCTTCCTGAGCCAGAGAGCAGGCCTGCCCGGTAAGCGTTTCGAAAGGTAGCCAGCCGATTTCGCCACGCTGTCTGCAGCAGAGAACTTTAACGTCAAAGCGCCTGGCAAAATCGGCTTGTTTTATAAATCTGCTGAGCGGCGCGTTACTGCGCTGCTTTTGTCCTGTTTACCGGGCATGTATGCGCCATCGCGCAATGCTATTACAGACAGTGCGCCTCTGCGCAGGTGGGTCGGTGTGGGTATATTGGGTGGCAAAGATGCTGGCGTATTTAGTGGCCTGCAGGTTGTGCCGGTTCAGAGATTAGGCAGCAACTGAATGAGCAGAACATCAAGCATGCTGATGTCTCTTTTTAAACACATAAGGGGGAAAGCACATTACAGGCATGCCTGAGGATGTGTGCTGACTGATAACACACTGTGTCTGAGCATGACTACCTTATGGCCATGACGGTAAAAGCTCCTGACGCGTCAGCATTCACCCGCAAAATGTCCCGATGTAACTAACATAACGGCGATGCAGTCTGACGTTTTAAGGACACAATCGTCTTTATATTCTGAAGAGCGTTTTCATTTGTCTGGTCTTTATCATACCGGGGTGTCTGACTGAGTCTGATCGATTTGGCGTGTTACCCGGCAGCACACATGTCTCGATGTAAACACAATGCAGGACGTCTGCCAGACCAAGGTTATGCAAAGCTGGATGTGATCATGGTTATCACAGAAAACCGATGTCTGAGGGGAGCACGTTGATATGGCCTGAAAGGCCGCTCTTATCAGGGTAAGTTCAGCGCTCAGTACACATTATCGGTTGTAGCATCAGCATAAAAGGCAAAAAGTACCCATGCATATTCATGCCTAACACTATGTTTTTATTGTCATTTTAGTGATTATTTCATATTGAAATTCCCGAGCCTGCAAAGCGTGCTGACTGAAAACAGTTATGGCCACGCTATATGCGGCCCGGACAGGATGTCTTCCTGTAATGTTATCTGACCCCATTCAGGTTGAGGTATTTTAGCTCGTGAAAATAATTGAAGTGTTGCCGGTCAGCCGCATCCCAGGGCGTTAACACATCCGCATATCATGGCACTAATATAAATAGTCAGCGATATCTGGTACCCCTGCCGACATCATACCGAAGCCGTTAAAAGGATGTTTCCTCACAATGCAGGTACAGCGAAGGCGTGTCAGATGTTCATCGGTTGTGCGCACATTTGAGTACAGGGCAGGGACACGTTATTTTCTCACTCCTCCATGTGTTTTTAATGAAACGTTGCTTAAAAAACGTTATCCAAAACGCTCTGCCTGCTTCCGGGCATCCGATTGTATTGCTGTCAGTACAGAGACGAACGCACAAAGCTTAATACAAGCATACACATGTTCCTGAACCTGCCATATCAGCGTTCAACTTTTGACTGACTGCGATCGGCCCGTAACCTCTTTAGCCAGCCCAGGTGTTATAGCGCATCAATAACTAAAGCATGCTGCCCGATAGGGCAATGTTGCCCATGCGTATGTCAGACGTTGGTTTCGGCGTGCTCTCAATAAAGAGTCTGTAATTGTGTTGTCTATGTCAGAACGCAGTGCTCAGTCGCAATAAACGCGTATTCAACCCTGCCAATCCGACGCTGCGACAGGTTGTGTCATGGCATTTGCGGTCATTGTGGCTACAAGTATCTTCTGCCTGTGCAGCTGGTACAGCTCGTGCTTAAACCGGGTCTGGAAGGATCGCAGCCTGGTAAACTGAACATATATCACAAGCTTTTTCTACGCACGACCACTGCATGCTGACCAAGTCTAAAGTTCTGTTTGTCAGGCAGTAATGCCCGAAAATGCGCGCGAATTACATCTCATAACGGGCAGGCTAAACGACATCGCGTGATAGCGATGATGCGTGCGGACAGAGACGCCTGATGACGTGTGGCAGAGAATTGAGTAATGCAGTCTGTGTTCTCTTACTGTGCAGCTTGCCTGTTGAGAAGATAAACGAGCCTGTATAGCCTGTCAGAGCTGCTGTAAGTAGGGCAGCACACTGGGCGCTGAGCTTACTGCCAGAAATTACGGCTTTGAGACTTAACTTCGAAGAACTGAAGCCAGGAAAGGATTACTTGCTGAACAGCATGCCAAGCAATTCACGAAGATGAGCGGCCTCGATTGGATCCTCTACACAGTCGAGTTTCCCAATGAGTTTCAGACACACTGAGGTGCGTGTCAGCCGACGATCCTGACGCAAAATGTCGACTGTGATTCTGCCCAGCAATTCAATCTGAGAAGGATGGGTGACCTTGCTGAAGTAGCTTGTCAATCCGATGGCAGATTCATTAGGGGGTGAGCCCTGGTACATGTTATCACCTGAAGGTGTGAGTGAGGTCGTGCGCAAAGTAAACGATGTCAGAAGGTCTGTACAGTGCTCTTTTCGTCATGTTGTGTAAGTTACCAATGGTACGAATAAAACTGAAGATATTTCATGAAGATAAATGATTTTTTATTTTCGCATAAGAGTGAATTTTTCATCTGAAGCTTTTATCTCAGGCCAGATTGCATATCTTTTATCTGATGCAACGTTGTAAACATACTTTGTACAAGTTAGTCTGGCTGATGATAAAAAAGACGATCATGGTTTGGTTGTAAGTGATTGAAAAAACGTATTAAGCACATTTTGCAAAAAAAACAATGTGTACATGCAAATAATCTCTGTACAAGTTTGCGTGAGTTGTATAACTTTACGCTCATGCAGTAGTGCTTACATTATACACAATCAGAACAGACAATCAGAGGTTCACCATGCGTCAGAACATCGCGAACTATCCATCATCTGCACAGGATATTGCTCAGTACTTTAACAATATCTCAGCGCTCAGCCAGCAGGAAACGCTGGGCCAGGTTGTGGTGGAGATTCTACGTTCAGGTAAAAACCTAAACCGCAAAGCGATTTGCAGCAAATTATTGCGCCGCCTTGAAACTGCCACCAGCGAGCAGGAAGAGCGCCATTATCAGGTACTTATTGGACTGCTGTTTGACCGCTAAGTTCACTCATTGATGTGCCTGTGCTTGTCAAATGCGTTTCAGGATGGTCTGGATTGGCCATCAGATATTTTTGCCGGAGCAGGCGCACACCGTGAAGAAGCGATTATGCAACGAGATAATTTAGAACGGCTCACAGACATTGTTATTGGCGAGGCGGTTACAGTATTGCTGAATAATGCCGATCGCATTAATGCAAACGCGCTGGTGACCAGTCTCAAGCGTATGGCTGTTACAGAATCCAACCCGGAACGTCTGGCCGCCATAAAAAGCGCCCTGAAGGAAGTTCAGCAGGAATTTCCGCGGACGCGCGATGATGCCTCAGCACTGGGCTCGGATGTCGGCATAGTGGCCATGAAAAAGAGTCATTAAGCAAGGAGTAGTTTCCGCCTACGCGGAAAGTGGCACGAAGCCCGCAGGATGCGGTCATCGCAGGATGGCCGTTTTTATTTCAGGTGTTTAGCCTGGCAACTCAGCCGCCTGATGCGGATTAAACGGAATCAATATGCAACAGCAGAACACTCAGCAATCCTCAACCCTTGAAGCTGACATCATCCATCATTTTCGCCAGGCCGGCGATGCGCTCTCTGCTGAAACAGCAGTGCTGGATGCTGTCATTCGCGATATCGTGATTCATGGCAAACGTGTCACCAGCAAAACCATTATTCTGTATCTGATTGCTGAGCTGGAAAGCACAACAGATGTTGTTCATCTTGATGTGCTTCGTAATGCGCTGGAAATCGTGGTTGGCCGTACTCCTGATGATGAAGGTTTTTAACGCATAACCGCTCAGTTCTGCTGTGCACTCTGCACAGCAGAACGGGCCGCTGTGGTTTCAAACCCACCTTGAGAGGCCCATACAGAGCAGCTCACCGCCGCAACCAATGTTATCGCTATCCACACTTTCATCATGTCCTCCGTCTGGTTCCGTGTTTTCTGAGTAGACAAATAAGTCTGGCACGGATTTGCTGAACTGCAACAATAACAGCGGGATACAGGACGATTCTGAACGGTCAGACAGTAAACCGGGTAGGCTAATCCGCTTTGCTGCATGACGAAGAAATCAACGCAGCGTCCTCGGTCTTTTCGGCTAACGCCAGGCGTAAGCGCATTTCATTTCTGATGTGCTCAATGGCCTGCGTGCTGGCCTGCAGACGGTGCGGGTCAGCAGTGGTGTTAACTTTGATGTGCAGTTTATCCAGCAGCGCATGCCATGTCACAGTTTCGCGCGCTTCAAGCAGTTCCGTTACGGCTTCGCCAAGCACTGCTTCCATTAGTTTTTCGTCAAAAGAGCTCTTCATCACGCTATCCGGCCACAAATTTATAAAATTCCATCACAGCTGTCGTGTCTGTATGGGGAAATTGCAGGCTTACCGGCTCGATTATTAAGGAGACAGTCATCCTCATCACCCTGTCCGTATCAGGAGCGAACCGTCTGTCAGTCCTGCTCTGTTTTTTCCTCATTGAGCCGATAGAGGTAAATATCATTGCGCTCCCGGTATCTAGCCGGATAAATCATGGCGCCGTTGCCATCACTGATATAGTGCATGCCAATGGGTTCAATAATGGCAAACGGCTCCGCCAGCGCAGCGCGATAACGCAGGATTTCACGCGCCATTTCTACCGCTTCAGGTGAATTGTTATCAGGGTGGCCTGCTATATATTGCAGGCGTTCGTCGCTAAGCATCATGCTCTCCTCGTTCTTTCTGACGCTTTACGGCCTTACCTACGTCCGAATCTGTTGCCATCATAGCCAAGAGCAAGACGGAAACCAAAGCCTGTATGCTTTTGTTTGCTTCACCTTTTTCAGAGACGCAACGCGTGGATAAGGTTCTGAGGAAAGCAGGGGGGCTGGTGCCCGGATTTTAGGTGCAGAAATGCAGCCGTGACAGGGAATCAGAAACCTGCGCAGATCTCACGCGGCCTGATTCGGCAAGAATATGATAAGCGCCCTGATAACAGTTTATAGTGCAGACAGGATTGAAAGAAAATGAACAGCGTCAGGGGAACATGCCGCCGTCTGCATTATGCAGGAGTCACTGGCGAGTCAGAGGGATATGAGGTGGTTTTCAAAAAGCTGATAAAAAACAAGGCATCAGGCTTGTGAGTCGAGCAGGAACAGTCTGCCGGCCGCAGCATTACCACCGCGGCCGGCACATCACTTACGCGCTCTGCCACTCAGCTTCGACATCTGATTTGGATTTAGACAGAATGACTTTGTTGTCATCCACCTCTTTTACCCAGCTAAATGGAATGATGTGATGCTGACCACCTGCTTCCGGATCGCTTTTTGCCAGTTTGATCTTATCTTCGCCTTCAAAGTGATCAACGATACCGACGTGCTCACCGTTAACGTCAACAACCTGTGCGTGATCCAGGATTTCTGATTTGTTTACCATATTGCCTCCGTTCTGTTGATGTAAATGCAGCAGTTGTGCTGTCAGACTGCTTAAGTCTGGTTATAAATCTGCAGATTTCCAGTTATTTACAGAATGAAATATTTAGGGGCTTTCAGGTACAACTTGCTGGCGTTGTCTATGATTTGCTGTAGTCGCTGACTGGCTTGCATATCAAGGCGGTCTGAGTATTTCTCTTCATTACAGGAAACCACAGCATGCAGATATCACTCGAAGGGCAGGTGGCATTGGTCACGGGCGCAAGTTCAGGGCTGGGTCACGCCTGTGCGGAAGCCCTTGCCGCCGCAGGTGCGGCCGTTGTGATCAACTACAACAGCCAGCGGGAGCCGGCTGACGCGCTGGCCAGGGCTATTCAGGCGCGGGGCGGTCGCGCCATTGCCGTGGAAGGCGACGTGTCTGATGAAAAAGCCGTAGACGCGCTGTTTGCAGAAGCACTCAACGCCTTTGGGCGTCTGGATATTCTGGTGGCTAACTCAGGGTTGCAGCGCGATGCGCCGGTGGGTGAAATGACGCTTGAAGAGTGGAACAAAGTGATTCAGGTCAATCTCACCGGTCAGTTTCTGTGTGCGCGTGCCGCACTGCGTCAGTTTCGCAAACAGGCGGCCCGTCCTGAAATCAGCCGGGCGGCGGGAAAAATTATTCACATGAGTTCCGTGCATCAGCTGATCCCCTGGGCGGGTCATGTTAACTATGCTGCATCCAAAGGCGGGGTGGACTTGCTGATGCGCAGTCTGGCACAGGAAGTGGGTGAGGAGCGTATCCGGATCAATTCTGTGGCGCCCGGTGCCATCAGAACGCCGATCAATGAAGAGGCGACGGAAGGGGATGCAGAGAAAAAGCTTCTGGAGCTGATCCCCTATGGCCGGGTAGGGGACCCGGAAGATGTGGGTAATGCAGTGGTGTGGCTGGCAAGCGATCTCTCTGACTACGTGCACGGCACGACGTTATTTATTGATGGCGGAATGAGCCTCTATCCGGGGTTCCGCGATAACGGCTGAGCCTGTTCATCAGGTATAATCGTTATCCCAAAATGTGGCCACTTCTGATCTAAGGAGTGGCACTATCAGGCCGATATAACTAACTCTCCTTTACAACCGGAAGTTAGTTATGTCGCTGAAAAAGTCCTCCCTGATTGTGTTCCTCACTATGCTGATGCTGTTCCTCGCCAGCGTTATCCTCAGCAGCTGGCTGCTGGTGCGCAGTAATGCGTCGTTAAACGCCGTTAATAAAGAAATCCGCGTGGTGCTTTCGGTGATTGATCCTATCAACCACAGCCGTACATTACGCGTGCGGGTAATGGAGTATATGGAAGCCGTCGAGGACAACGATACGGCGGTGGCGTCGCTCGACAGTGTTAAAGCCGTGGCGGTTAAAGCCGATGCGGCGTTTCAGGCATACATGGACGCCCCCCGTCTGCCCGGAGAAGCAATGAATGCTGATGCCTATAAGCAGGCCTATCTGGCCTACAGAGATAACGGTATCACTCCCCTGATTGCCGCAGCGGAAGCGCGCGATCAGGCGCGCTTCAAAGCGCAGATCCCGGTGGTGGTGGGCCTCGACAGGCAGTATGAAAAAGTGCTGGATAAGGTGCTGGCTCAGCACGAAGCGTACGCGCGTCAGCTCAATGAAGATGCGCAGAGCCATTTCACCTCAGGCCTGCTGCTGCTTATTCTCTTTGGTGCGCTGTTTGTGGGTGTGATCATCGTGATTTCACTGCTGATGCACCGCTTTGTCTTAGCGCCGCTTAATGCGGCGACGCATCACTGTGACCTGATCGCCGCAGGCGAGCTTGATCGCGTTGTGCCGGCAACCGCCGCATCGCGCAGTGAAATCCAGAGCCTGATGCGATCGCTGGAGTCTATGCGCGGCGCGTTAACCACCATTATTCGTCAGGTGCGCGACTCAGCACACACGGTGTCAACGGCGTCCAGTGAAATTGCGGCCGGCAATATCGATTTGGCCTCGCGAACCGAACAGCAGGCAGCAGCGCTGACAGAAACGGCGGCCAGCATGGAAGAGCTGGGCGCCACGGTTAAGCAGAATACCGATAACGTGTTTGAAGCCTGTCGCCTGACCGGCGAGGCGGTGAAGAATGCCGAAACCGGTGAAACCGTGTCGCGTGACGTCGTTATCTCTATGGATCTCATCAACGCCAGCTCAAGGAAAATTGAAGAGATCATCTCGGTGATTAACGGCATTGCTTTCCAGACCAATATTCTTGCGCTCAATGCTGCCGTGGAAGCGGCCCGGGCAGGTGAGCAGGGCAGGGGATTTGCGGTCGTGGCAGGTGAAGTGCGCAATCTCGCACAGCGCAGTGCGCTCGCCGCCAAAGAGATTGAAACCCTGATTGCGGAGTCCGTGTCAATTATTCACACCGGTTCAGAGCAGGTCAGCCGCACCGGTGAGGCGATGAGTGCCATCATTTCATCAGTGAGCCGCATCAATCTGCTGATGGAGCATATCTCCACCGCCTCCGGAGAACAGAGTCGCGGCATTGAACAGATTGAAAAAGCGGTCACGGAAATGGATGCCGTGACGCAGCAGAACTCCGCACTGGTGCAGGAGTCCGCCGCGGCGTCCGCTTCGCTCGAAGAGCAGGTGCAGTACCTGACCCGTTCGGTCTCCACTTTCCGCCTTGCCTGACACCGTCCCGGCTGACCAGGCTATCTTCCGGGCAGCCACGGCGCTGCCCGGGAACGTACCAAAACGCGTAATTTTCCACTCTCAAACTGCCCGTGTTTTGATCGAAATCAATTTCTCCTGAAATCCCGATTTTTAAAATCATCTGGCCTTTTTAAACCCGGCATGCAGAAAAATGTAAATTTTTCTCATGCTTTGCCGATATGTCACTTGCCACCTTAGTGCATCATCGGGCGCTGTCTGATGATGCGGGTGTGCTGCGGGCAAGCGTGCGCCGCAGTTTTTCTCAGGGAGCAGTAAATGATCAAGCGTAAACCCCTTCTGGCGGCCGTTGTAGCCTCCTGCCTCGTGCTGTCCGGCTGTAGTGCCATGACCACCGCCATTAAAAAGCGCAACCTCGACGTCAAAACCCAGATGAGTCAGACCGTCTGGCTTGAGCCGTCCAGTGAGAAAACCGTGTATCTGCAGGTGCGTAATACCTCAGACAAAGACATGAGCGATCTTCAGACGCTGCTGGCGCGGGATCTGCAGGCTAAAGGGTACACTGTGACCTCATCTCCTGATGCGGCGTACTACTGGATTCAGGCAAACGTGCTGAAAGCGGAAAAAATGGATCTGCGTCAGGCTCAGGGTTTCCTGTCCACAGGTTATGAGGGCGCAGTGGCCGGTGCCGCACTGGGCGCGGGTATCACCGCCTATAACAGTAATTCCGGTGGCGCGATGTTAGGCGTGGGCCTGGCGGCCGGACTGGCAGGCATGGCAGCGGATGCGCTGGTGGAAGATGTGAACTACACCATGGTGACCGATCTGCAGATTTCTGAGCGCAGCAAAAAAGCCGTGACCACCGATCACATTGCTGCCCTGCGCCAGGGCACCTCAGGCATCAAGCTGCAGACCAGCAGTGAAGAGGGTAACCGCATGAAGTACCAGACGCGTGTGGTGTCAAACGCCAACAAGGTCAACCTCAAGTTTGAAGAGGCTAAACCTGTTCTGGAAGCCCAGCTGGCAAAATCTGTCGCAGGCATCATGTAAGTATGCTGCCGCTGGCCGCCTGAACGCCAGCGGCATTACCCTGACCGGCGCTTGCCGGTGCCTTAACTGTCCTGCATGACGATCCTCTCTGCAAGGGCCTGCAGAGTGGGGCCGATGATATCGGGCTGTTCGCCCAGATCCAGCGGCGCATTCCCGGGTCGGGTAAGCAGGGCACCTTTCCAGCCACACCCCATGGCACCAATAATATCCCAGGTATGGGTTGCAATGATTCTGAGCCGGGCGGGCTCCTGCTTAAGCTGATCGGCCACGCAGCGGTAGGCTGCCGCAGCCGGTTTAAAGCACCTGCTGGCCTCCACGGAAAACTGCTGCTCAAAATAACGGTCCAGTCCTGATTGTGCCAGCACGCGTTTTCCTGCTTCACTGGAGGAGTTGGTGAACGTCACCATCCGGAAACCTGCTTCGGAGAGCATGTCCAGCGCGGGCTGTGCATCAGCATGCGGCGGCAGGGTAGCCATAAGGCGTTTAAAGGTATCAATCTGTGCGGCAGTCAGCGTCAGGTGGTGTATTCTGGCGACCATGTTCAGCACGGCAACCGCCAGCTCGCCAAACGGCACATAGCGATGGCTCAGCGTAAGCGTCTGGGAGTAGAGGATCTGTTCGGCAAACCACTGGCGCATTACCTGCGCATGACCAAACGTCTCCTGAAAAAAAGGGGCCAGCGAGGTTAAATCCAGCAGGGTTTCGTTAACATCAAATACCAGTACGGTATTGCGCGGGGTCACATTGGCCTCCTGAAGCACGCATTCCGGTGCAGATACAAAACAGGGGCTGGCGTAATTCACGCGCAGCCCCCAGAGCGGGTTTATTCAATGACCCATACGCTGACGCTGCCGCCGTTACAGGTAAAGGTGGCTTCACCCTGCTCATTGGTGGTCAGGGTTTCTTCACGGTTGCCCAGGAAGTCACGCCAGGTTTTGTTGGCGTAATGTTCGCCCAGCGAAAGGGTTTTCTCTCCGTTATCGCCATTGGACATCACCACCACACAGCCCGGCTGCTCCTCTGTGCCGCTGCGGCTGAAGGCGATGCAGTTGGGATGATCAAAATAGAGGGTCTGTACGCCGTGCGCAAAGCGCTGGCGCGCGATCATGAGCTGATCGAGTTTATCAATGACCGGCATATCGACCTTGTGCATCTCGCCATCGCTGCCGGTATCTTCATACGACGCGCCGTACAGATCAGGGTAGAACACACACGGCACGCCGTTTTCACGCAACAGGATCAGGGCATACGCCAGCGGCTTGAACCAGGCTTCCACCGGCGCTTCTAGCGACTGCAGCGGTTGCGTGTCGTGGTTAGCCACAATGGTCACCGCATGGAACGGATCGGCTTCCACCAGCGTACCGGAAAAGATCTGACGCATGTCATAGCTGCTGCCCTGTTTCGAGGCCTCATGGAATTTCATGTGCAGGGGCGCGTCAAACAGCATGGTTTTGCCTTCGACCTGATGGATGTACTGCTGCAGCTTGTCGAGCTCAAAGGACCAGTATTCCGCCACGATAAACAGCGGCTGCTCTGAGACCTCCTGCACGTGCTCGATCCACTCTTTATAGAACCAGGCCGGGATGTGCTTCACGGCATCCAGACGAAACCCGTCGCACCCGGTGGTCTCCATGACCCAGCGCGCCCAGTATTTGATCTCTTCGGTGGCAGAGCGGTTGCGAAAATCGATGTTTGAGCCCATAAGATAATCAAAATTACCGAGCTCGTTATCCACCTGGTCGTTCCAGCCTTCACCGGTGTAGTCGTTGACAATCTTGAACACGCCGTCTTCATCGGGATTCTCGATATGATCCACACCGCTGAAGCATTTGTAATCCCAGACAAACTCCGAATATTTGCCGGCACGCACCGGAAAGGTGTAGCGCGTCCAGGCCTCGCACTCTACCACCTCTTCATGGATCTGCGAGCGATCCTGCTCATCCACCCGGTTAACGAGAATACGCTCTTTCTCATCCGCCCCCATTTTGTGGTTGACCACCACGTCCAGCAGCACAGCAATATGCTGCTGCTTGAGCGCATCAATGGCTGCGTGCAGCTGTGCTTTGTCGCCGTACTTGGTAGCAACCGTGCCTTTCTGGTCAAACTCGCCCAGGTCAAAAAGATCATAACTGTCATAGCCCACTGAACTGCCGCCGGCTGCACCTTTATACGCAGGGGGCAGCCAGATCATATTGATGCCGGATTCGCTCATGTGTGCTGCGCGCTCTGCCAGTTCAGGCCAGAGTTTGCCGCCTTCCGGGTAATACCAGTGAAATGCCTGTAGCAGGGTTGGATTTTTCATTGTCGGGCTCCGTTTATGGTCAACAGAATTATGGAGCGGGAATAAAAAAACGTGCGAATATCTAGCGGCCACCGCACGATTTGCTGCGCGGATCTAAACAAGGCCTGTGCGGTGCATTTGTCTTAAAAACAGCTCTGCCGGTTTGTGCCGCGGCTTTTAGCGGTATGCTGGCAGACCTGCTGCCTGCCTTTAAACCCGGAGCACTCATGCTACGACCGATTGTGTCTTCTCTTCTTTTACTTGTTGCGTCAGGGACAGCACTGCCTGCCAGCGCAGAGACATCCGCCAGCGAGCAGACGCCGCGCATTGCAGGCTACGGCGCTGTTTTCGCCACGCCGGATGCGGCTTTTCAGCCTGACAGCACCCGGCGTTATAAGCTGGTGTTTAAAGTCAGTGATGCTGCCAGTCACCCCTCAGAGCTTAATCCCGCGCTGAATGAAGTGGCCCGCGTCATCAATCTCTATGCCCGGGCGGGCGTGCCTGCCAGTCAGGTGGAGGCCGTGGTAGCGGTGAACGGCGGCGCGACACAGGCCCTGCTGGATGAGCCGCATTACCGGAAATTGTTCAACACCGCCAACCCGAACCTGGGTCTGATCAGGGCGCTGGATGCCGCCGGGGTAAAAGTCACGCTGTGCAGTCAGGCCCTGGCCTGGCATCACTACGATCCCAGCTGGGTGGCAAGCCCCGTCATTCGTACGCCGTCGGCGCTGACGACCCTGACCACGCTGCAAAATCAGGGCTATGCCTTGCTGGATACACAGGGAGCGGCGCGCTGAGCATCTAAAGCAGCGACAGCGCAACACGGCACGCGAAAAGGCAATCAGTGTTCTGATACGGAGATAACGACATGCGTGAAGTCATAAGAAAAACCTACCCCAGGCTCGGTGAGGTTAGCGCGCCTTACGTTCACGCCGTAAAGCATGGCGAAACGCTTTATGTCTCAGGGCTGACAGCGTTTGGCACCCCGGCACAGCATCAGGGTATCGCCATGCAGGCTGAAGAGATATTCCGGCAAATCCGGTACATTGCGCGCGCTGAAGGCACCGATCTTTCCGCGCTGATTAAAGTCACTATCTTCGTTACCTCTTTCAACGAAATTAGCGCATTGCGCACCGTGCTTTATCAGCACTACGGCGATCACCTACCCGCCAGTTCGCTGGTGGAGGTCAGTCGCCTGTTCTCACCGGATCTCCTCGTTGAGATCGAGGCCATTATCGGCCTGTAAACCCGCAGTTTGTGGGACGTCTGACTGACTGCAGCATAACAAAACCCTTGCCAGTTTTAACTTATAATATGTGCCAGCGCGGAATCAGCTTTTGAACGGTCAGGAAATTTCATCTGATGTGCGAGAAATAATAAAGGTTTGTTCAGATGTTCCTGTCTCTGTCCTTTAAACCAGGCAACGCTATCACGCATGTGCAGGAAAAATGTTAATGGGCATAATTCACTGCCCTCTGTCGCAGCGTGGTGCTACGGCAAGGCACCGCAGACTAGGCGACAGGAGTTGAAAATCCGCAAAACTTATTACCCACTGGGTTTTGCAGAGACGCAATGCATTCACCACCCAGACGAACGTGCGGGTTTAATTAGGCAGATTTTGCGCCATTAACTACGCACGCGGCATGCCAAACATACACTTCATGTGAGCTTGAAAGTTTAAATCCAATCGTACCGCCATTCGCAAATGTGGCTGCAAGCCTATTGATAGAGAGGGTCACGATAAACCGCTGCTTGCTGACCTGTAGAATGGACGATCCAGCTGATCATAACCCTGCTCATCAAGTGCAACATACGCAAAACGGCATCACAGACGCTTATAATTTCGTGATGTTTCGAGAGCCCATTAAAATATAGATAAATATCCTGCATCCTTTTATTTGACCCTATTATTTTTCATATTATATCTTCAAAAAAAAGTTTTATTACATAGAGGGAATATACTTTATAATATTCTCAGTTTTTGTTTTTTAGTTGTTATTATTATTGCTTATGATTTTTGAGATATAGGAAGCATCAGGCACTGAGTTTTTAGATATATTAAATAATGAGAGTTTATTATTAAAGGACATCGTAAATAGCAGAGCGATGTCCTAGGTAAGTATAATTAGATAATTAAGGCCACATGCTATTTTTATCTAAAAAATCTAGCCCAATACGTGTTTGAGAAACGCCGAATTTATGTAAAAGGTTCAACGCATATTCATAACGTAGTTCTGAAATTGCCTTAGCGTGCAAAGATTTCATGCTGAGCGATGGCATTGTGTCCTGCTCAATGATCCTTGGAGAAAGCAGGTTTAGGGAAAAACCTTCAGCAAAGCGTCCAAGATCGGCAGCATAAAAAGTATCCCAATGAGGATTATCGCTACCAATCCAGAAAGCAGTAGGATGACCATCAATATTCAGATAAATATATTCATTCAAGTTCGCTTTTTCGTTCGCTGTAGTCAGCTTAACTGGAATAAAGCGAATAGCTTTAAATACCAAGTAGTTTGAACCAATTCGCGATTGCCACTGAGAGTTTTTTTGGCCGGGAACTAAATCACAGGCAGGACTCAAACATACCCAAGTTTCACTTTCTATTTCAATAATAGTACCTGTAACAAGATGGCTATTACGGATGGGCATTGAGCAGGAATAGGCGTTTAAGTGGCCTAATGCTAATTCCTTATTGCTAATACATTCTTTAAAAAAATATTCGACAAATTTTTTTTCTTCTGAAGGATACATGTTCTGAGCAGCATCAAGTATACGTTTTGAAAAACGGCGCAGTTCCTCTCGCGATGCGTTCGCTAATTGCTCCCAGTGAAGGTTGACAGCTTTGTCATGTGCAAAATCATTCTTCCCGTTTTGCAATAGATGAAAAAGCCATCCTGCTTGCGCATAGCGATTACTGATGATCTCTGAGGCCTGTTCAATGCCACGTTCATCGAGTTCATAACGCATTTTTGCCATCAAAAGTTGCATAGGTGAAGCATTATGATGGATGAGAGCTTCACTCAGTGAACCTATCAATTCTTCTTCAGGTTCTACATCGCTCTTCCTTATAACAGAAATAAATATTTTTCCAGTACTAATATAATTTGTATTTTTATCCCAATACCATTTTAGATCAGAACGCGTATTATCTTTTGGGTGAATATTATAATTTTTTAGCTGTTCAGCCAGTCGCCATCGGACTAAGTCAATTTCTTTAATTCTTATTTCGCGCGCAAATAATTGAATATCATCTGCAAAATTATGAAGTGGGCATAGTGGACTACGAGGTGCTAAGTATCTTTCTGGAGAATCAGAGGTGCAAATTTTAAATATTTCTAGTAATGAGATATTGTCAGTTATCCAGCGATGACTTTTCCCATCCTCGTTAAGATCTAGCCAATCATCTAAACTTTCTTTTATTGAGTCAGCTGGCCATAAAGTGTGCGCCGGATCGATGACAATAAAATCGCTAAGAATATCTGTGAATACTTTTTCAATGTTATCTGAAAAGCCTTTCGTGTGTACAATAGTTAGATTGTAGTGATTGTTTTTATCTAAAGATTTGATAATGTTTCGTGCACGATATCCATCATCGGATGGGCCATTACCATCTAAATGATAGTCTAGTACGATAAGATCGCTATGATGAATATGAGGAGGAACACTATCTTCGCCGCCAAGAGCAGGTGTCTTACCATCAAACACATCTATACTCCAGCGATAACGGGAATGGCACATTGCAATAATTTTTTTCAGGCGTGCAACATTTTCAGTGTTTTTAACTCTTATGGCTCGCGCACTATCGCTATCCTCCTCTATCAGCGACAGCAAAGTTGGGTATTCATCGTCAATAACAGTAACATTACGAATTGGCGTAATAAAAGCTTCTTTTATAAGATCTGAATATTTATTTGTCACTTCAAGCATTTTTCAATCCTTTAAAAGTCATGACAAAATGGGCTCCTTTATCTACTCCATTTATAGATTTACTTTCATAACGAATATTATGACCTCCTGCCTTAAGATTTTGCTTGCATAAATACAGGCCTACACCGCGCCCCCCTTTTTGACGGCGGGTAAAGAACAAAGTAAATAGATGATTAAGATCATCAATGTCCACGCCAGGTCCATTATCACTAATCCATACTTCATTTCCTCTGCAGTCCAAAGTAATGACTGGACAGGGGTCATCCGTTTTTTGTACCCAGAAGAACGCATTATTAAGGAGGTTGATAAACACAGGGTATATTCGGGCAGGAAGTTCTATTAACGTAAGCTGTCTAAATGTATGAGTAAATTTTAGCTGAACCTTACATGCAGCAAGCTGCGCAGAAAAATAATTAGTCACATATTTTTCAATATCTTCCCCACTTATGGTCACAATTTCCTTTTTACCTGAAAGCTTAAGCGGCGAGAGAAATCGGAGTTTTTCCATTAGTGTGCTTTGACTTTGTAGAGCTCGGGTAACGTGGTTTTGTTGAATAGGTAATAGAGGCTCCTTCTCAAGAGATTTGAGCGAGTATGTCAGTTCCTGATCAAGTCCATCAAGTTCATGACCAATAATTTCGACAGTAATGCCCAACTGAGCAAGAGAATGTAATCTTGCTACCTCATCACGATGGCGGGTAGTTTCATTCATACTGTGTATAGCTAGACTTTCCAAATCAATCTGCTCGTTGATTCTCTCTAATGCTGTAATATACGGAGAAAGTTTCTGAACGTTTTCAATATCTATCCGTTGATGTTCTGAATCCAAACGATTCAAAACTGCTGCGAGCGTTGTCTTATTAAGTTTAAGATCTTCTAAACACTCATCTATGCTAAGTTTGAACTGCTCTCGACAATGCCGGACTAGCTCATCGAACTCACCTTGCTGACGAGCAAGCATTTCCTTGCCTCGTATAGCGTACCGTGTTATTGAGTTGTTAATAATAGCAAGCTTACTACGGTATATTTCGTGAGCCTTTTCATAATCAGTTTTCTGTGCAGATGCAGTTATTGCCTGATTGACAGCGAATGTTACTTCACGAATTATTTGTTTACACCTTAACTCTTCTTTACGGTAAGCTCGATAATCTTCTTCTAAGCGTCCAAGGCTTGTTGGCACAGGGCTCAATGAATATCCTTGAATTCTTTCAGAATACTCATCGGTTGCCAATTTAAGGGATTGTAATTCCTCTATCGCATTTAGGCTCAAACGACCAGCAAGGTTTTTTTGAAACTCAGATAATGAATCCACCATTCCAATTAAGTCATGGAAATTTCTATTCATTGCTAGGCGAATTCGTTTACGCTCTTTACTAAGTAATTTGCTACGGTCTTCCTCTGCTTTTAATTGCGCTTTTGTATCTCGAATATCTTCAATAGCAAACTGTCGAGTTTTAGCTCTACTACCAAAATGAGTGTCAGCAGAATCCAACATTATTTTTTCTACTATTTCTCTAAAAAGCTTTGATGCACGATTCTCAATAAAACCTTCTCGACCTGCTTTATCTTTAAGATTGGGATTGTTGTCGCGAGTAATTGCTATGCGCCCAAACATTTTGCGATTAGACCAGAAATATCGACCTGCATTTTTAGAGCGGCGTTCTTCAATTGAAAAGTAATCGCTGTCAACTCGGCCATAGGGCATTACACGTAATCCATCCCGGTAGATACGCAAACCGCCATATTTTTCTGACTGAGCAGTGAAATGTGCGTGCTGTATATCATTGAGGGAGGATGAATGTTTGTTTAATTCATATGTGCCTAACCGAAGATGGAATGAACCAAATGCACTATCTTTTCGGGTCTTATAGGCTTGACGTGGTTTAATGATATAGTCTTCAATCCAATTGCCAAAGACTTTCACCCGTCCACGAAAATAGCCTTCTTCATCTACATATCCTTCGATAATGTGTTCTAAATCTTCAAGATCATTTAAATCAAACTCTCGCATCGGACCAATTATTTCCCGAGCTATATTACCAGACCAGCTAATTGCACGATAAGTAAAATCATTTATAGATGATTCAGTTTTATCTGCAAAAGGATCTGTAAAATTCGATAGCGTTTGAAAAAATCGTTCACGGGTATTTTTTTCCGTATCGTCCGCTTGATTTAATGGGACGCTTGAAAGTTGTATGACTAGGTCATACTGAATATCGGCGATAAACATAGCTGTGCCATGGGTAGATCTACCTGTCCAAACAGACCATTGATTAAAATGATTTTCTTGGAACACAGCACTTATTAGTGTTTTTTCAATTTGCTGCTGTGTAGTGCGTTCTAAACCATCGAGCTTTTCTTGTTCGCTAAAAGCCTGCCAAGCATCGCTAAGGCGAATATTGCGTGCAGTATCATCCGACTCTCCCCAAATATTTCCCATCAACTGATCGAAAAGCAGAGGCAGTACCTCTGAAAGCTGATTTTTGTGATCAAATTCTCGGACTGGAATTCGGATGTCATTGAGATAAAGATAAGGATTTTCAAACAAACGCCAGTCAATGAGTGCGGCAACATAATTCTGATTTTCACGTTTTGACACCAGCAGCAACAGCGGACCTAGGGCAGCGGATGATAGCCTGCCAATACCTTTCTGCCCTTGCTTAGGGCGTACGGATAAACCATTACGATCCTTTTCCGGAATAGTAAATCCATTTGTTTTGGATTCCGTACCGACAGTAAGCCATTTAGACTCAAATTCATTGCGGTTCATGCCATGGCCATCATCCAATAAAGCTGCTACTGGGACATCACCATCAAAAATATGTAAACTAACATCTTGCGCATATGCATCATAAGCATTCTTCCAAAGTTCCGATATAGCAGTCGGGCAATCGGCAATTTGCTCGCGGCCTAAATGATCAATGGTCCTTGCGCGGGTTTTAAAAGTGACATGCCTTGTCATAATTTACATTCCTCCTGGATAGAAGTTCTTAAATTCGCTTGTAATGAAATTGGATCTTCCTGACTTACCAGAAATTCTTTAATGGCCTGCAGGAGCACTTTGCCTAATTTGATAGGAACGGCATTACCAATCTGACAAGCAATAGCAATTGAACCACCTTTGAAAATGAAGTCATCCGGAAACGTCTGGAGACGTGCGGCATGTCTTAAAGATATGCCGTGCGGTAGCCAAGGATGTACAAAACGACCCTTAGATGGGTTATAACAACCTGTTGTTATAGTATTTGATGGTATATGAGGATATAGCCTCCCATACACATCTTTATGACCATTGTGAACAGCATGACATGCAAGCTGTCGACCTGACTCTTGTCTGTCACCAAGAAGTGGGGTCTGTGTAAAAAGTGCAGTCATCTTAGGAGAATGCTTCATCTTAATATTACAAGGATCTTCTTTTTTTAACGGCTCGCCCCACTGAAGTTCCGATACACATCGATCTGATTCCTCAGGGGTAAGATTGTATTTTTCAGCTAATCGTTTTTTGAACGTTTCCAGTACTGTTTCTGACGGACGTTCAAATACTGTTGAAGCGGTCATCCAGGGATTTGTACCACTTTTATGGTTAGTGGCTAAAGGCGGCCAAATCAAGCTCTCCGTGCTGATATCATTGCGCACAGCAAGAATAAAAGCGCGTTTGCGATTTTGAGGGACACCGTAATCTCGTGCATTAAGAATGACAGGGCACCCACCTGGCACGGTATATTCATGTTCTTTTATTAGAGACATGAATTTATCCAAATATTCGGCGTGTCGAGACCATAATAGTCCCGGCACATTTTCTACTAGGAAAGCTTTAGGTCGTAAATTTTTAACAAAATCGAAATATCTTAACAACAAGTCATTTCGTGGATCGCCTTTTCCAGCATCATTAATACGGTGCGACGAAAAACCTTGGCAAGGAGGACCACCCAACAAAATGTCAAGTTCTCCCTGCCTTAATCCTTGGAACTTCATTAATGCATCAATATCAAAGTCATTGATATCTTGTGAAAAAACTTGCGTCGGTACATGGTATCTTTCAACGAGGTTAGCATAATAGGTTTCTGTAGCT
The DNA here is from genome assembly GCF_057197005.1 of Pantoea sp. SYBGC1. Classification (NCBI taxonomy): domain Bacteria; kingdom Pseudomonadati; phylum Pseudomonadota; class Gammaproteobacteria; order Enterobacterales; family Erwiniaceae; genus Pantoea; species Pantoea sp. SYBGC1. The sequence goes on from NZ_JBXUNM010000005.1 coordinate 222,587, forward strand.
TGCTTATCCAGTTCGATCGCAGCCTGAACCTCTATACCTGCCTTGAAAGCAGCAAGCGAGAACCCTCCTGCACCTGCAAACAAATCAATCGCTTTCAAAATTTAGACTCATTCTTTTTGGTTTGAAAAGATATTATACCGAACATTTACTCAAAATCTTCTTAAAGTCGATAGCTTAAGCAAGATAAAATTCATGTTAATTTTCCTTATCCCATTGATTAAAAAATAAAAATTCCCGAAATTCCTTCAATGTGACCGATTAAGCTGATAAAGGTTTGAATGGCGTTCTATGTACCTCTGCTTCATAGTGGCCACAATAGTTGCGACGCTTCAATGCATAGGCATGCACTGAGGATGAAAGTTAACCTACTTTTTTTGTATATTCATACAAGAGAACGCCGTGCGGGCCAGTGCTATGCAGTCTTTTCTCAGACGTATAAAGGAAAAGATAGACGATTTAGTTAGCTTAAGCTTAGGATTATCAGACCTTTAGAATCAGAGGGAAGTGGAAATTCACATGAAACCATATGAGTGACAATCAGCCTAAAAATCATTCAAGTTTTACTCAACCAAGTATCACTTTTAGGGGTAATATGCAATTGCCCTAAGGTTTCTGCCATGGATATGACCAATGTAATAAATATTGTTAAACCTTAAGATAGAAAGAATGGCAAAATCATATAGCTGAGGAGCATAGCTTATAATTACCTGATTAAATCTTAGCAACAATCATTGAAGTGTTTTAGTCAAAACATGCGATTACAAGCTTATTGTGTTCACTAATCTTACTATTAATTGGGAAAATTCATGCTTAAAATATACTTCATCGCTTGTAGCAGAAATTTTGTCAATGCATTACAACATCAACTAAAGCTATCTTCTATAGATCATTGCTCTGTCTGATGCTGATCGGATTGTATAAACGCGTGTAACAGCATTGTTAGGTTGTGATTCAGTTGCGCCTAAAGGATGTCTGATAATCCCAACAGAATTTGCCTTTCGCTTTCCACGCCCTTTTCAATAACTCTATCAATGACTTCAAGGTTCCAAGGTGTCAGCTAAACCAGCATACCTTACGCAGCCTGACATTGGCATGCTGGCTGAAATACGTTAGCTCTTCCAGACGATTAGGCCGATGCGTCATAGTGCCGGAGGTTGCCATCTGAGTGGCAAAAAGCCCCGTTAAACTCAGTCTGTAAGAGACGCTGGCACGTGGCCAGCATATCAAAACTCCCACAGGCTTAAGTCAAACACGGAAAACGTATTTTAAGCTGACCAATCTGCTTGTACACAAAGCAGACAGGCCAAAGCGGATCTGCTGTGCAGGTTCAGCGTGATAACACCTCAATCAGCTCGAACTCTTCTGCCACCAGCTCCATGCGCTCATCAAATGTGCCGGTACACGCAAAAAAGCGCTGATGCTCCCGGCGCCAGTACGCGAGACTCAAATCGCCTTCGCCTTCTTTGCGCGCAAAGTCTGCCGTGACATCGCAGAAGCGCATTAATGTCAGGCATACAATCCGGATCACGCAGGTGGGTTGATTCTGCCCATCGAGAACAATGCAGTAACGGCCCGGCGCGGGGGCGTCAGCATCCTGTTCAAAGGCTGCAAGCGAGCCGCAGGTTGCTGTTTTCTTTCCCTGGGCAATCAGTGCAGCCAGCGTATCGGCAAGGGCCGGTGAGTCGCCAAATGCCCAGTGTAATGCGCGCGGGTATTTTGCCTGCAGGGTAGCCAGATCGGTCATGTTTACGCCTCCTGAATATTTAGGTGTTGAGGCGCTGCATCAAAGCGATCGCCGCGTGGAGTCGGGTGTGATATCACCAGAAATTCGGTGGCAACGTCGCTGTCATTACGCGCCTGATGCATCCTGTCCGGGGCAATCTCAATGCCTTGCCGCGCGCTGAGGGTAACCTCCTGGTCTTCCAGCGCCATGGTCAGTGTCCCCTCCAGAACAAAAAAGAACTGACGGGAAAGGGCGTGATAATGACGCACTTCAGCTGTGCCCGCGGGCATTTTTTCATGGATGATCATTAAATCCGTCCGGTTCAGCAGGTACCAGCCATCGCAGTGATCCCCCCAGGTGTAGTGCTCAGCATTCTCGGTTGAAATCACACATGTCTCCTCGTCCAGTGAGTCTGTTAATCAGGCACGTATCCGTGCCAGGTTCTGACAATCAGGGCTGTTTTGCGTGATCGCGCAAAAACACCGACAGCACATCCTTAGGCGGCGTGACGCCGCTTGCTGATAACAGTCCGCCCACCGCACCACGATGGTAGGTACCGTGAAACAGCATGTGATGGAGCATCTCTTCAGCCTGCATTTCGCCTGTTCCGCCGTCTACAAATCGAAAATGAAGGGTTTCCGCCAGGTCGGCTTCGGTCAGGGTAGCCACGTGCGCCAGATACCAGCGGGTGGTCGCGGACATCTCGCGTATCAACGTGTCAATTGCGGGCGTGTCCGGGGTGTTCAGGGCGGTAAAGCCATGCGGCTGGCCAGTGAGGTTGGCTTTGAAAATGGTATCCACGACGAATACATGATTCATCAGGCGCACTGCCAGATGACGTTTCTCTGCAAACTTACCGGCGTCAATGCAAGCAATCGCCTGTAGGGTCAGCTCATCAATCCATAATTTGTAACGCAAAAGGGTCGTCAGCGAACGGCTCATGATTTCATCCTGAAATGGGCAGAGCCTCATCATAACAGCAAAAAAACACCGGCAGGCGATAAAAAAAAGAGGAGCTAGGCTCCTCTTTTGTCATGTCGTACGTTAACGCACAATGTGCAGGAAGTGCAGGTGCTTCTCGTACTGGTCAAGAATATCATTGATGATCTGCTCCTGATTCCAGCCCATCACGTCATAATCCTGTCCCCCTTCCTTGAGATATACCACTGCGCGGTAGTATTTCTGCTCCTCCGCTTTGTCGCTGCCTGACATGCCTGCTAAGGCGAAGGCAGGCTGCAGGTAAGGGCGCGCACGAACTTCATAAACAAAGTTCAGCTCCTGACCCAGATCGACCTCGAACCGTACCCGGTCGTCTTCATCGTCTCGGGTATGCGACAGCGTATTTTGCTTCGCCAGCTCCTGCTCCACCATCTCCATGGCCGGATAAATCACCTCGGTCATGAAACGTTTAACCTGGGAGCGTTTGGGGAAGTAGGCGATGTTACGCAGACGACGCTGCCACGTAATAGGATTGCGTGCCGCTGTGGGCGCAAGGGTGGCAATCTGCTTGCTGTCCCGTTTCCAGGCATCAATGCGCAGTGCCTTGAGCAATCCATACATCGACATCAGCAGAATAATGGCAAAGGGCAGGGCACTGGCAATCGTCACCACCTGCAGCGCTTTCATCCCGCCGGCCAGTAACAGCGTGATTGCCACCACACCCATCAGGCCAGACCAGAAAATACGCTGCCAGACCGGCGTCTGATCGGTACCGCCAGACGCCAGCGTATCCACCACCATGGCTCCTGAGTCCGCAGACGTCACAAAAAACACCACGACCATGGCCACAGCAATGCAGGACAGCACAAAGCTGAAGGGAAAATGCTCCAGGAAATTGAACAGCGCCAGCGTCTGATCGCTCATCACCGTCTGCGCCAGATCGGTGGCGCCCTGCTGCATGATCATCCAGATTGCGCTGTTGCCAAAAAAAGTCATCCAGAGCAGCGTAAAGCCCGCCGGCACGAACAGTACGCCGGTAACAAATTCACGGATGGTACGACCGCGTGAAACGCGGGCGATAAACATCCCCACAAACGGTGACCAGGCCAGCCACCAGCCCCAGTAAAACAGCGTCCAGCCCCCGAGCCACTTGCTTGACTTTGGCTCATAAGCGTAGAGGTTAAAAGTTTTGTTAACCAGTTCGGAGAGGTAGCCACCGGTGTTCTCCACAAAGGATTTAAGCAGCAGCACCGTGGGTCCCAGGGTGCCGACCAGAATCAAAAGCAGCACGGCCAGCCCAAGGTTAATTTCTGAGAGAATGCGAATGCCTTTATCCAGACCTGAGACCACGGAAAGGGTAGCCAGAGCGGTGATCACCACAATCAGGATCACCTGCATGGTGGCGCTCACGGGCAGGCCGAAAAGATGATTAAGACCGGCATTCACCTGCAGCACACCATACCCCAGGGAGGTCGCTACCCCCAGCACGGTGCCTATCACCGCAAAAATGTCCACGGCATGCCCCATCCAGCCATAGATGCGATCGCCGATGATAGGGTAGAGCGCAGAGCGCAGCGTTAACGGCAGTCCGTGCCGATAGCTAAAGAACGCCAGAATCAGCGCCACAATGGCATAAATCGACCAGGCGTGCAGACCCCAGTGAAAGAAGGTTATGCGCAAGGCTTCCCGCGCGGCGTCGACGGTTTCGGGTTCACCCGATGGCGGTGCCATGTAGTGCATCACCGGCTCAGCCACGCCAAAGAACATCAGGCCGATGCCCATGCCGGCAGAGAACAGCATGGCAAACCAGGAGTGGTAGCTGAAATCAGGTTCGGCGTGATCAGGACCGAGCTTGATATCGCCGTAGCGTGAGACCCCCAGATAGACGACGGTCAGCAAAATCAGGGCAACGGCCAGAATGTAAAACCAGCTGGCATTGGCGAACAGCGACGTCTGAAGGGCAGTGAGTTGTGTATCGGCCTGTTCAGGAAAGAGGGCCGCGAAGGCCACCAGGATGAAAATCAGCGCGGCAGAGGTAAAAAATACCGGGGGATTGATGTGGCTTCTTTTTTTCGGGAGGTCCGTTTCTGATGTTGGCATACGTATCCTGCATAACGTGAATGAAGACCAAATGTAACAATCAGTATGGAAGAGTAAAAGCGACGCGCCAGTATGTGGTTAAAATTTAGGCGAATTATGTGGCGTTTTACACAAGTTTACCAATGCATAAGTTGCGCTACCGTTGTCTTGTCCACGTCTGAAGTCATTGCCTGTCTTGCACGTTCCGCCGCCAGACTGGCATGACGCTTTGCTTCGGTGGCATAGCGATGTGGCGCAATCAGTGCCAGCGCATGAAGTGCTTTTTGCAGGCGGATCTGCACTTCAATCAGACCGGCACCGTCACGTCCAATGGCGGTAAAAACATCATCAAACATATCGCTGACCTGCACAGGCTGAATAAAGAGACGCGGCCAGATGACCGGGCCTGATTGAGCAGGAACAGGCTCACCAAATAGCCTGACAGCACGGCCGATGATATCGATGGCCGTACCCGGATCGTTAACAGCGGGTGAAAGCGCGCGTGAAGCGATTTCTGCAAGCACACAGAGGCCAAAACGGGGATCCTGCTCATAAGAGCGCTGTTCGCCCACGGTAAATGCGCGTTGCAGATGGCTCTGATCGTCTTCGGTGATCGGTTGCGTGCACCAGAGCAGCGGCACGCCAGGATGCACAAAGCTGCCGGGCTGAGCAGCCAGATACAGATGCGCCTGGTGCGTGTCTGCCCATTCACTGAGCCGTTGCAAATCGATGTGTTGCAGGTAACCAATCGTCTCTGGCAGGAGCGGATGGGGTTCTGCTGCTGCGGGCAGCTCACCCTGCCAGGCCGAGCCACCCATGCACGGATTCTGTAATCGTTCAGTCAGCGCCGCGCGGGTGGCCTGCTCCACACGCTGAGACGTTTCACCCAGGCTGCCAAAATTAGCGAGATGCTGGATCCAGCGCAGCAGGGTGATCACAATCATAGCGATCACCAGCAGCGTCACAAAGAACAGCACCACCCGTCCCTGTGTGCCGTAGGCGCCCATACCCAGTGCGATGATCCCCACCAGGCTGAAGAGAAACGAGCCAATAAACGTTGCGAGCACATTCTGCGTGGTACGATCTTCCATCAGCAGGCTGGTGGCCCGCGGCGTCACGCTGCTGCTCGCAGAGTTATAGGCAGTCACCATGATGTTCAGTGAAAACGTCGTCACGGCCAGCATACTGGAAGCCAGGATAGCCAGAATTTCGTCCACCGCTTCACTGCCGATCAGACCGGATACGGAGGCAGGAATAAACGGTTTGACCGCGATAGCCACCAGCGCGGTGATCACAGCCAGTACGGCAAACAGTGAGCTGCGAAACCAGAGCTGTTTGGTCAGCTGGCGTAACACCCATTGCGTTTTTGACATGGTCTTCCCTGTCATCAAAGTGGTTAACTGCGGCTCAGCAGCAGGCGCACACCGGCCAGTGCAAAACACGCGGCCAGCACGGCATCAAGCGTGCGCTGAACGCGCTGGTAAAGGGCCACCATCACGGGCGTGGAGAACAGCAGCGCATAGCCGCCAAACACCCCCACACAAATGGCGGCACAGCCGCCGATCACGTCAGGCAGCACGCTGGCATCCGCACCGGGTGTCAGCGTAACGGACATGATAGAGACCCAGGTAAGGATAGCCTTGGGATTTAATATGTGCATGAGCACGCCCTGCCGGAACAGTTTGCCGTAGTGCACCACAGGCTGCGAAGCAGGGTCCACGCGCGGTGCCGGGCGCAGCGCAGATTTCCCGGCTTTCCACGCCAGCCAGAGCAGATAGAGTCCGCCTGCGATTTTTAGCACGATCAGCAGCTCTGCAAACGTGGCCATAAACGACAGAATGCCTCCGGCGGCCAGCAGGGCCCAGGTCATGGAGCTCACAATGACGCCGCCGGCCAGCGCCAGCGCAGCCCGCCGGCCGCTGCGCATTGCCGTCCCCATAATAGCCATATTGCTGGAGCCAGGACTGGCGGTGGCTACAAAGTAGGTAATAAACACTAACAACAGTTCGCTGATGTGAGGCATTCAGTGGTCATCCTTGTGTGAGTCAGGCGACGTGAGATGCTGAGCGGCTGCGACAGTGGCCTGACGGCGCATCTCAATGAATGACGCCATCTGGGTGGTGGCCTGCGCTACCAGTTCAGCCGGTGCGGTGCGCGGCGTGCCACTGCTAAAGGGAGGTTGAGGATCGTATTCCATCTGCAGCTGAATCATCTGCGCCACTGCCTCACCCTGCAGGTCAGCCACGACCCTCAGTGCAAAATCAATGCCCGAGGTCACCCCTGCGCCGGTGATGCGGTTTCGGTCACGCACCACGCGCGCGCTAACCGGCTCCGCGCCCAGCAGTGCCAGCTGATCCAGCGACCCCCAGTGGGAGGTGGCCCTGTAGCCGTTGAGCAGACCCGCCGCGCCCAGCACCAGCGAGCCGGTGCAAACCGAGGTCACGAGTGAGGCCTGCGCGCTTTTTTCACGAATAAACGCCAGTACCGCGCTGTCCGTCATCAGGGCAATCTGCCCCGGACCGCCCGGCACGCAGATCACATCCAGCGGTGGACAGGTGTCAAAGGTGGTGGTGGGCAACATCGCTAATCCCCGGTCTGAGATCACCGGCTCAGGCGTTTTCCAGATGAGATGCACCCGGGTATCTGGCGCACGGGCAAACACCTCAAAGGGGCCGGTAAGATCCAGCTGAGTGACGCCCGGAAACAGCAGTAATCCTACAGAAAGTGCAGACTCGCGCATGACAGTGTCCTTTCAGGTGTGCGATAAAACACCTTAGCGAATTTGCATACCGCGTGTATAGCGCTCCGGCAGCCCATAAGAGGAAAATCACACGAGATGAAAACCATTGGCATTCTGGGCGGCATGTCGGCCGCCTCCACCCAGACTTACTACCGGCAGCTGTGCGCCCTGACGCAGGCGCAGCTGGGCGGGCTGCACTCGCCGGAGCTGCTGATCCGCTCACTGGATTTTGCGCGCATCGAAGCGCTGCAGGCCGCAGGGCAGTGGGCGGCAGCGGGTGACATCCTCAACGCCGAGGCGCACGCGCTGGAGCGCGGTGGCGCCGCCTGTATCGTGCTCGCCACCAACACCATGCACAAGCTGGCAGAGCCGATGATGCAGGGCATCACGATCCCGCTGCTACATATCGCAGATGCCACGGCTGCGCGCATTGTCTCGGCGGGCCTGCGCACACCGGGTCTGATTGCCACCGCGTTTACCATGGAGCAGACCTTCTATCGCGCAAGGCTTGAGGCCGCAGGCCTGCAGCCGCTGACGCCGGCGCCGGCCGATCGCGCCCTGGTGCATCAGATCATCTATGGCGAACTGTGCAAAGACATCACCACGCCAGCCAGCCGCGCGGCCTTTGAGCAGGTTGCTGCACGGCTGGTGGCGCAGGGAGCCGACTCGCTGATTCTGGGCTGTACCGAGGTCGGCATGCTGCTCGATCAGGGCAATGTCTCTGTGCCGGTGTTTGACACCACGCTGATTCACTGTGAAGCCGCGCTGGCCTTTGCGTTAACGCCTTAAGCCGGGCTGCAGCACCAGCTGAATAAACGCGAGGATATCCGCCAGCGCCTGCTGATGTTTGTCGGGGGACGGGCTGATGCTCAGGCGCTCAGCATACCCATTGAGCATGGCGCTGAGCTGGCGGGTCGCCTGCGCCACATCCGTGGTGCGAAAATGCTGCAACGCCACGCCCCGCTGGATAATTCCGCCAATCAGCGCACACCAGCTCGCCATGTTCTCTTCTGCGAGCGCGGCATAGGCGGGGTTGTTTGCGGCCATCTGCCAGAGCGAGTCGTAGAGCTTCCATGAGGCGTCTGCCGCCTCGGGCAGATAGATGTCAGCCAGCCGGCAGAGCTGCTGCTCGGGTGTCAGCCCCTCAATCTCCTGCGTAAACTGCGTGATTTCCTGCGTCATAAAGCGCTCGACCGCGGCCAGCGACAGCGCCTGCCAGTTGATGAAGTAGTGATAGATATGACTGCGCGAGAGACCAAGCTGTTCTGTGACTTCGCGGGTCGTAACCGCAGCAATGCCTTTTTCAATAAACAGCGCCACCGCCGTGTCCAGAATACGGTGCGTTAACTCATCATTTTTTTTCTTCATCGGGGCGTTTTGCAATCCGGGAATCTCTGCGGCACAGGGTAGCAGAAATCACCGGAACTGCCGCCTTTAACCATTGGTGTGGCCGATATCAGCGATTACTGAAGTTTACGCAGGCTTCGCCGATAACCCGGGGCCATCTCAGCAGCGCACAGTCTGCCGGGAAGGTAGCTTACAGATGAGTTCTGATTGCGAACGGACCCTGCTTTTAGCCCTCTTTGACACCACCAGGATGCGCAGTGTATTGCGCGATAGCTTCAATGCAGGAAATAAAAATATGTCTTTAAAGACGATGTTCACGCGTGCTCATTTCAACTCACACGCACAGCCCTCCGACGGCCGCTATGATTGCCAGCGTCTGCCTGCCGCACCCGGCGACATCGGTCTCTCCGCGCGTGCGGGCGGGATCCTGCTGACCTTTGTGCCACCGGAAGCCGATTTTCATCGCGTCAGCCAGGCCTGGCAGCGTTTTAATTCTGCGTCACGCACGGTGATCACGCTCTCCTCCAACGGGGCGCTCAGCGCCAGTGGTGCGCAGAGCACCTACTGTGACGGAAACGGACAGGAAGGCAGCTGGCTCTGGCTGCCTGATACGCTGGTGGCGGAACATGAGACCCACGTGATCGATCTGCACCTGCAGGATACACACAGCGTTACCGCGCGCATCCGCGCCATTCAGCGGGATCTGGCGGCGTTGCCCCTGCGTATGCCGCTGTCTGCCGATCGCACCTTTGCCATGATCTACTGCGACGGGTTGTCAGCCTCTGAAGGCTTTTTTATGCAGGCCTGGTATGACAGCGGCCGCTTTCCGTGTCTGGCCATTGGCGGCTCAGCGGGGGGGCGTGTGGCTTTCGACGGCACCTGGATTGGGGCGGGCGGACAGGTGCTGCAGGGCAAAGCCGTGGTGGTATTCTGCCGTATGGCGGCCGGAAAATCGTTTGCACCCTTTAAAAGCCAGAACTTCACGCCGCTGGATAAAAGCTGGCTGATTGCAGAAGCGGATCCCATGACGCGCACCGTGACCTCGGTCTTTACGGCGCAGGGCCAGCAGCAGCCCTTTACGGCGGCACTTGCTGAACAATTGGGCTGCAGTGAGTCGCAGCTGAGCACGCGGCTGCAGGGACTCACGTTTGCAGTGAAAGTGGGCGAGGCCTTTTTCATCCGCTCTGTGGCCAAAATCGAGGCCGGACGCGTGCACTTTTTCTGCGATCTGGAGTTTGGTGACCGGCTCTATCTTATGCAGGAGCGGGACTTCAAAGCGGCCACGCTGCAGGACTGGGCGACTTTTACCGCCCGCTATGGTAAACCGGCGGCTGTGATGATGAACGACTGCATCCTGCGCCGTCAGGGTAACCTGGGTGCCCTGCAGAGTGCACATTTCTTCAAAGGCATTCCTGCAGCGGGCTTCTCAAGCTTTGGTGAGATTCTGGGCGTGCCCATCAACCAGACGCTCTCTGCGCTGGTGTTTTTCGATCGCGACGTCAAAGCCATGACGCAGTTTCCGGTGGAGTATGCGGGCTATGCGGCGCACTATGCGCAGCGCGCCCTGCGCCGGTGGGAAGCGCTTAATGCCATTCAGACGCGGGTGCTGGAGCGTGTGGTGAGCTATCAGCAGGAGCTTGCGCCGATTGTGCAGGCGCTGCCCGCGCTGGAAGCGGCTACGCAAAGTCAGGGGGAGACGCTGAGCCTGGCCGAGAGCAGTATTCGCGCCATCAGTGCGCTGGCAAGTGATAGCCAGCAGGCGCAGAGCCAGCTGGGGGAGGGGCTTGACGATCTGGAGCGGATTTCAGACGGCATCAACGTGATCACGCACGGCATCAGTAACATCGCCTTTCAGACCAATATTCTGGCGCTGAACGCGGCGGTGGAAGCGGCACGCGCCGGCGAAGCGGGACGCGGCTTTGCCGTGGTGGCCGGTGAGGTCCGGCGGCTGGCGCACTCCTCCAAAGATCAGGCTGAAGCCACGGCCAGCAACATCAGCGATGCGGTCAGCACGATTTCCCGCATCCGTACGGTGGCAAGTCACACGGTGCAGGCCGCCAGTGATATGGCCGATCGCAGTTTGCATGCGGCGGATGCCATCGCCGCCATGAGTCAGCAGACCCGCAACGAACGGGCTGATATCTCGCAGCAGCTGCAGAGTCTGCGTACGCTCACCGCAGGCATGGATGCCATGCAGGCAGCCGTTGATGAGCTCAAGGTTCTGCAAACCCTTTCCTCCGATCGGTAACGATCGTCGTGCCGGGCGCAGCACGCTGCTGCGCCCGTACTGTTACTCCCCAATAAAAGCACCTGACGGCTCTCCCTGAAGCAGAATGCGGCCCGTCTTTCCTCACACGCATAATGAAACTCAGCGTGCCTCACACGCATAATGAAACTCAGCGTGGTAGTGATGAGGCGTATTGTACTGTGGGAAACAGGAACCCACGGATTGATATCTTGGTTAGTGATAGAACTAATGATCAGAATGCGTGGCTTTAAAGACATTTTCAATGAAACCAAGTGCATGGGTGACGTCTATACCATTACCTTACCCTTGTGTTATCACGACATTTACTGCCAGAGCGGCTTCATAGCCAAATCAAACGGCTCAAGCCCGCGTAATACGCATCGTTGTCGTATTTAGGCGCGTATTCGCGCGGCGCTAACATGCCGCAGGCACGTAAAGCACGTTTCCACTCTGATCCACTCTGAACCTTTCGACCCGATTAAAGGCAGCGACGCTAATTACATCGCCAAATACATCTCGAAGAACATTGATGGCTTTGTAATGCAGGGCGAAAAGGATGATGAAATCGGCTAAATCCTGCGTGATATGTTGAAAGCCGTTTGCGCATGGGCATCGCTCTGGTGCATTGATCAGTTCCAGCAAATTATCAATATGCCGGTTACGGTTAAGCGCGAGCTTCGCTACCTTCGCGATACACTTTTATCTAAGGAGAAGATGAACGCTGTGCTGGCGTCTGCTTCCGTTGTCAGCTGCTGGGCGTCTTATACGATGGCGCAAGACAACCTACTGGTTGCTCGTGATGATGTGGTGATCTGCTTCTGCTACGAAATCACCGAAATGGGCAACGAGTACGCTGAAGATGTACAGAGCATTCACTCGCCTCACTATCAAGATGTTTAAGTATTCACGCATTCGGTGAAGTGGGAAGCCGTAGCCAAATTAGCCTAAGCGTCAGCGAAGGCCGTTCCTTCTAACGGCATTGCCGCCCTTGGAGTTCTGTCAATAACTGTAGGGGGCCAGAGCGCCGACTGTTAGAGCTTGAACTAAAAGCCAGGGGATTCAACGGTGATGAATATGAAATTGGGCTGTTGCTTAAGGGTTGTAGCCTCAATGCAGGGGCGAAAATGCGGCTTTTCTACGGGAAAGGCAGATTGCAGGAAGAACCATTCTGATCTGGCAAGGTTCAGATCAATCCCATTGATAAATAAAAAATAGTTCCAATTCCTACTGGATTTTCTATGCTGTATGCATAAGCAGTAGTTGTAAGCAGAGGAAGGAACATGCAGGACTATCTTTTGGAGTCGGTGAAGCTTCAGCGTATTGATTTCTTTTAAAACTCGTTGCTGTCAGTGATTGTAGTGATGATGAAAAATAGCTTACTATTCAGTGGGTGTCAGAACTGACGGATGAGCTGATGCGAAGGGTTAGCAGCCACGAATATTCACGCATGATGCAGGCTTCTGAATAGTTTTTTCAGATGTTAGATGCAGTGAAATGTGATCGAATGGGAATCTCTAACTAGACCGGAAACGCTTACGGAAGGTAAGTCCGAACATTATCAGAGTTGTGAGGCGTTAGGTTATGGCTAAAAGTCCCGAAAAATTCCAAATCATTTATCAGGGTGAAGTGCTTACCTACTACAATCCTGGCGAATAGGTGTTTTTCCAACGGCCAAAAAAGTGTGGCGGGGGCTATTGGCTCGGTAAAACTCACGACTTCGTTTTCATGCTTGAGATCCCGTATCCCGTTTGATTGCAGCAAGGAATGGAGTTCATAGACATGGCTGAGGGATTTGTCGCTTTTAAACTCCCGTCTGTGGACGACTTCAAGCTGGAGTGAAGAGTGCGTGTCTATGCCGCATGAATTCGCATGATCCGAAAAGGATCGCTTTAGCCTCGGCCCGCCAGTTCTGGCGGGCTTTTGCTTATGTCAGGCAGGTGCATGAAAACCACTGCATAAAGCGGGCAGGCGTGGCGGGGGTACGAGCGCGCGCTGACTAGAATAGGCAAACCCATCAAACTGTCGGATCTTCATTAAAATCTGGAAATATGTTATGAAAAGAAAAAAATAGAGGATTTGAAATGAAGAGTACAAGGAAAATAATTAAGGTATTTATTGGTTCCCCTGGCGATTTAACTTTAGAAAGGGAGTTAGCTAGAGATGTTGCAGCTGAATATAATGCGAATAACTCTAATTTAACCGGATATCAAATTGATATGGTTGGTTGGGAAGAAACTATTGGCGGGATTGGAAGGCCTCAAGAAATAATAAATAAGGACTTGGCTAGCTGCGAATTGTTTGTTGGTATGCTTTGGAAACGATGGGGGACGCCTCCAGATAAGTCAGGAATTTATACGTCTGGCTTTGAAGAAGAGTTTTCATTATCGTTTAAAAAATTTCAGTCTGAGGGAGTTCCTCAGATGCTAATGCTTTTTAAAGATGTAGAGAAAAATCTATTACAAGACCCCGGGGTTGAGCTTAAGAAAGTGATCGATTTTAAAGAAAAGTTGATCAGAGAAAAAGAGGTGCTATACGAAGTATTTAATGATGCACGTTCTTTCGAATTCAAGTTAAGAAGATTCCTTACAAACTATGTCAATGAATTATTTGAGAGTGAGCTAAGTAATCCTGTTAGCGAGGGAACGGATAAAAATAAGCAGAATAAATCAAGTGAGGTTTCGATAGCGGAAGGCGAAGAGCTTTCAGGTTTTTCTAACGAAAGCACTAACTTTATAAACAAACTTGCAGAAGAGATGAAAAAGGATGAGAGAAATAATTTAACTTCTGAAGATGTTGCTTATTTTAGACTGTTAGCTAGCTCTCTAAATAAGCATGGTAATGATGAAATGTATTTAGGTGCTCACGATTCAAATTTAATTTTCTTACATAAGGATAAATTTGATATTGGTTATAGAGAGCGGTTGGCGTTGGCTTCTGCTGGATTGGATTCTTTTGATAATCATAATACTCCATTGTGGGAGTGGTTAGATCTAGATGATGTGCCGGTGAAAATCTATCTTCTATACTTTGAAGGCAAACTTAAGGCTAAGCTTATAGAGGCATTGACTCTAATAGGTCTTGAACTTGATGAATATAGAAGTGAAGAAGTCAAAGATTGGTTTAGAGAAGGTCAAAGCGATGAAGTTAAAATTGCGGCTGCAAAATATCTTGCTAATTTAGGTAAAGTTAATGATATCCCAATCCTGACTTCTGAGTATAATAATAAAAACTATCGAACAGATGCTTTAGTTCGAGAAGCATTAATCTTAATTGAAATGAGAGAGAGTGTCGTAAAAGGATTTGACAAGTATATTGAGTTACAACCTTCAATGTTAAGTGCTAAAGCATTAAGCTATTTGCGCGAGGGGCAGGATAGCCTCGATAATGAAAGATTATATATCGGTTTAAGTAGTAAAAATACAGAAATAAAGCTATTGTGCATTGATAAATTAAAAGAACGTAATTTATTAAGTGTGGATTTGATTGAGAAAGTCATTGAGAGTGATGACTATAAATTGAGATTGCGAGCTTTAGAGTATCTATCAAGTGCAAATAGGGCGTTTTATCGCGATAGGGCTAAGTCAGTTTTAATTATAAAGAATGCTTCTAGTAATAATGAAGAATATTATGATCAATATATCTCAAGCTGTCAAGTCTACGAAGAGTATGATTTATTGGTAAAAGAAAATGATAAGTTCTCATTGAGTGCCATCCCTCTTGTGTGTTTAGCAAAATTAAATAAGAAAAAATATTTGCCTCTGATAAGGGGGATTTTATCAAATGGATGTAGTGACTATTATGATAAGCGGTTGTTATCTATACTACCGGAAGGCAAAACTAAGGACGATTTTTTTTCAGGTAGTGCTAAGGAATTTGTTACCAATAGAATGACATCAGAATTAGTAACATGGCTTTCCTCGTGCATGTACAAAGAAGACCTCATGTTGATTAGAAGCATTGTATCGAATGGTAATATATATATATCAAGTGAAGTTTTAGATTACTTTTACAAGAATGGTGAATGGATAGATATATCGTTGTTGAGTGATGCAAATTTGCAAAAAAGGTCAGCTAGTCTTTTAAGTTTCGTAGATAATAATTCAGCTTATGCTCGAGTTGCTGATGTTGCTCTCAAAATCGGCAAGGGCAGGGAGGGGGAATTGATTGATTTGAATTTAAATAAAAACATAATACCAATTATTATTTCAAGGTTGCCCGCTAAGTCATTTAAAAACCTGAGTGATGATAAGATAGTGAGTTTGTTGAATGACTATTCATCGAAAATAAGAGAGAAGGCAGCATTAAAATCAATTGACTGCCTTAATAAATCCAGAGTTAAAGGTCTTCTAAAAAAATTGCAGCTTGGCGATAGTTATTATTACAACTCAGTGCACTGGCTTGATATGGGTATCTCTGTAAAACATGACTTGATTGGCCGAGCAGTTAAGACCATTTTAAAGGATTGATTTTATAAGGCTGGCCTTGCGTCAGCCTCATTTAAATAAATTTATATTTGAGGAAATTAATAACATTTATGCCTGACCATGTGTTCATCTCTCGAATTCTTTTTTGTTGAGGCAGTATTTCATTTCTTACAAAAACCTCGCTAGCTTTCTCTACTTCCCCAACCCCCCCAACATTATTCGGCATGATTCCCATCATCTGCGGCGGCACCCGGTGCGCGGCCATCATGTCGTCACGGCTCACGTTTTTGATGTTAAGAAACTCATCCTTAGCTGCCACCTCTGACAGCGGGATGATCTGAATCCCGTCCTTCTTCCCGTTCGGCGAGTACATGAACTGATTGCGGAAGTTCCCCGGCCCCTTGGCGCTTTTCATTGCCTGGCGGATATTATTCACGTCTTCCTGATTCTGCGTGGCGTCGGTCATGTACATGATGAAACCGGCATGGCTGCCATTCAGGTAGTATTTGCGGCGGAACAGCGTTGCCGACTCGTTTAGCAGTGTGGACGGGAACGCCGAAAGGTATTCCGGCAGGCCGTAAACTTCCTGGTTTAAATCCGGCTCCATCAGATGAAACACGCTGCCTTTCATGAACTCATAGGGCTGTGTGTTAATGCCGTACTGCACAAACCAGTAGGTGTCTAAATCGGTGCCGCGTCGCGTAAATTTTGCCAGTGCTGGCTCAAGCGCCAGCACGCCGCCGAGCTTGTTGGTGCGCTTCTCCAGATAGGCGTTGCCGAACACCAGATAGTCCTGGGAAGCGGCTAAACGCCTGCTGGCTCAGCAGCGGATGCGGGATCAAGGTGCTGGTCAGAATGTTACGCTTTACGTTGATCGGCGAACTGTGATGCATGGCTGCGCGGAACGCGCGCGCCAGCACGTCAAAGCTCACCGGCGGTTCATACCATTAGTCGTGGCACCAGACCAGCGTCGGTGAGGTGGTGAAAGAGATTGCTGGGCGTCACAAGCTCAAAACGGCGGTGGGCGACGACGTGGCGAAAATGGCATTTGATCACATCGATCAGACTAAAAAGTCAGACGCCAGCTTTTTAATGCGCCTAGCGAAACAGTGCGGCGCGGTGGCCTGTATCAAGGACGGCAATCTGCTTTTTATCCGGCAGGGGCAGGGCAAAACGGCGAGCGGCAAGGTGCTGCCGGTGATCACCATCAAACGTCAAGACGGTGACGGGCACCGCTTTACGCTGGCTGACCGCGACGCCTACACCGGCGTGATCGCCAGCTGGCTGCACACCCGTGAACCTGCAAAGAAGCCGGAAACCAAGGTGAAGCGCAGGCGGCGTAAAACCACGGCCAAGAAGAAGGAGCCGGAGGCAAAGCAGGGCGATTACCTGATCGGCACCGACGAGAACGTGCTGGTGCTGAGCCGCACCTATGCCAACCGGAGCAACGCCGAGCGCGCCGCCAAAATGCAGTGGGAGCGGCTACCGCGCGGCGTGGCAACCTTCTCCATCCAGCTGGCGCGTGGGCGTGCAGATCTCTACACGGAAATGCCGGTGAAGGTGAGTGGGTTTAAACAGGTGATTGATTCGGGGGAATGGATTATTACGACGCTGACGCACAGTCTTAACGCCGACAATGGCTACACGACCAGCATTGAGTTTGAAGTGAAAATAGATTCGCTCGAAATGGAATGAGTGCTATCTCAAAATGGTTAAATTAAGTATTATCCATTTCAATTGGGTTATGGAGACAACGCGATGATGAATTGTCCTTTATGCGGGAATGCGGCACATACACGTAGCAGCTTTCAGGTATCAGCAACAACCAAAGAGCGCTATAACCAGTGCCAGAGTATTAATTGCAGCTGCACGTTTAAATCCCATGAAACGGTTTCTGAGATCATTATGAAGCCCGGAACGGTTAAGCCAGTTCCTCCGCATCCGGGAAGAAATCAGCAGCAACCGCTATGGCTGTGATTTTGGATGATATTTGACTATGCTACAGCCAATCAAAAATTTCAAAAAAATAAAAAACTTTGGTTATTAGGTGCAACTATGCGTAGTTGCACCTTTGTTATTGCGATCAAAATATCAACTGGTTAAGGTATATTTAAAATTTAGGGCGCTTATTGTGAAATCAATCTTCGCTATACTCTACTTTGCGTCTATACATAGTGATAGGTCTTGAACCGAAACGGCCTCTTCCGTATCCACAAATCATCGAAACTACAACTAGCAATGACATTATTGTGCTAACAACTACGAAAATATTAACAGAGTTTGTATCTTCAATAGAACGAATAAGATTTTGGTCTAATAGGTATTTAAAACCTAGAAGAAACCATACTATTACAAAAACACAGCTCACAATCTCATTTATTTTAGAAACAGAATAAGTCTGCGTTGGATAAACAGTTTTGTATAAGGGGCCAGTAAAGGCATCTTCAAGTAAATCAACGTGAACCTCCCAGTGGCGTTGCCAAGTCTTACTACCTATGTTAGTAAAATGCCATGCTAAAGATAATACAAATCCAATGCATATTAAAAAGTACACTTCAACATGATTAAACTTATCTGGCTTGAAATAGTTGTCAGAGGAGATTAAAGCGAAGTATCCGACAAATGTACTGGCTATAAAAGCCCAAAAATATGTAGCTCTTTTCCAATACATTTCAATTTCAAAGTTTCTAGTGGCCCATGCCATTTCGAAAGCTCTTTCCGCTTTTTTTGGATCTATTTCTATTAACTGCTCGAAATATTCCCTTTTACTAAGCTTAACTAACTCAGAAGGTTTGTTTGAAACTAAATATTTAAACATGCTCATAAATCAAGCTCCTATATTCCCTATCAAATTAAATAGATTTTTTATGAAACTATTAAGTATTGGATGCAAAAGTTTTTGTAGATCTTATCTAAATAAAAAAATTGCTTGATAACTTAATTGCATTGTTCAAGCAGTTATATAGAAACGCAGGTTCATATCATCAATTGAATCAATCTTGATCCGAAATTAGCGTTGGCACAACAAGCATACATGTTTTTTGGGCACTTATCAGGAGCTGCATTAGCATGTTCTATGTAAATTTTTAGGCTCCAATTGCCTATCGCTAGGGCGGCATCGAAAAATCTGCTGCCATTTTGCTGCCAATGGCAAATTCTTAAAACAAAAAAGCCACCTCGAAAGGTGGATTAATTATATGATTTTAAAGATAAAATTTGGTAACCCCTGCTGGGTTTGAACCAGCGACCAAGCGATTATGAGTCGTGTGTAGCTTAAATTTCTAAACCCTCCAGTTCTTATACCCATTCGCTTCTTTGTGTCTTATATGCCAAATAGGCGCTGTCTTCTTCTAAGTCAAAAGGCGCATTGACTTTGAGCGACCGCTCAAATAGACTCGCATTCAGTTTGAGCGCTCGCTCAAACACATGCTTAAGTTAAGACGTTATGAATATCCTGAATACTCAACACACTCAGCAGGCGCCTGCAGGTGCAGTTGCCACGCTTAAAAGGCTGGGACTGCGTCACAGCAAAAAACTCATTATCACACTGGGGCTCGTGATTGCTGAGAATGCGCTCTATTTACTTTATCCCCTGTTAGCGGGCTTTGCGGTGAATGCCATACTGGCGGGCAATGCCTTGCATGCCGTGCTCTATGCCGTGATGGTGTTTGTGATGTGGCTGATTGGCGCAGCGCGACGCAGCGTTGATACGCGCACGTTTGCGCGCATTTATGCTGAAATGGCCGTGCCTGTGATCCTTGCTCAGCGTCAGGAAAATAACCGTGCTTCCATGGTGGCGGCACGCGTGACCTTATCACGAGAGTTTGTGGACTTTTTTGAGAAGCACCTGCCGGTGCTGATTACCTCTGTGGCCTCAATTGTGGGAGCGGCGAGCATGCTGCTGATCATTGAGTTCTGGTCAGGGATAGCGTGTCTGGGCATTTTGGTGTTTTTTGCGCTGTTTCTTAAAAGGTTCACACGCCGAAACGAGCAGCTTTTTCTGCGTCTGAATAACCGGCTGGAAAAAGAAGTGGATATGGTGAGTCATGCCCCCGCTTCACCGCTGGTGCGACACTACAGCGTGCTGGCACGCCTGCGCATCTGCCTCTCGGATCGGGAAGCGCTGGGGTATCTCGCCATTGGCAGCGTGGCCGCGTTGCTGTTTGGCAGCACCATTCTGGTGATGAGTCTGCGGGGGCATGTTGAGGCAGGTCATGTCTATTCTGTGATGACCTACATGTGGATGTTTGCCATGAGCCTTGACGACGCGCCTCAGCTACTGGAAAAATATTCCCAGCTCAAAGACATCGGGCGCCGGGTTAACAGCGCACAGGTTTAGCCGGACACCCATCCGGTGATAAAGAGACGCCGGAGGGAACAATGTGGCTCATCACCCTACTGACGCGCCTGACCCACGGACCCCGCTCCGTGAAGCGAAAGGGCAGGTCAGTTAACCGGGGGCCGCTTATCAGCCTGGCCTTCAAGCCAGTCTGCAAAGTGAATGCCTTCACACCAGACGACACGCCCTGAACGCGGCACCGCACCCGCGGCGCTACTGCTCGTTGAGCAGACTCAGCAGGTGCAGCACGCTCCGGCTTGGATGACTGCGACGCCAGGCAAAGGCGATATCCGTAAACAGTGTGTTGTTTTCGATTTCACAAAACCGCAGCTGTGGATGACCAATACAGCACAGCGAAGCGGGAACCAACGCAATGCCGCAGCCGGCGGCAACCATGCCCAGTGAGGCCGCTATCTGCGGGGCCTGCTGAAAGCGCGCGGCAGACAAGCCGGCACGCAGGCAGGTACTGACAATCAACTCATACAGGCTGGGGGCAACTTCGCGCGGAAACATAATCAGCGCGTCATCGGCCAGCTGCGTCAGCGCCAGCGTACCTGCTCCACTCAGCGCATGCCCTGCAGGCAGGGCTATCATCATGCGTTCTGTTTTGATCACCCGCAGATTAAAGGCTTTGCTGCTCTCACACGGCAGCCGGATAAACGCAGCATCAAGCTGCCCGTCACGCAAATCCTGCATCAGCAGCGCCATGTTCTCTTCACGCGTAATGAGCTCCATCGCCGGGTAGCGCGTTTTAAAGCGCTCCAGCAGCGTAAACACAGGTGCGCCAAAGGCCACTGAACTGGCAAATCCCAGTGACATCTGGCCGCTCATGCCACGCGCCACGCCGCGGGCTTTCTCCAGCGCATGATCCGCCAGCTGCACAATCTGCATGGCGTCCGGTAAAAAGGCGCTGCCGGCGTCAGTCAGTTCCACGCCCCGCGTCAGACGCCGGAGCAGTGGAGTGCCTATCTCATGCTCCAGGCGCTGGATCTGCTGACTCAGCGGCGGCTGCGAGATGCCCAGCATTTCGGCGGCACGGGTAAAGTGCAGAGTCTCCGCAACGGCAACAAAATAACGTAAATGGCGAAGTTCCATATCAAAAACGTCTCAAAGTTGGCAGCTTTCGCTATTGGATTCTGTGAGCACGCTGGCTCATCCTGATATTAACACGGCTTAACTATCAGTTTGTGAGGCAGGAAATGTATGATTTTGTATCCGGTTGTTCGTGCGAGGAACAACTTACCGACACCGTCCGTAAACTGGCCACGCATTCAGCAGAAAAGGTTATCTATCAGACCTCACTGATGAGCGCGCTGCTGCACGGCGTGTACGACGGCGCCACCACCGTCGCCGCGCTCTTGGAGCGGGGCGATTTTGGACTGGGCACGTTCAATCAGCTCGATGGCGAACTGGTGGCGTTTGATCGTGAAGTTTATCAGCTCCGTGCCGACGGCAGTGCCCGTCCGGCCCATCCGGAACAGCAGTCTCCTTTCGCGGTCATGACCTTCTTCACCCCTGAATATGAGCACCACTTCAGTGAGACCGCCAGCCGGGAAGCGGTGCATCGCGTGATCGACAGCGTCATCACCTCTGATAACCACTTCTGCGCACTGCGCATCAGCGGCGAGTTTACCGCCGTGCAGACCCGCACCGTGCCCTATCAGTGCCGACCCTATCGCTCAATGCCCGAAGTCCTGGGCAACCAGCCTGTGTTTGCGTTTCATCAGCAGGCTGGCGAGCTCATTGGCTTTCGCACGCCACAATACATGCAGGGCATCAACGTGGCGGGTTACCACGAGCACTTTATCACCCGCGATCGTCAGGGGGGTGGCCACATCCTCGACTACGAACTGGCCAGGGGCACGCTGACGTTCGGTGCCATCAGCAAGCTCGTGATCGACTTACCCCAGGATCGCGACTTCCTGCAGGCCAATTTAAATCCCGACAACCTGGATGAAGCTATCCGCTCCGTTGAAAGTTAAGGACAGAGGTAGAGATGAAAGAGCTGAAAACCCATACAACCTGGCGTAGCGGGGCCGATCTGGTCGTGGCGCAACTGGAAGCCCAGGGCGTCAACCATGTGTTTGGCATTCCCGGCGCGAAAATCGATAAGGTGTTTGATTCGCTGGTGGACTCACGCATTGAACTGATCCCCGTGCGACACGAAGCCAATGCCGCGTTCATGGCCGCAGCGGTGGGCCGGCTCACCGGCAACGCCGGCGTCGCGCTGGTGACCTCCGGGCCTGGCTGTTCTAACCTGGTGACCGGCATGGCCACCGCCACCAGTGAGGGGGATCCGGTGGTGGCCATTGGCGGGGCGGTAAAACGCTCGGACAGTGCAAAGCAGGTGCATCAGAGCATGGACACGGTATCGATGTTCCGTCCGGTCACCAAGTTTGCGGTGGAGGTCACCGACGGGGCCGCGCTGGCCGAGTGCGTGTCGAATGCGTTTCGTCATGCTGAGAACGGGCGTGGAGGCGGGGCATTTCTCAGTCTGCCACAGGACATCGTCGATCAGCCGGTGACCGGCAGCTTGCTGCAGCATAAAGGCCGCGTCACGCTGGGCGCCGCGCCGGATGCGCTGGTGGAGGCGGTAAGCCGTGAAATCGCCCGCGCCAAAAATCCGGTGATTTTGCTGGGGCTGATGGCCAGTCAGCCGGAAAACAGCGCGGCCATTCATGCGCTGTTAAGCAAGAGTCATATTCCCGTGACCAGCACCTATCAGGCAGCCGGCGCCGTGCGTCAGGAGCATTTCTCCCGCTTTGCCGGGCGTATCGGATTGTTTAATAACCAGGCAGGGGATCGTCTGCTGCAGCAGGCCGATTTGATCATCACCATCGGCTACAGCCCGGTAGAGTATGAACCGGCCATGTGGAACAGCGGCAATGCGATACTGGTGCATATTGATGTGCTGCCGGCAGAGACCGATAACCGCTACCTGCCCGATGCCGAACTGGTCGGAGACATTGCGCAAACGGTACGCAAAATTGCCGAACGCGTGACCACGCCGTTGCAGCTCAGCCCCGCGGCTTCCGCTATTCTTGACGATCGGCAGCATCAGCGTCAGCTGCTGGCACTACAGGGCGCGAGCCTTGATCAGTTTGCCCTGCATCCTCTGCGGATTGTGCGTGCCATGCAGGACATCATCAACAGTGACGTCAGCCTCACGGTGGACATGGGCAGCTTTCATATCTGGATTGCCCGCTATCTCTACAGCTTCCGTGCCCGCCAAATCATGATTTCCAATGGACAGCAGACCATGGGGGTGGCCCTGCCGTGGGCGATCGGTGCCTGGCTGGTGGATCCCTCCCGCAAAGTGGTCTCTGTTTCAGGAGACGGCGGTTTTCTGCAGTCCAGCATGGAGCTGGAGACCGCGGTGCGGCTCAAAGCCAACATTTTGCACATTATCTGGGTAGATAACGCCTACAACATGGTGGCGATTCAGGAAGAGAAAAAGTACCAGCGCGTCTCGGGCGTGAATTTTGGTCCGGTGGACTTTAAAGCTTACGCCGAAGCCTTTGGCGCCGCGGGCTTTTCGGTGAACAGTGCCGCTGAGCTTGAACCCACACTGCGCCGCGCTATGGATGTGGAGGGCCCGGCGGTGGTGGCCGTGCCTGTTGACTACAGCGATAACCCGCTGCTGATGGGGCAATTGCACCTCAGTCAGCTGCTTTAATCACCTATAAAAGGATAACGCGATGAAGACCCGAGTGGCATTGGTGACCGGAGCCGGTCAGGGCATTGGCGCGGCGATTGCGCGGCGCCTGGCGCAGGACGGTTTTGCAGTGGCGGTCAGCGATTACAACGCGCAGACCGCGCAGCAGGTCGCTGACCAGATTGTCTCCGCCGGTGGTAATGCGATTGCGCTGCAGGCTGATGTGGCACAGCGCGAACAGGTGTTTGGTGCGGTTGAAGAGGCACGCCAGAGGCTGGGCGGATTTGATGTGATTGTGAATAACGCCGGGGTGGCGCCTTCCACGCCGATTGCGGAGATCACCGAAGAGGTTGTGGACAAAGTCTATAACATCAACGTGAAAGGTGTAATCTGGGGCATTCAGGCCGCGGTGCAGGCGTTTGCGACAGAGGGGCATGGGGGCAAGATTATCAATGCCTGCTCGCAGGCGGGGCACACCGGTAACCCGGAGCTCGCTGTCTACAGCTCCAGCAAATTTGCCGTGCGCGGGCTGACCCAAACCGCGGCACGCGATCTGGCCGCCGCCGGGATCACGGTTAATGCATTCTGTCCGGGCATTGTGAAAACGCCGATGTGGGAAGCGATTGATCGGCAGATTTCTGCCGCGGCAGGTCAGCCGGAGGGCTATGGCACACAAGAGTTTGCAAAACGCATCACACTGGGACGGCTCTCTGAGCCAGAGGATGTGGCGGCCTGCGTAGCCTTTCTGGCCGGTCCGGATTCTGACTACATGACCGGGCAGTCACTGCTCATCGATGGCGGGATGGTTTTCAATTAATCGCCCGCGTCCAGAGCCCGTGATGCAGCCATCACGGGCTCTGGACGCCTGATAACCGGACTCAGCGGCACAGCTCGCGCAGTTTCCACAACAGCCATGTATCCAGATCGGCATCCGTCATCGGGCGGGCATAGAAAAAGCCCTGGGCCTGATCGCAGCCATATTCCGTCAGCGTATGCACGGTTTCTGCATTCTCAACACCCTCAGCCAGCACCACATAATCAAGCTCTTTAAGCATGCTGATAATGCTGCGCGCAATAATACGCGACGCCATATCTGAAGAGAGATCGCTGATAAGAGAGCGATCAAGTTTGATCACATCCAGCGGCATGCGTCGCAGATAGCTGATGTTACTGTACCCGGTGCCAAAGTCATCCAGCGCAATATTAAATCCCCGCTGCTTCAGCCGCACCAGGCCTGCCATGGCCAGCGGACTTTCGATGATGCGTTCGGTCTCCAGGCACTCAATGCCCAGCAGCGAGGTGGGTAACCGATGCTGCTGCATTTGCTCTTCAAGCAGGGCCGCAAAGCTCTCGCGGGCAAAATCATTGAGGCTGACGTTCACCGTAATGGGCAGCTGTATACAGTGCGCGCGCAGGCGCGCCAGGCGTCCGATGGCGCGATCAATCACCCAGCGGGTCATGGCTTCGAGCAGCTCCGTCTGTTCTGCCAGCGGCACAAAGGCCACAGGCGAGAGTTCGCCATACACCGGATGACGCCAGCGGATCAGCGCTTCCAGACCAATGGGCGCGCCGGTTTGCAGACACATTTTAGGCTGATAAACCAGATAGAGTCCGCCCTCAGTACGCAGGGCCGCCGCAAATTCCTGCATCAGCGTGTCATCACGCGTGTCATACACTTTGGAGGACATGCTGTAGGTCACCGACGGCACGCCCCGGCCGATAGCGTCATGCAAGGCGCTGACGGCCCGGCGCAGGATGTCATGGGCCGTAAAAGCATCTGCAGTGAAATCCGCCTGGCCTGTGTGCGTGGTCAGCGCCACAGTCAGACTGTCATCCAGATCGGCCGTGATCCCCTCCATCCGGCCGGCAATCCACTCTGCGCTCAGGCGGCTGGTATGGCGGGTGAGCAGGGCAAAACGCCCCGTCGCCACGGTGTAGAGCAGCTCTCCGAGCGCCGGACGCAGGCGCAACGGCAACAGGGTGGCCACGTCTTTCAGCAGGCCCTCGACCGGGCCCATACCCATTGAACGCGCCAGTTCGTAGGCGCGCGGCATATCAATGCAATCAATTAACACCAGGCGCCGCGGCGTGACGTCACCGGACGCGGCGAGATATTGCAGATCGCGAAGCAGACGCTGCCGGTTAGGCAGGCCCGTCACCGGATCGGTTAAGCCGGAGGCGTGCCAGGCTTCCAGAAACGACATCACCAGCCGGGCCAGCAGCGTCAGGGTATCCAGCTGCTCTGCGTTAAAGGGATGGGGCTTGCTGTCTGTCACACAGAGCGTGCCCAGAATCAGCCCCTCCCGGTTTTTCAGCGGCACCCCAGCGTAAAACCGGATAAAAGGCTCACCTGTGACAAACCGGTGTGTGACAAAACGCGCATCCAGCCAGGTGTCCGGCACCACCATGGCCGCGTCATCATCCACCACGTAACGGCAGAGCGAGTCTTCACGCGTGGTCTGTTTGAGTGAAAAGTTGCATGCCGCCCGGATGTACTGTTCGTGATCGTCCAGGACAGAAATAAAGCAGCCCGGCATGCCCAGTACCTGGCTTGCCAGCCGGACAAATTTGTTCAGCACGTCATCGCGGCATTCATCGGCTTCACGCAGCGCGTCCAGCGCGCGATGACGCCGGTGATCGTCCGTGAGGTCAGTCAGCATAACGCCTCCCGGACAGGCTCATCAGGAGGACGGGTACGCGAAAAAAAGTCATGAAGGGCGTGTTCATCAGGCCGCTCCTCTGGCCGTTAACAGCCGTTCAAATTCGTCAGGACTCAGGGGCTGGCTCAGCGCATGACCCTGCAGAATGTCACACTGCGCCTCATTGACCAGCGCACGCTGCGCGGGACTCTCTATACCTTCTGCCAGCACACGGAGATCAAGGCTCCGGCCCAGTGCCGCAAGCGCGCTGAACATCATGCGAATCCGGCTGCTCTCTGCCAGCTGCGCCGTCAGGGATTTATCGATTTTCAGGCCCGCGATGAAGTCATATTGCAGCAGGTTTACGGCACCCAGCGTGCGCCCGTAGTGATCGATGATAAAGCGGGCACCGGTTCTTCTGAGGGCGTGAAAACGTGCCGGCACCTCCTGAACCAGTGAGGTAAACAGGGACTCGTCCACTTCAAAATGCACAAAACTGGCGTCATTTTGCGTTAATTCGCCCAGCAGCCGGTCCAGCCGGATATCATCAAGCTGACGCGGGAAGAGATTGATACTGACATGTAAGCCGGGATAGCACCGGCGCCACTGGCTGACCTGATGCAGCGCACTGCGCAGCACCCACTCACCCAGCATAATCGACAACGAACTTTTCATCAGCATGCCCATAAACGCATCGGGCAAGAGCAGACCGCGTACCGGATGCTGCCACCGCAACAGTGCTTCACAGCCAATAAGGTCATCGCTTTGTGCACAATATTGTGGCTGATAGAACAGCACAAACTGTTGCTGGCGCACGGCGACTTCCAGCTCTCGCTCCAGGCGACGGCGCTGCTGCTCCGCCTCCCGAAACACCGGTAAAAATTGCACGCTGCAGCCTTTACCCGCAGCTTTGGCCTGATAAAGGGCCAGATCGGCGGCCGACATAATGGCAGAGGCATCCCGTGCATGTTGCGGATACGCGGCGATCCCCACGCTTGCCCCCACGGTGACCGGCGAATCCTGATAGTTAAACGGTCGCTGTATAGCTGCGATCAGCGCCTCTGCAGTCAGCGTTGCCGCCTGACCGCTCTCTGGCAGCAGAACCACAAACTCATCCCCTCCCGGGCGGGCGGCAAGGATGGCATGCCGGCACACTGTGCGGATCTGTTCGGCGACGTGGCACAGCAGCGCATCCCCTGCGGCGTGGCCCAGCATGTCGTTGACCTCTTTGAATCCGTCCAGATCAACCATCAGCAAGGTAAAAGGCACCGCAGCCTGCGTGAGCTGCGTGAGCTGATCCATGAATGCGCTGCGGCTGGCGAGCCGGGTCAGCATGTCCAGCGAGGCGAGCTCACACAAACGGGCCTCACTGGCATGCCGGTCAGTGACATCGCGGACAATCATGCCGACCAGCCGCTCCTGCTCCTCCTGCCAGCCTGAAAACGAGACTTCCGCCGGAAACTCCTGGCCGTTGCGTCGCAGTGCCCAGATCTGCATACGCCGCGGCGGTGACGTCACCGCCTGCTCAGCCATCATGCGCGCCAACTCCTGACGATAATCGGTCTGAGAACGCTCAGAGACCAGGTTTGCCACGTATTCCCCCATCATCTCCTGCGCGCTGTAGCCAAAAAGCCGCGTGGCAGCGGGGTTCCAGAAAATCACGCCCTGCTTGATATCAGTACAGATGATGGCATCAGAGGAGGTTGACGAAATGGCCTCCAGCCGCTGCTGGCTGCTGTGCCGTAACAGCTCCAGCCGGTGTACTTCCATGCGATCCATGACAAGCGAGGCAATCGCGGTAAGGTGCTGATGGTCAACGGCGGTGAGTGCGGGTCTGGGCTGGCTATCCACCAGGCACACCGTGCCAATACGATGTTGCTCAGGCGTAATGAGCGGAATACCTGCATAAAACCGGATGTGCGGATACCCCAGTACCAGCGGATTTTGATTAAAGCGTTTGTCCAGCAGGGTGTCTGTGACACACAGGATGTCGTCTTGCTCAAGCGTGTGATGACAAAACGCAACGTTGCGGGAAGATTCGCAAATGGTCAGGCCGTAGCGCGATTTGAAAAACTGCTTTTCGCTGTCGATAAGCGAAATAAAGGCCATGGGCACCCGGAACAGCCGGGCAGCCAGCATGGTCAGACGATCCAGCGCCTCTGAAGAGGACGTGTTCATGAGTTGATATTGTTCAAGCGCCTTAAGGCGAGCGGCTTCATTATGCTGTGCGGGCTGCATGCCAAATCCCCCTGTAAACAAATACTGTGGCCGGCGTGACACAGCAAAATTGGGGACACGATCAGTCAGACAGGGTCGCTGTCGCCGGAAGAAAGGTCCTGCAAGTAAGCTCTGGCGCGTAAGCCAGAGTGTGGGTTTCTGTGTCTGTTGTTAACAGAACAGGGTCACAGCGTGACAGCAGGAGAAGAGTGTGGTCTGGCCTGCCACCCGATTATCGGCATGTCAGACCAGAACTTCAGGCAGGTTTTATTCTTAACGGTAAGTAACTGTGTCTTACAGCGGACAGCTCAGATCACCCTCTTCACAGTGCAGTAACCCCTGGAGCTCTTTGGTACGCTGCTCGGTTTTTTGCTGCAGACATTGCGATACCAGCATGGGATGGATAGAGCCACCGTGGCTGCTGGAGGTGGTGAAATCGCAATCCGCATCGCGAAATCCGATCCAGCGCCGCTGGGCCGCTTGCAGTAACGCTTTCTGCTCGCTGTCAGTGCGCCTGAGCACCTGCTGATAGGTTTGATTGAGGGCCGCATCCGCCGTTTTGTAGGCCGTCGCTGCGCATTGGTTCATCTCAGTCTGCGTCATGGCATTATCGCACTCTGCGGCAAAAGCACCCGCAGCAGGCAACATCGTCAGCAGGACCACTATCCGTTTTTTCATGCTCTTCTCCTGTTCCGTGTTTCAGCGTACGCGTTTACCCTGTACGCCTGCAGCCATTACGAGGGCGGGAAATGCCCATCCATGAAGTTCACCATGGCGCCATCATGCGCATCCACATGACGAATATAGCGCATCAACGTCTCGGGTTTCTTCCAGGTCCCTTCCTGCATGATTTGGGCAGTACTGTATTTCTGGGCGGCCATATCGATAGCGGCGCCAACGCGCGTGCTGTGCCCGGACCAGCCGCGGTAGCGTTTTTTATTGGTGAGCGCATCTTTTCCCGGACCGGCTTCTTGCCAGGCGCGGACAAAAATGTCTTCCAGCGCGCGCGTGGACAGGGGCTTACTGGTGGCGGGAACAGCGCGATTAGTCCGATGCACGGGCCCGAAAATATAGGCATCCGGCTCATGGATCAGGCCCGAGCGCGTAAGCCAGGCAGTGAGGCGTTCAGAGGAGAGCTCCCCCAGTGCCTTGATCAGGCCGCCGGTCATCACAATGGTCTTTGTCCAGCCCACATCCAGCACGATGCGCCCGTCTGCTGCACGCGTGATATCCCGCACGCGCAGCCGGCTGACTTCACTGACGCGCAGCAAAGTGGCATAGGCCACATGCAAAAACGCCAAATCACGCACCTGCTGCAGCCGCTCGGAGGCACGCCAGCACGTGTCGAGTTTCAGCAAATCCGTAATACGAAACGGCACGGCCTGCCCGGCGCGCTCTCCCTGAATCACGGCGGTGCGGTTGATTTTTTTCATCGCGCGGAACACCTGCGGCGCGCTGTTAGGCGGCACCAGCCCGGCATTGCGATGCAGCATGGAAATCAGCGCGGCGTGGGTGGCAATGGTCGAGGAGGCCTTGCCGCTGGCCTGCAGCCAGAGCAGGTAATCGCGCAGGCAGGCCGGCGCCATGGGTAAAAACGTGCGCCCGTGTTCACTGGCCCAGCGCTGGCAAATGCGCATCACGCTAAGCAACTGACGCCAGGTATTCTCCGAGAACGCCTCTTTATCACTGACAAATTCTTTAAGGCGCTGGGTGATGTCATCACTGCCAGAGACCATCAGGCCTGATGAAGATAAGAGTTCACTCATAAATGCTGTTACGCCCAGGTGCCGGCAATGCAGCACAGAAAGACAGGATTAGCGGGATAGCCAGCATCTTACCGTGATGTATTGAAAAATTACAGGTTCATATAAAGGGGTGCGCGTTAAGGCTATCCCACGCTGTTAACCCACACCGGCAGAAAAGCGGTTATGGGTTTAGCACGGTCGCGGACTAAAGCATGTGCATATGGGGGCAGCGTGAAAAGCGGTGCAGTTATACTGACATAAAAGCAAAAAACCCGTCGATTTGGGCATCACGGAGAGGCCTGACGGGTATGTCAGGAGAGTATACCCTTTGCAGCCTGGCTATCAATCCCCGTTGTTAACTGCAATGCACGCGGTCAGCGTTTATGGGCAGACAAACGAAGCGAACGCGCATGAAGGCACATCAATATGGGGTTGCCGGCTGAAACGCGCCTGCGCGTGGGTTTAAGAATAAATGTACATCCGGGCATGCGCGTTACCATGGCAAAACAATCAGCCGGAGATGTTAAATTTCTCGACGTCTGTGCTGCACGCGTTCAGGTCCCGTTTCGGGTTCCATGAAAAACGCAGGAATAATCAAAGCAACAAGCAGTGTCGTGAAACCATCTTGGAATAACTTTTTGTGATTAACGTTTACGTTCTGTGTGCACGGTGGGGCAATGAAGTATCAGCTCAAGCCATCAACTGCATAATTCACTTCTTTATATTCAACTTAGCCATCATGCCGTTTTTTCTGTTCTTCAGGTCAGCATTCAATAAAAGCAGAACACTGTGCTGTTGCCTGTAAACTTCCTGCAGAAAACGCGGGAGTCGGTTGATATGGACTTTATTAAAGGCAGGCCAATCTTATCAGCAGGAAATGTGAAGTAAGACTTCACCCTGGTAAGCATAACGACAAAGCCCGCCGAAGCGGGACTGGATTACCAATAATACTTGGTTGGTCTTTTATCGCACAGCCAGCCAATTCCATCGGGATCGCGGCCATGCAGAATCTTCCCTGCATTCGCGCGGTCATCAGCACGGCGTTTGCGAGTAGTGAAGATGTTATCCCACCAACCGGGATTTTTGTTGTAGCTCACACCCGGTGATCGTCTGCCATAACGGTCAGCATAATGGCAATATTTCGCCGCATAGCTTGGGTAAGGCACACGAAAGTGTGGTTTGGCTTTTCCGTGACGATCACGGTCTTTAATCTTATTGAAATCAGACATTTCCAGCTCCTTAAAGGTAACTAGAAATGCTCTCCTTCGTAAAACATTCCTTTCTCCTGTTCATGCCTGGCATCATAAGCCCGTTGTTCCTGAATGTCCGGTCTCTGGTGTCTTCTTCTATGACCACACATTCAGCAACCACAGCAACAAGAGGGCAAGAACTTTGTCTCTATACTTTTTTTTCACCCCCGCCAGCATTGTTGGATCTGGAGCTAACGTTTTTCAGCCGCCTATTATGACAGCGACGCATGGCTGTATTTTCAGCTATATCAGGCCTTCTTTTCCGGCGACAGTATGCCGTTTTGGTGTGTGTTCTGAATGGCGTGTTGAACGATATTTATCCATCACAGGCACATTGCGACAGCGTTGTATGAATCGCCACGGATCATTCATACACGCCTGAGTCGTTGATTATATTGGTTTTTGTATTTAGTCGGTCGCCTCTGAACGCTTGAGCCAGGCTAACATTTACTCTTACATAGCCTTCCCATGTAATTAAAAAATATCACTCCAGGCTTCTTCTTTTGGTCTGCATATCTTTACCTATCCATTCACGCTTCAGCAACCGGAAAAGCTTTCTGGTAGCGTTGTCCTGGCCGTCACCGCAACGGTTTATGCTGCTTCCGGACCGCGTGATGTCAAAAATGACTGCTATTCATAACTGGTGTACGGACTGCTCTGATCTGCGTGAACCAGCGCCTGTTTCTGAGGATACGTCCCCACACGGCCATCAGCAGCGCATTCAGGGCGATATCTTTTGTCACCCGGGATTTCATGGACCAGCCAACAGCATCTTTGTTTAAGTTCTTAAATGACGTTGGGGTGTCTGTTAAACCTGTGGCGATTCAAATAGCCGCAAATTGTGGGTGCTCATGGCTGTATAAAATATCTGCATAATGCGTTTGAAAACGCAGAGTTATATTCACAGAGCAGGTTGCTGACCTTCATCTATACTCACAGCGTTGGATACGTAATGTGGCCGGATAGATTTCCGGCTGTTGCGCTATCTTTTTGGCAGGCCTTTTTGCGCAACTCCGTGTGCCTGCGTGGTTTTATGACGTCTTTCAACAGGGGATCTCCTGCTATGTTGCATTCTCAATCATCACGGCTGGGCAGCATATTACTGCTGCTTGCAGCCGTTATCGGCTTTGGCGTGGCGCTTTATGCGTGGCTGACGCCACTCACCGGCGTAACCGGCACCATTGGTGCCCTGGGCGTGGCGATTGCCAGCGTGGTACTGGCGCTGCTGACCTTTATGGTCCGTGGCACCGCGGGGCGGGGCGTACGGGTGCTCTGGATTATCCTGACGCTTGCTGTGTTATTTGGCATCGGTTTTTCCGCTGCGTTACTGCATCAGTACATTATTACCGCTGCCATGGTCGTCGGGCTCATTGGCCTTATCGCGCTGTGTAAAACCCCACGGCATCATGCCAATCGCGTCAGAGTCTGAGGAGCCACCTGTGCAAAACAAACATCACTCACCGCTGATCAAAGTCAGCCTGACGGCGCTGGCCATGCTTGTCAGTGCGTCTTCAGTGCATGCTGAAGATAAAGCCACCGAGGCGTCTATGGGCGCACGGCAAAAGCTCAATGTGGACGCCGCCGACCAGCAGGATGCCGGCACCACAAAAACCACCAGTGAGGCTTCAACGGGTAAGCATGAGGGACAGCCTGTTGCGTCTGCCGCGCATCCAGGCACGCCGCTGGTGCCCACCAGTGCAACGTGGGACAGTTTTCATGGTCAGCTCAATGCACAGAAATACAGCCCGCTTAAGCAGATCACCGCAGAAAACGTCAGCAAGCTCAAAAAGGTCTGGGAATTTCACACAGGCGATGTGTCAGATGGCAAGGGCGATACGCCAGCTACCGTCTGGTCAGCCACACCCATCTTTGCCAATGACACCATCTATGTCGGTACGCCCTTTGACCGTCTGATTGCACTTGATCCGGGGACGGGCAAAGAGAAGTGGCATTACGACACCAAATCCCCGCGCAAAGCGCTGACGCAGCCGGTGCTGAAAAACCGTGGTGTTTCGTACTGGCAGGCGAAAAATCCGGCGGCGGGTCAGGCGTGCCAGAAGATTGTCTACATGGGTACCGTGGATGCCAAGCTCTGGGCGCTGGATGCGGATTCCGGAAAGCCGTGTGAGAATTTTGCAGACAAAGGCGTACTGGACATCGACCAGTGGAACACCGTTAACGCAAAATACCCGCTTTCCATTCTGCAACCACCCACGGTGGTGGGCAATCATTTGATGATTGGCTGGGCAGGAAAAGACTGGGCCTATGCTGAGGCCCCTCCGGGCACAATTTTTACGGTAAATGCGCAGACCGGCAAGCTTGAGTGGACCTTTGAGGCGCTGCCTGAGGATGTCCGCGCGCGCACCGGGACGGCAAACGTCTGGACACACATGTCAGCGGATGAAGCCAATGGCTTAGTGTATCTGCCGGTCTCTTCACCGTCACCGAACTACTGGGGTGGCAATCGCACCGAGTCGATTCCGCTGGGTACCTCAACCACGGCCCTGGACATCAACACCGGTAAAGTGGTCTGGTCACGTCAGTGGGTACATCATGACGTCTGGGATTACGACATCAACTCAGCGCCGACGCTGATGGACATTACCGTGGACGGCAAGCAGATCCCGGCACTGGTTCAGGCCACCAAACAGGGCTTCCTGTTCGTGGTTAACCGTCTGACCGGTGAGGATGTCTGGCCAATTGAAGAGCGTCCGGTACCGCAGGGTGACGGGTCAGTGCAGGGTGAGAAACTTTCGCCAACACAGCCTTTCCCGACCAAACCGGCTCCGTTGCTGGATCAGTCGAAAAAGCCGGCTATCTGGAAACTGGCGGATATCGTAGGTGCGGGCCAGTGTTCACGTCTGTGGGACAAGCTGAGCTACGATGGCATGTATTCGCCGCCTACAACCAAAGGCGAAGGTGTGCTGACCTATCCTGACAGTGCCGGTGGCGTACAGTGGGGCGGTGTAGCCTTCGATCCGCAAAAGCAGATCGCTATCGTGAACACCTCGCACATTGTGCAGTATATAAAGCTCTACAGCCGCGAAGACTATGAAAAAGCGGATAACGGGTCGGGCAATGAAAGCGGTTTTGCACCTCAGGAAGGCGCACCGTATGGTCTGCGTCTGATGGTCGCAAACAACTGGCTGGGCATGCCATGCTGGCAGCCGCCGTTTGGCGAAATCGTGGCTATTGATATGCACACCGGTGATGTGAAGTGGCGTCGTCCGGTAGGGGCATCGCAGCAGTACGGCTTCTTTATGCCGGAAAGCTGGGGCTCACCTACCATTGGTGGCCCGGCTATCACGGCAGGTGGTGTGATCTTTATCGGTGCCTCAATGGATGCCAAGGTTCGTGCTTATTCCGTGGACAGCGGCGAAGAGCTGTGGTCCGATCAGGTCGAGGCACCGGCTGTGGCGAACCCGTCTGTGTATGAATATAAAGGCCGTCAGTATGTGGCGTTTGTGGCAGGGGGCAATACCATCCTGAAAGATCAGGTAGGTGATCAGGTGGTGGTTTACGCCCTGCCTGAATAAGACGTTCTCAGCAACCGTCCGGAAAAGCGGGGCCTCAGTGCCCCGCTTTTTTCAGTTCTGGCCTGCCTTTCGCATCGGCATGCTGTCTACCAGTGAAAGCAGGGCCTCTGCACTGACAGGCCGGGTCTGTCGCAGCTTCATGCCACCGTCTTTGCCCACCAGCACAATTTCAAATCCAGCAGGATTGAGCTCTTTACGCAGTACACCGTTATCCGCAGGGCGGGTATCACTTAGCACCACCATGTCACGCTCACGCAGCGCCTGCTGATGCTGTTGCAGCAGCGTACGCTGCCGGACATAATCGGCATCCTGCGCAGAAGGCGCAAAAATCACCACCGGGCGCTGTTTCCAGCGGTAACCGTCAAGCGAGGTGCTTGACGGCGACAGTGTCTGGAACAGGTCATTGTTGTTCGCGTGCGCCAGACTGCTCATTGAGAGCGCCAGCAGCGCGCTTGCCACCGTAAAGCTGCATCGTGCCGTTCTCATTCCCGTCTCCTCTGTTCACCACCAGTGATAAGGATAGGTTGTCACGACGCGGCAGACGCTGTTCTGACCCTTCTTTACATCCGAATTACGAAACCGGTTCGCTGACACGATTGCGCCCGCTGCGTTTAGCCTGATAGAGCGCGCGGTCAGCCTGCTGTTTGAGCGTGTCTGCTTCACTCATGTCGCCCTGCGACACCAGCGCATAATACCCGGCGCTTATCGTGACCACGCCTTCTGGCAGCTCGCTGCTCTCATGAGCAATGCCCCGTTCCCGAACCGCTCTAACCGCCTGATCCGCGACGATGCGCGCCTCTGAGAAGTCGGTGTTGGGTAAAATGATCGCAAACTCCTCGCCGCCGTAGCGGGCCACGACATCTCCGTGATAATGCACCACACTTTTCAGCACCTGCGCCACATCCTGAAGACACTCATCGCCTGCGACATGTCCGTAGGTGTCATTGAAGCGTTTGAAATCGTCGATATCAATCATAACGAGCGCCACCGGATCGCCGGTTTTGTGTGATTTTATCAACGCCATCTCTAACAGCGCATCAAACTGCCGGCGGTTGGCAAGGCCGGTAAGGCCATCAACAAGCGCCAGCGACTGCAGCGTGTGATTGATGCTGGTGAGCTCATCCCGCACAAAGGTGAGCTCAATCTGATTACGCACGTTGGTGCCAACCTGACGCAGCACCAGAAAGCCCATGCCGGCAATCGCCAGCAACAGTGTCAGGTTAAGTAACAGATTGATCAGGTTGCTGGTTATCCAGTTTTTACGGATATCTGCGATATCATAGCCGGCGGTCACAATCAGCGGATAGCGTTCCAGTCGCGCATAGCCATAAACGCGCACCACGCCATCCAGCGACGATCGCCAGGTAGCATTGCCGCTGGAGGCGGCTTTGAGTTGGGTTTTAAACAGGGGGCTTGCAGACAGCATACGGCCGATATACGCATCTGAAAACGGGCGGATATATAACGCCGACGCATCGGCGAGGATCAGGCCCAGCGTATCTTTACTGCCCAGAGCATAGTAGCTGTAGTACTGGCGAAAGTAATCCACGCGCACGGTGGCCAGAGCAACCCCGGCAAAATTGCCTTTGGCATCATTGAGGCGTACCGAGACCGGGATCACCAGATCTCCCGTGGAGCGGCTGCGGACGACACGGCTTATCAGCAGGTTGGTGTCGTTATGGTTGCGGTGCCACTGAAAGTAGGCGCGATCGGCATTACTGGCGTTTGTAGGAACAAAATTGCCTGACGAGGCGATCCAGTGGCCGTCAGTATCATACACAAACAGCCCGTGAAGCTGCGGCAGTTTGCTCTGCTGCTCTTTGAGCTGGTGCAAAAACG
>NZ_JBXUNM010000006.1:0-165147 GCF_057197005.1 Pantoea sp. SYBGC1
GCGCCTTAAGCGTCTGCTGCGAGGTGGCGTATATTACGCTTTCCTCTTCCGGAGTCAACCACTTTTTTCAGCGTTTTCTCCGGCGGGGTGAATCGCTTCACGCCCTGCTGAGTTCGTCTGCGTTGCCGCTTTGCCGTCTCAGTGGTGGCGCATTATAGGGAGTTCTCGCCGGGTGACAAGTGTTTATTGCAAAAAAATAGCTGAGCGTCTCTTTTTTGAGCGAAAGCGTTAAAAACAGGCATTATATGGCCAATTAATGGCCAAAATGGCCTCGTAAGAGGCACAAATCAACGTCATCGCCTGTAACTGCAATGCTATTCTTTTCTGATAATGCTGTTTGCCAGCACCACTAATAGAAGGATTTTCGATGATTCGTTCTGCGCGCAGTATGGCTGGCTTGCCGTGGATAGCCGCAATGGCGTTTTTTATGCAGGCACTCGACGCAACCATTCTAAATACAGCGCTGCCGGCCATTGCCACCAGCCTTGAACGCTCCCCCCTTGCTATGCAATCCGCCGTTATCAGCTATACCCTGACTGTCGCAATGCTGATACCCGTCAGCGGCTGGCTGGCCGATCGATTTGGCACGCGCCGTATTTTTATCATTGCCGTTTCACTGTTTACGCTGGGATCGCTGGCCTGTGCTCTGTCGGGTTCGCTGTCTATTCTGGTGGTGTCACGCATTGTGCAGGGTGTGGGCGGTGCTATGATGATGCCGGTGGCGCGTCTGGCTTTGCTGCGTGCCTATCCGCGCAGTGAACTGCTGCCGGTGCTTAACTTTGTGACAATGCCGGGTCTGGTCGGGCCTATCCTCGGACCGATGCTGGGAGGCCTGCTGGTTACCTACGCTAGCTGGCACTGGATTTTCCTGATCAATATTCCCATTGGTATTGCCGGTATTTTTTACGCGCGTAAATATATGCCGGATTTCACCACGCCCAAGCGCCGCTTCGATTTTTTTGGCTTTCTTCTCTTCGGCCTGGGGCTGGTGCTGATCTCAGTGGGCATTGAGCTTTTCGGCGAGCGCATTGTTGCGTCATGGCAGGCGTTACTGGTGCTGTCTGGCGGCTTTGTACTACTGCTTCTTTATATAATGCATGCGCGGCGCCATCCCGCACCGCTGATTGGTCTGCCGATGTTCCGCACCCGTACCTTTTCTGTCGGTATCCTCGGCAATATTGCAGCGCGTCTCGGAACCGGCTGTATCCCCTTTCTGATGCCGCTGATGCTGCAGGTGGGCTTTGGCTATCCGGCCATTATTGCAGGCTGCATGATGGGGCCTACAGCGGTAGGCTCGCTGCTGGCTAAATCGACGGTGACGCAGGTGCTGCGCCGCTTTGGCTATCGCCGCACCCTGGTGGGCATTACCATCATTATCGGTATCCTGATCGCCAGCTTCTCGCTGCAGTCGCCGGGTGAGGGCGCGGTTATGCTGCTTACAGCACTGTTTATGCTGGGCATGGCGATGTCAACGCAGTTCACCGCGATGAACACGATTACACTGGCCGATCTGAATGATGACAACGCCAGCGGCGGCAATAGCGTACTGGCGGTAACGCAGCAGGTCTCTATCAGCTTTGGTGTCGCGGTCAGCGCGGCGGTGCTGCGCTTTTACCAGGATTTTGAAAGTACGACCGTGCAGCAGTTCCACGCTACGTTTCTGACAATGGGCGCAATCACTGTGCTTTCTGCCGCCGCGTTTCTGTTACTGCGGCCGGGCGACGGGCGTAACCTGATTGCCAATCGGGAAAAGAAAAAGAAAACCGCTTAAACAGAACCGCGTTCCACCAGCTCCGGCGTCAGCACCAGCGTTTGCTGGCTGGCGTCGGGGGCGCCCATGCGGTGAATCAATGTATCGATCGCCAGCTCGCCCAGCTCATCTTTTGGCTGATGTACCGTGGTCAGCGGCGGTGTCAGATAGCGGGCCAGTTCGATGTTGTCATATCCCATAACCGCAATATCCTGCGGTACCTGCAGGCCCGCCTGATACAACGCGTGATAGACGCCAACGGCCATCGCATCGTTGCTGGTAAACACAGCCTCCGGTACCGGCTCCAGCGCCAGCAGCTGCGTCATAGCATTGAATCCGCCCTGGAACTCAAAGTCGCCATCAACCACATAACCATCAGGTACCGTTAAACCGTGCGCCGCCATCGCTTTATGAAAGCCTTCAAGGCGAAGCCGCGCCGGCGTTTTGTCCTGCGGTCCCGCAATACAGGCAATACGCCGGTAGCCTCGTTCAATCAGATGGCGGGTCGCCATTTCGCCGCCCAGTAAGGCATTATCCTGAATGATATCGCCCCGTCCTTCGAACGGTGCCCAGTCCATCATCACCATCGGCACCGAGGGATAACGATTCAGGATCTCAGCCGAAGGCAGATGCGTCTCCGTGCACATTAGCAGCAGGCCATCCACGCGCTTTTGCATCAGCGTTTCCAGGCTACGATTCATGCGCTCCTCATCCCCTTCGGTATTGCACAGGATCAGGCTATAGCCGCGTTCGTAACAGCTGTTTTCCACGCCGCGCACGACCTCAGCATAGAAAGGGTTGCTGCTGGCCGTCAGTAACATACCGATAGTACGCGTCTGCCTGATCTTCAGGCTGCGCGCCAGCGCCGAAGGGGCATAGTTCAGCTCACGGATCGCCTGTTCAACCTTTTCGCGCACCTGCTCGCTGACAAAGCGATTGTTATTGATCACATGCGAAACGGTAGAGGTTGAGACGCCCGCCTGACGGGCAACATCTTTCATGGTAGCCAAGCGCTTATCCCTGTTGCTGCAGGAAAGCGTCGATCTCTCGGCGCCACGGTACAGCTGGCTGGGCACCGGGCCGCGTAACGGCAATCGCCGCTGCCGCATGCGCAAACCGTACCGCATCATGCATCGCCATGCCTTCCAGCCGCGCGGTAATAAAAGCACCGTTGAAAGTGTCACCTGCGGCAATGGTGTCAACGGCCTGTACGTTAAAACCGGGAATGCGCTCGCCGTTACCCTGTTCGCTCAGCCATACGCCGCGCCGCCCCAGCGTAATCAGCACGGTGTGGATCCCTTTGGCATGCAGCACCTGCGCTGCCTGTGCGGCCTCAGCGTCACTGGTAACGGCAATCCCGGTCAGGATCTCCGCTTCGGTTTCGTTAGGCGTAATAATGTCAATCTGTGCCAGCAGTTCATCTGTCAGCCTCGTCGCAGGCGCCGGATTGAGGATCACCTGCGTGCCGTGCTGTCGCGCAAGCTGCGCTGCCGTCAGCACGCTTTCCAGCGGGGATTCCAGCTGCATCAGCAGCGCCTCAGCGTCAGCGATCACCTGCTGATGACGCTGCACATAGTCTGGCGTCAGCGCGGCGTTTGCGCCGGCATAAATGCCGATGTTGTTTTCACCTTCACCGTTGACGAAGATCATCGCCACGCCGGTTGCCTCTGACGGGATGGCTTCAACCGGCGCGATATCAACATTGTCGCGCTGCAGCTGCTCACAGATGCGTTCGCCCGTGTCATCGCCGCCTACACAGGCGATAAAAGCGATGTCAGCACCCGCGCGTCCGGCTGCCACCGCCTGATTAGCGCCTTTACCGCCAAACGCAATCTGATACGCCTTACCGATAACGGTTTCACCGGGGCGCGGGAAGTGACTCAGGTTCAGGATATGATCGGCGTTGATGCTGCCCATTACCGCCAGTTTTGCGCATTTACTCATAGGGAGAGATCCAGGAAGTTGCGTCACCCTGAGGGTGACGCGAGGCCACGCTTTTCTTTGGTTTTATTTAGTGACGAGTTTCAGGTCAACCGGGTTGATCGCCTGCACTTTTTCACCTTTCAGCACTTTGTCTGCGGTATCCACGCCAATCATACCAATCTTGTCCGGCATCTGCGCCACGGTTGCGGTCAGTTTACCGGACTCTACCGCTTTCACACCGTCAGCCGTACCATCAAATCCGACCACCAGCACATCGGTTTTACCGGCCGTCTGCAGCGCACGCAGCGCACCCAGCGCCATCTCATCGTTTTGTGCAAAGACCGCCTGCACATCCGGATGCGCCTGCAGCAGGTTCTGCATCACGTTCAGCCCTTTAGTACGATCGAAGTCAGCCGGCTGGCTGGCAAGAATAGCAAATTTGTGTGCGTCAGCGGCCTGTTTAAAGCCTTCACCGCGCTCGCGCGCGGCTGATGTGCCGGCGATGCCCTGCAGCTCAATGATTTTTGCGCCGTCACCCACTTTTTTCGCAATAAAATCACCCGCCATTTTACCGCCAAAGCGGTTGTCAGAGGCGACGTGGCTCACTACCTTGCCCTGTGCTGCCATACGGTCCAGCGTGATCACCGGGATATTTGCCTGGTTAGCCATTTTTACGGCGTTGCCAACAGCGTCGGAATCTGTCGGATTGATCAGCAGCAGCTTAGTGCCGCGAACGGTCAGATCCTGCACGTTAGCCAGCTCTTTTGCCGGGTTGTTCTGGGAGTCCAGCACCACCAGGTTGTAGCCAAGCTTGTCCGCTTCTTTCTGAGCGCCATCTTTAAGCGAGACAAAGAAGGGGTTATTGAGGGTAGAAACCACCAGCGCAATCGTATCCTTAGCCATCGCGCCGGCACTCAGGGTGGCGCCAAGAATGACGGCCAGTGCAGTTAATTTTTTCATTTACAGGATCCTGTGTGAGGGTCAGAGTTATTTACTGCTTTTGTTATCTACCAGCACCGCCAGTAAAATCACGACGGCTTTAACAATCATCTGGTAGTAGGAAGATACGCCCATCAGGTTCAGGCCATTATTCAGGAAGCCCAGAATCAGCGCGCCAATCAGCGTACCCATAATACGGCCTTTACCACCTGCCA
The DNA here is from genome assembly GCF_057197005.1 of Pantoea sp. SYBGC1. Lineage (NCBI taxonomy): Bacteria > Pseudomonadati > Pseudomonadota > Gammaproteobacteria > Enterobacterales > Erwiniaceae > Pantoea > Pantoea sp. SYBGC1. The sequence continues at coordinate 4,828 of NZ_JBXUNM010000006.1, forward strand.
GGCTGGTGCCGCCCAGTACCACCGCAGCAATCGCATCCAGCTCATAACCGGTGCCAGCCGTAGGCTGTGCTGATGAGAGGCGGGCGACTTCAATCGTGCCCGCCAGCGCCGCCAGCAGGCCGCTCAGTGCATAAACGGTAATTTTGACGCGGTTAACGCTGATGCCTGACAGCCGGGTAGCGGCCTCATTACCGCCCAGCGCATAGATATAGCGGCCCAGACGGGTGTGGTGCAGCATGTACCACGCCAGCGCAAACACCAGCGCCATCAACCATACCGGCGTCGGGATCCCCAGCGGACGACCGATACCGAACCAGCCAAACAGATCGGCATTTTCACTGAAGCCGGTATTCACCGGACTCCCGTCGGTGTAAACCATCGTGACGCCGCGCAGCAGCAGCATCATTACCAGCGTGGCGATAAACGCCTGCACCCTGCCGCGCGCAACTATCACGCCGGTGATCCCGCCAATAAACGCGCCCAGCGCCAGGGAAGCGGCAACGGCAACCAGCGCATTGACCTCAATGCCGACAATAGACGCGGCAACCGCACCGGTAAGCGCCAGCAGCGATCCCACCGACAGGTCGATGCCTGACGTCAGGATCACCAGCGTCATCCCCACCGCCATAATGGCGTTGACCGAGGTCTGCTGCAGAATGTTGAACATGTTGGCCAGCGTAAAGAAGTTCGGGCTCTGGCTGGCGACCACGGCGATCAGCACAATCAGCGCAATCAGTGACTTCTGCTCCAGCAGCCAGCTTTTGCTGAACCAGCGGCGGCTGGCAGGTAGGGTGTGGGTACTCATACGACTAAATCCTCGCTGTGTTGCTTACCGACCGCCGCCGCCATCAGGGATTCCTGGGTAGCCTGCTCGCGGGAAAATTCGCCACTGATATGGCCTTCATGCATCACCAGAATGCGATCGCTCATGCCCAGTACTTCCGGCATTTCCGATGACACCAGGATGATGCTCAGCCCTTCCGCTTTGAACTGATTAATTAACTGATAAATCTCTTTTTTGGCACCCACATCGACACCGCGCGTGGGTTCATCCAGGATCAGCACGTCCGGACGGGTCATCAGGCCGCGGGCAATCGCCACCTTTTGCTGATTACCGCCGGAGAGCAGGCCAATTGGCTGCATCATTGAGGGCGTCTTTACATTGAACAGGCGGATAAAATCGCCTACCGCCAGCTGCTCTTCCGCATGTTTCAGGTTACCGCCGGCGTGGCTGAAATAGCGCAGCGCCGTCAGCGACATGTTCTCTTTTACCGACATTCCGAGCACCAGTCCGTCGCGCTTACGATCTTCAGAGATATACACGATACCGCTGGCGAGCCCCTCCTGCGGCGAACGTACGGTCACAGTACGGCCATTGAGCGTGACGCTGCCGCTGCGACGCGGCAGGGCGCCATACAGCACTTTCATCAGTTCAGTTCGCCCGGCTCCCATCAGCCCTGAAATCCCCAGAATTTCGCCTTTGCGCAGGGTAAAGCTGACATCCTCCACACCTGAGCCACAGAGCTTTTCAACCTGCAGGCGGATTTCACCGGGCGATTGATCGAGATGGGGATACTGATCTTCCAGCTTGCGTCCCACCATCATCTCAATCAGCTGCTCTTCGCTCAGATCGCTGACGGCGCGTTCGGCAATAAACTGCCCGTCACGGAAGACGGTTACGTCATCGCAGATCTCAAAAATTTCTTTCATACGGTGCGAGATATAGACGATGCCGCACCCCTGCGCTTTCAGTTCATTGATAACGTGAAACAGCGACAGCGTTTCGGTATCCGTTAGCGCATCCGTCGGCTCATCCATGATGATGACGCGCGATTCAAAACTGAGTACTTTGGCAATCTCTACCATCTGCTGGTCGCCAATTGAGAGATCGCCCACCAGTTTGTGGCTGCTGAAACGCAGGTTGAGGCGCTTAAGCAGCGCCTCTGCCTCGCGATGCATCTTTTTCCAGTCAATACGACCAAACCGGTTTACAAACTCCCGGCCGAGGAAAATATTCTCCGCCACGCTCAGCTGCGGGATCAGATTAAGTTCCTGATGAATAATGCCGATGCCTGCCTCCTGCGACGCTTTAGGGCCGGAGAAGGCCACAGGTTCGCCCAGCCACTGCAGCGAGCCGGCGTCCATGGTATAGATGCCGGTCAGCACCTTCATCATGGTGGATTTACCGGCCCCGTTTTCGCCCACCAGCGCCATAACACGCCCCGGATAGACCGCCAGCGAGGCACCATTCAGCGCCTTTACGCCAGGAAACGACTTTTCGATTCCCTTAAGTTGCAGTAATGGTTGCATAGCGGCCTCAGAAGGTGACGCCGGCGCTCAGGATGACATTCGCATACGGAGAACACTCTCCGCTGCGAATGACCGCCTGACTGCGCTGCGTCTGTTGTTTGAACTGTTCATGACTGATGTAACGGACGGTGATGCTATTCCCCTGGTGCTGTTGCAACGCTTCGAGCACGGCGAGCAGCTGGCTGTGAAGCTGCGGATTGTGTTCTTTTATCTCCTCCGCAATCAGGGCGCTTTCTACCTGCATCTCCTGTGTAACTACCTCCACAACCTGTAAAAATCGGGGCGTACCGGGCGTTAACGCCAGGTCAATACGCAGAGGGCCGTGCGGAACAGGCAGACCCGCGTCCGCAATAGTCAGCGTATCGGTATGCCCGAGGCGGGCAATCACATGAGAGAGTTCAGCGTGTAACAGGCGACCTTTTTTCATTTCATCCACTCCACAGCGAAACGTTTCGCTATGGAGCAGTGTATAAAAGCAGCATAGTAACGCAATGACACCATCACGGAAGTGTGATCGTCATCGAAACGTTTCGCTGTCAGCCGGGAAAATTTGGGTAAGGGAGTGCTGAGTGGCGGAGAGCATAATGATATGGCCCCCACCAGAATGAATGAAGCCACTCAGGCAGTGGCTTCACAGCAGAGTTATGGCAGCTTGCGAACCTGTTTTACGTCAAGCTCAGTGGCGTTAAAATCTTTATCCAGCTCGCCCGTCAGTTCGACGCGATCTTTTGGCGTAATGGTCACGCCGTTCCAGCGCTTGTGGTCAATTTCCACTTTCATCGTGCCGCTGCTGTCGCGGAACAGATAATCTTCATCGCCAGTCTGCTTTTCCAGCGTCCCGCGCACGGTGATCCAGCTGTCATCTTTCATCTCTTCAGCCTGTTTTACCGTCACGACGCTGGCTTCGCCCGCTTTAAAACCGCCCGCTTTGTTACTTTGTGCGGCTGGCGCAGCGGGATCCATAAAGCCGCCCTGCGGCGCAGCAAGTACCGGTGCGGTGGCCAGGGCAATCAGGGTCAGTAACGCGATACGTGTTTTCATTAGTTACCTCATTTCTGTGAACAGGTGGAATATCAGCAGTAGACCAGAGAGTTCTTAACAGGATCTTAAGGAGCGCTGTTTTTTGCCGTTGCATGAAAAATAGCTGAAAATTGCGCTGCTGCGCTGTACAAGGCCCGGCTGGCTTCGTATAACTCGCCTGTAGCCGGGGGAGAGCACAATGCGCATTTTGTTGATCGAAGATGACACGCTGATTGGTGACGGGCTAAAGGCTGGCCTGACGAAACTGGGATTCAGCGTCGACTGGTTTATATCCGGCGAAGCGGGCTATCAGGCGCTGGGCGCGGCGCCCTGGGATGCGGTGGTGCTGGATCTGTCGCTGCCGGAACGCGACGGGCTGGAGATCCTGCGCCAGTGGCGCGCTGCAGGCGCGGATATTCCGGTGCTGATCCTGACCGCACGCGACGCGCTCGACCAGCGCGTACAGGGTTTACAGCTGGGCGCCGATGACTATCTCTGCAAACCGTTCGCCCTTACCGAAGTGGCTGCGCGCCTGCAGGCGCTGATCCGTCGCCGGCATGGTCAGCTGCAGCCGGAGCTGCGGCACGGCAATGTTGTGATGCAGCCAGCCAGCCACAGCGTCCTGCTGAATGGCGAACCGCTTGAATTAAAAAGCCGGGAACTGGCGCTGCTGGAGCTGTTTCTGCGTCATCCGGCGCAGGTGCTGACGCGCAGCCAGCTTGAAGAGAAGCTCTACAGCTGGGACGACGATGTCTCCAGCAACGCGGTTGAGGTACATATTCATCATCTGCGCAAAAAGCTGGGCAGTCAGTTTATCCGCACCGTGCACGGTATTGGCTATACGCTGGGAGCGGCAGAATGAGCCTGTTTGTACGCCTGGCAACAGGTTTTGTGCTCCTGATCCTGCTGTGCGGAGCCAGCGCCGGCTGGAGCGCGTGGCAGCAGACGCGCGACACGGTTAATGAACTGTTTGATACCCAGCAGATGCTGTTTGCCAAACGGCTGCTGGCGCTCGATCCCACCAGCCTGCATCAGGCTGTATTACCCCGAACCAAAACCCTTTTACGCCATCACCGCGGCGATCAGGATGATGACGCCCTGGCATTTGCGGTGTTCCGCACCGACGGTACGCCGCTGCTCAGCGACGGCGAGAACGGGCGCGGGTTATCGTTTGATACGCGACGCGACGGCTTTCGCGACGGGCAGCTGCGTGACGACGATGAGCGCTGGCGTCTGCTCTGGCTGACGTCACCTGATAAACAGTATCGCGTGGTAGTGGGGCAGGAGCAGGAGTACCGGGATGATATGACGCGCGATCTGGCGTCCGCCACCCTGCTGCCGTGGCTTGTCGCGATGCCGTTTATGCTGCTGCTGCTGCTCTTGCTGGTGTGGTATGAACTGCGGCCGCTGAAGCAGCTGGCGCACCGGCTGCAGCAGCGTGCGCCGGATGACGCGACCACGCTGCCGGTTACGCATCTGCCGCGTGAGGTACAGCCGCTGGTAACGGCGCTCAACGATCTCTTCGGACGCACGGCGCAGCTGGTACAGCGCGAGCGTCGCTTCACCTCCGATGCCGCCCATGAACTGCGCAGCCCGCTGGCTGCCCTGCGCGTGCAAAGTGAGGTGATCCAGCTGGCCGAAGATGATGAGCAGGTGCGACGGCGGGCGCTGCAGCAGCTCGATAGCGGTATCATCCGTGCGACCCGGCTGGTGGATCAGCTGCTGACGCTGTCGCGCGTTGAAGCGGACGATCTGCGCAGTGAGTTTCAGCCGGTCGCGCTGCTCCCGCTGCTGCAGGCGCTGGTCGCTGAACATCTGCCGCAGGCCGCAGCGCAGCAGACAGAAATCACACTGACCAGCGATGCCGCGCCGGTGATGAACGGTCATCCGCTGCTGCTGGGCCTGATGATACGTAATCTGCTGGATAATGCGCTGCGCTATGCGCCGGCACAGAGCCGGATAGCGCTGCGGCTGGAGACGGACAGCATAGTGGTTGAAGATAATGGTGCGGGCGTATCGGACGAGCAGCTGGCGCGGCTCGGCGAACGCTTCTGGCGCCCGCCCGGCCAGGTCCAGAGCGGCAGCGGCCTGGGGCTGTCGATTGTGAAAAATATTGCGCAGCTGCACGACCTGCAGCTGCACTTCAGTCACGCCGTGCCGCAGGGGCTGCGCATCACGCTAATCCGGCAACGCAGCGGCGCTAAATCTCGACCTGCGTACCCAGCTCGATAACACGGTTAGGCGGGATTTCAAACTGATCCGGCGCGCGCAGCGCATTACGCTGCAGCGTCAGGAACAGTTTGCCGCGCAGGCGCAGATACCAGGGCCGCTTACCGATGATCAGCGATTCATGCGACATAAAGAATGAGGTCTCCATCATCCGGCAGTTAAGCCCCTCCAGACCGCAACGGTGAAAAATCTCCTCCACATTTGGCGTCTCGCGCCAGCCGTAGCTCGCCACCACACGCCAGAACGTAGGCGACAGCTGTTCAATGGTGACCCGGCGTACGTTATGCACATAAGGTGAATCTTCCGTACGCAGCGTCAGCAGCACCACGCGCTCATGCAGCACCTTGTTGTGCTTGAGGTTATGCAGCATCGCGAAGGGGATCACGTTCAGCGCACGCGACATATATACCGCCGTACCCGGTACACGTACCGGCGGTGATTTCTCCAGTGAAGCGATCATCGCATCGAGCGAATTGCCGTGCTCATGCATGCGGCGCAGCAGACGAAAGCGCTCACTTTTCCAGGTCGTCATGATGATGAACATCATCAGCGCCAGCGTCAGCGGCAGCCAGCCGCCGGAGAAGACTTTAATCAGATTAGCGGAGAACAGCGACACATCAATGCAGAGCATCGCGGCCAGCATCAGCATGACCAGATAGCGGTTCCAGTGCCAGTTCTGAATCGCCACCGTGGCACAGAGGATCGCCGTCAGCACCATGGTGCCGGTCACGGCAATGCCGTAGGCCGCCGCCAGATTACTGGAGTGCTCAAAACCAACAATCACAATCACCACCGCGGCGTAGAGCAGCCAGTTAATGACCGGAATGTAGATCTGTCCTGACTCCTCTTCAGAGGTGTGAACAATGCGCATCGGCGGCAGATAACCGAGCCGCACCGCCTGACGCGTCAGGGAAAAGACGCCGGAGATCACCGCCTGTGAGGCGATAACCGTCGCCAGCGTGGCGAGCAGCAGCATCGGGATCAGCATCCAGTCCGGTGCCAGCAGGAAAAACGGGTTCTTTATCGCTTCCGGATGCGCCAGCAGCAGCGCACCCTGGCCAAAATAGTTCAGCACCAGCGAAGGCAGCACCACCACAAACCACGCCAGACGGATCGGAAATTTGCCGAAGTGCCCCATGTCCGCATAGAGCGCTTCGACGCCGGTGATCGCCAGCACCACCGCACCCAGTGCAAAAAAGGAGACCGACTTGTACTGAACGAAGAAGTGCAGCGCCCAGTAAGGATTCATCGCGTGCAGTACATCAGGGTTATTCAGGATGCTGCGCGCGCCCAGCACGGCCAGCACCAGAAACCATACCAGCATAACCGGCGCAAACAGCTTGCCTACGATACCGGTGCCCTGTTTCTGGATCATAAACAGCAGCGTCAGCACGGCAATCGCCAGCGGGACGATCCAGGTGTCGAGACCGGGCGCGGCGATCTCCAGTCCCTCAATCGCTGAGAGCACCGATACGGCCGGGGTGATCACCACCTCACCATAAAAGAAGCTGCCGCCAATCAGCCCCATGATCACCAGAACGGCTGTGGCACGCGCGCCGGTGTGGCGACCCGCGAGCGACATCAGCGTCAGAATTCCGCCTTCACCCGCATTGTCCGCGCGCATGACGTAGCTGATATATTTCAGCGAAACCACCAGAATCAGCAGCCAGAAGATCAGCGACAAAAAGCCGAATACCGCTTCGCGTTCAACGCCAAAGCCGAACTGGCCGGAAAGGCATTCACGTAAGGTATACAGCGGGCTGGTGCCAATGTCGCCATAGACCACGCCGATTGCAGCCAGCGTGACGGCGCTAAGAGACTGTTTCTTATCCGAGCTCATAGGGTGTCTTGTGTTGGAGCCGTTGCGACTCAGGCCATCAAAAAGCGCACAGTATGCACATAATTGGCAGAAACCAACAGACAGCGCTGATGATAATACGCAGCGTAATCTGCTTTTTCGCCGAAAATCCTGCAGAAAACGGGCTAAAAACCGCACGTTGTGCTGCCACAACCTTCTGAAACAAAAAAGCTGACGGCTATCAACGCATTCAAGCATGATAAACAGTAGAGTATTGCGCTCGCCAGACCGTAACGGCACCAGGTTCAGAAGGACAATGATGTGATTATGGCTCAACCCCATCTGTTGGCAGAAAGAATTTCCCGACTGAGTAATGCGCTGGAAAAAGGGCTGTATGAACGGCACCATGCCATTCGCCTCTGCCTGCTGGCAGCGTTAAGCGGCGAAAGCGTTTTTCTGCTCGGCCCGCCCGGCATTGCCAAAAGCCTGATCGCCCGTCGCCTTAAATATGCTTTCCAGCACGCCCGCGCGTTTGAATATCTGATGACCCGTTTCTCCACGCCGGAAGAGGTGTTTGGCCCGCTGTCGATTCAGGCACTGAAAGATGAGGGCCGCTATCAGCGTCTGACCAGAGGCTATCTGCCGGATGCGGAGATTGTCTTTCTGGATGAGATCTGGAAAGCGGGTCCGGCCATTCTGAACACGCTGCTGACCGCCATTAACGAACGCCGCTTCCGGAACGGCGACTGCGAAGAGGCGATCCCGATGCGTCTGCTGGTGACCGCTTCAAACGAGCTGCCGGAAGCTGACAGCGGCCTTGAAGCACTCTATGACCGCATGCTGATCCGCCTGTGGCTCGATAACGTACATGAGAAGCAAAATTTTCGCAGCATGCTGACCCACCAGCAGGATGAGAACGTCAATCCGGTTGCGGAGTCGCTCTGCATCAGCGATGAAGAGTATCTGCAGTGGCAAAAGGGCATCAGTCAGGTAAAGCTGCCTGACGATGTGTTTGAGCTTATCTATCAGCTGCGTCAGCAGCTGGAAAACCTGCCGGATGCGCCCTACATCTCTGACCGCCGCTGGAAAAAAGCGATTCATCTGCTGCAGGCCAGCGCCTTTTACAGCGGGCGCACGGCGATTGCGCCTATCGATCTGGTTCTGCTGAAAGATTGCCTCTGGCACGACATCGCTTCGATGACGCTGCTGGACCGGGAAATGGATGCGCTGATGACGCAGCACGCCTGGCAGCAGCAGGCGATGCTGCACCGGCTGCAGCAGATCAATGCGCAGCGTCTGCAGCTGCAGCAGCAGCAGAGCGTGGCGCAGGCGCTGACGCTGGAGAAACACAGCGGCATGTTCAGCCGTAAGCCACATTATGAGCTGCCGGAGTCGGTTGCCGGCGAACAGCTGACCCTGATGCTGCAGCAGCCGCTGACGCTGCACGATATGCAGGTCAGCCATATAGTGGTAAGCCGTGAGGCCCTGGTACAGTGGCTGCTGAAAGGCGGAGATATACGCGGCAAGCTGAACGGCATCGGCTTTGCACAGTCACTCGATCTGGTGGTCGATACCCATCACTGCCTGACGTTACGCGATGTCAGCCTGCAGTCTGCGCGCCTGACGCTGCCCGGAGCGGCGAGCCTGCAGGCGCTACCGCCGGAAATCGTTGATGAATATGATGCGCTTGAGGCCCGCCTGCGGGCGCAGCGGGCGCTGTTCAGCCAGCATCAGCGCTGTCTGTTTATCAGCGATGACTGGCTGGCACGCATTGAGACCAGCCTGCAGGATGTGGCAGAGCAGCTGAAACAGGCGCGGAAATGATCTCGCTGGAGACGCTCAGCACGCTGCTCTCAATTGGTGAAACGGAGCTGATTGATGAGCTGCTTCTGGCGCTGCTGGCCACACCGCAGCTGACGCTGTTTTTCGAAAAATTTCCCCGCATGAAGCAGGCGATGCTGCGCGATCTGCCGCGCTGGCGCGCTGAAATCGCCGGGCAGATGAGAGCGACGCCGGTGCCCGCCGTGCTGGCGCAGGAGTTTCAGCTGTTTGAGCAGTTACAGCTGCTCAGCAGCCGTGATTTCAGCGCTCAGCTGCCGCACCTCCTTGAGCAGCTGCAGAAGCTGCCCTCTCCTTTTCTCACCGAAGCCGGGACGCTGCTGCAGCGTAATGAAGGCCCGGAACTGAGCAACGCGCAGCACCGGCTGTTCCTGCAGCGCTGGCGACTGAGCCTGACGCTGCAGACGCTGACGCTGAATGAAACGTTACTGGAGGCGCAGCGTGAACGGCTGCTGGCGGAACTGCAGCAGCGTATGGCACTGAGCGGCCAGCTGGCGCCGGTGCTGAGCGATGAAGATGAGGCTGCCGCCGGCCGGCTGTGGGATCTCAGTAAAGCCTCGCTGCAGCCAGGCGACTACACACTGATTGTGCAATATGGTGAGTTTCTGGCGCAGCAGCCGGAGCTGATGCAGCTGGCCCAGCAGTTAGGCCGCAGCCGCGAAGCCAAATCGGTGCCGTCACGCGATGCGCCGCTGGAAGCGTTTCATCAGCTGGTGCATGAGCCAGATAACGTGCCGGAAGAGGTCAGCGGCATTCATCAGAGCGATGATGTGCTGCGCCTGCTGCCGCCGGAACTGGCCGCGCTCAGTATCAGCGAACTGGAGCTGGAGTTTTACCGGCGCCTGGTAGAAAAACGCCTGCTGACCTATCGCCTGCAGGGTGATGCCTGGCATGAAAAAACCGCGCTGCGGCCGGTGAGCCATCAGCAGCATGAAACAGAACCGCGCGGTCCGTTTATTGTCTGTGTGGATACGTCCGGCTCCATGGGCGGTTTTAATGAACGCTGCGCCAAGGCCTTTTGCCTCGCGCTGCTGAAAATTGCCCTGGCAGATCGGCGTCGCTGCTACATTATGCTGTTTGCCCATGAAGTGGTCGGCTATGAGCTGACCGCCGATAACGGCATTGAACAGGCGATTCGTTTCCTCAGCCAGCGTTTTCGCGGCGGTACCGATCTGACGGCCTGCCTGAGTGCCGTGGTGCAGCGCATGGAAGGCAGCCAGTGGCAGGAAGCGGATGCGGTGATCGTATCGGACTTTATCGCCCAGCGCCTGCCGGAAGAGCTGATTAAGACCATAAAGCAGCGACAGCGGATGCAGCAGCAGCGGTTTCACGCCGTGGCGATGTCCGCGCACGGCAAACCCGGCATTCTGCGTATCTTCGATCATATCTGGCGCTTCGATACCGGGCTGAAAAGCCGCCTGCTGCGCCGCTGGACGCGCTGATTCATCTGACAGACACGCCTGTTTGCTATAGTGAATGACCCGCTGTGTTTATTCAGCTTTATGGAGTTCACTGTGACAATTGCCGATCTGCCCTGCCAGCTGCCTGCTCCGACCCGCACCCTGCGCCTTTCCGGTGGCACCGCTGAAGAGAAACGTGCCGAACTGCTCGCCTATTTCACCCAGACCTGGACGCTGTATGAAAGCCTGTTCGACTGCCTGAGCGATGAGCGTGCCTGGTTTAATAAAGCGATTTCGCTGCGCCATCCGCTGATTTTCTATTTTGGCCATACCGCATCTTTCTATATCAACAAGCTGATGGCGGGACGCTATCTCGATCGGCGTGTTGACGCGCGCATTGAGGCGATGATGGCGATTGGTGTGGATGAGATGAGCTGGGACGATCTTAATGACGCCCACTACGACTGGCCCGGTGTGGCAGAAGTGCGCGACTACCGCGGCAAAGTGAAAGCGCTGGTGACTGATTTTATCCGTACGATGCCGCTTGAGCTGCCGATCGGCTGGGAGAGTCCGGCCTGGGTGATTCTGATGGGCATTGAGCATGAGCGCATCCATCTGGAAACCTCCAGCGTGCTGATCCGCCAGCTGCCGCTGGAGTGGGTGCAGCCGCAGCCCGCCTGGCCTGCCTGCCCGCTGGCGCGCCACGATCGCGCCGCGGTGCCGGAAAACAGTCTGATTGCGCTGGCGGGTGGATCGGTGCTGCAGGGGAAAACGGATGAGACTTATGGCTGGGACAATGAGTATGGCCATCAGAAAACCGAACTCGGACCCTTTCAGGCCAGCAAAATGCTGGTCAGCAACGCGGAGTTTTATCAGTTTGTCGCGGCCGGTGGCTATCAGACGGCGCGCTGGTGGGATGAAGAGGGAGAGGGCTGGCGCACGTTTGCCGGGGCGCAGATGCCTGCCTTCTGGGTCGGTGATATCGCCCAACCTGACGCGCTGCGTCTGCGCCTGATGACGCAGGAAGTCCCGATGCCGTGGGACTGGCCGGCTGAAGTTAATCAGCTGGAAGCGGCCGCCTTCTGCCGCTGGCTGGCAGACAAAAGCGGTAAGACAATTCAGCTGCCGTGTGAGGCGGAATATATGCTGCTGCGCGAACAGGTCAGCGGCGATCAGCCAGACTGGGAGCAGGCGCCCGGTAATATCAACCTCGCGTACTGGGCCTCCTCCTGTCCGGTGGATCATTTTTCCCAGGGCGCGTTCTTTGATCTGGTGGGGAACGTCTGGCAGTGGACCACCACGCCCATCAATGGCTTTGAAGGCTTTCGCGTCCATCCGCTGTATGACGATTTTTCCACGCCTACCTTTGACGGCAAGCATGCCATCATCAAAGGCGGCAGCTGGATCTCAACCGGTAATGAGGCGTTAAAATCGTCGCGCTACGCGTTTCGCCGCCACTTTTTCCAGCATGCCGGCTTCCGTTACGTGGTGTCGGCGCATCAGGAGAGTATGCAGCTTAACCCGTATGAAACCGACGGCATGGTGTCGCAGTATCTCGATTTCCAGTACGGGCCTGGCTACTACGGCGTGGAAAATTATGCCGAAAAACTGATTGAGCTGGTGCTGCCGCACTGCCATCAGCGCGGGCATGCGCTGGATATCGGCTGTGCCACCGGTCGCGCCAGCTTTGCTCTGGCGCGTCACTTTGCTGCCGTTACCGGCATGGACTACTCCGCACGCTTTATCGACGTGGCGTTGCAGCTCACCTCCGGTGAGGATTTCCGCTACGTGGTACCGGAGGAGGGCGAGCTGGTGGCGTATCGCCAGGTGCGCCTGAAGGAGATCGGCACTGACCGGCAGCAGGCGGAGCGGATTCAATTCGTTCAGGGTGACGCCTGCAACCTGAAGCCGCAGCCGGATCGGTACGATCTGGTGCTGGCCGCGAATCTGATCGATCGTCTGCGTCAGCCAAAGCGTTTCCTGCAGGATATCGCACCGATGATCCGTCAGGGCGGCGTGCTGGCGATCTCTTCACCTTACACCTGGCTTGAGGAGTTCACGCCGAAAGAGAACTGGCTGGGCGGTATCCGCGAAAACGGCGAAGCGCTGACCACCTGCCAGGCACTGCAGCGGCTTCTGCGCGACGAGTTTGATGAAATCGCGCCGCCGCAGGATGTTCCCTTCGTGATCCGCGAAACCGCACGCAAGTTTCAGCACACCCAGGCGCAGCTTACGCTCTGGCGTAAGCGTTAAAAGCGTGCAGACTGCGGCATGCCCGCAGTCTGCATCTTGCCTGCCCCGCTAAATTCCTGCACATTCACCTCTGTTCAGCGAAGACGAATTTAAGAGGAAGGATGATGGCAGAACATCTGCAACTGGATAATCTCGACCGCGGCATACTCAATGCGCTGCTGGAGAACGCCCGCACGGCTTACGCAGAGCTGGCAAAGCAGTTCAATGTCAGCCCCGGCACGATTCATGTCCGCGTTGAGAAAATGCGTCAGGCCGGCATTATTCTCGGTACGCGCGTGGAAATTGATCCACGCCAGCTGGGATTCGATGTTTGCTGCTTTATTGGCATCATTCTGAAGAGCGCACGCGACTATCCGGCAGCGCTCAGCAAGCTTGAGGCGCTGGATGAGGTGGTTGAAGCCTGGTATACCACCGGTCACTACAGCATCTTTATTAAGGTCATGTGCCGATCTATCGATGCGCTGCAGCAGGTGCTGATCAACAAGATCCAGACTATTGATGAGATCCAGTCCACTGAGACGCTGATCTCGCTGCAAAACCCGATCATGCGTACCATCAAGCCCTGAACCGCACCAGCCTGTGCATAACGTTATGCAGCAGGGATCCGGCGCAGCATCCGGTTTGTCGGCGGATGCTTTCTGTTATTAACCCTGTTTTCCACAGGTGGATCACGGCTTGATCACAGCGTACAATGCCTGCCTTTAGTGCGGGAGACGATCATGGCTGATATTACCTTAATCACCGGCAGTACCCTTGGCAGTGCCGAATATGTCGCAGAACATTTAGAAGAGAAGCTGCAGGATGCGGGCTTCAAAACCAGCGTACTGCACGGCCCGGCGCTTGATGAGGTGCCTGATTCGGGTATCTGGCTGGTGGTAACGTCCACACACGGCGCCGGTGAATTGCCGGACAATCTGCTGCCCTTTTATGAGGCGCTGCAGACTGAAAAGCCCGATCTTTCCGCCGTGCGCTTTGGCGCAGCAGGCATCGGCAACCGTGAATACGATCTTTTCTGTGGCGCAATCAAAACCCTGGAGGCTCAGCTGATCGCGCTGGGCGCAACGCGCATCGGGGAACGGCTGGAAATCGACATGCTTGAGCATGAAATACCGGAAGATGCCGCTGAAGCCTGGGTCGCTGGCTGGATTGAGCAGATCTGACGGATCGTAACCGGCAGGGGATCGGGAAATAGTCACGATCCCCAGACGATTACACTGTATTTCTTCCGGATCCTTCCGATCTCCTGTGGATAAACCAGCCTGAATCATGCGTATAACCGGTAGTTATCCCAGGAATAACCGCTGATGCTTTTTTTATCTGTGGATAACCAGCAAAGTTGATCCCAGCTTATCTGGATCAGGATCACCGATCTTTCACAACAAACGATCCTTCCCAGGCTAATGTAAAATAACGGGTTTGCCACGTTATCCACAGAAACCGGCGATCCTAATAAGAGATCTAACAAGAAGATCATATAAAAGAGTAAAGATCCTTTCTATAAACACGCAGGATCCGCCGCTTTCGCCTGAACCATAATTTCAGTAGAATCCACCGCCCAGGGCAACGATCCCTGTCTGAACTTTAACGAGGACCCACTTCATGTTTTATCCAGATCCTTTTGACGTCATCGTAATCGGTGGTGGTCATGCGGGTACCGAAGCCGCTATGGCGGCCGCCCGAATGGGTCAGCAGACGCTGTTACTCACGCATAACATCGACACGCTGGGACAGATGTCCTGCAATCCGGCAATCGGTGGTATCGGGAAGGGACACCTGGTAAAGGAAGTGGACTCCCTCGGCGGCCTGATGGCCACGGCAATCGATCAGGCAGGTATCCAGTTTAGGATACTAAACGCCAGCAAAGGTCCGGCGGTGCGCGCTACGCGTGCTCAGGCAGACCGTGTACTGTACCGCCAGGCGGTACGCACCGCGCTGGAGAACCAGCCCAACCTGATGATCTTCCAGCAGGCGGTTGACGATCTGATCGTCGAAAACGATCGGGTGGTAGGTGCCGTCACGCAGATGGGGCTGAAATTCCGGGCTAAAAGCGTGGTGCTGACCGTTGGCACCTTCCTCGATGGCAAAATTCATATCGGTCTTGATAATTACAGCGGTGGACGCGCCGGCGATCCGCCTTCTGTCCCGCTGGCAAAACGGCTGCGGGCGCTGCCGCTGCGCGTCAACCGTCTCAAGACCGGTACGCCACCGCGTATTGATGCGCGTTCGATCGATTTCTCTGTACTGACGCCACAGCACGGTGATACGCCGATGCCGGTGTTCTCGTTCATGGGCAGCGTGGCACAGCATCCGCAGCAGGTTCCCTGCTGGATCACCTATACCAACGAACAGACGCATGATGTGATCCGTAATAATCTCGATCGCAGCCCGATGTATGCGGGCGTCATTGAGGGGATTGGTCCGCGTTACTGCCCGTCTATCGAAGATAAAGTGATGCGCTTTGCCGATCGCAACGCCCACCAGATCTTTCTGGAGCCGGAAGGGCTGACCAGCAATGAAATCTACCCGAACGGAATTTCAACCAGTCTGCCTTTTGATGTACAGATGCAGATTGTCCGTTCAATGAAAGGGCTGGAGAACGCCACCATTGTGCGCCCGGGCTATGCTATCGAGTACGATTTCTTCGATCCGCGCGATCTGAAACCCACGCTGGAGAGCAAGTTTATCCACGGTCTCTTTTTTGCCGGCCAGATCAACGGCACCACCGGTTATGAAGAAGCTGCAGCCCAGGGTCTGCTGGCTGGCCTTAACGCTGCACGGCAGTCTGCGGACAAAGAGGGCTGGGCACCGCGCCGCGATCAGGCTTATCTCGGCGTGCTGGTCGACGACCTCTGCACGCTGGGTACCAAAGAGCCATACCGCATGTTTACCTCCCGCGCTGAGTATCGTCTGATGCTGCGCGAAGATAATGCCGATCTGCGTCTGACTGAAACGGGCCGCGAGCTGGGACTGGTGGATGATGCGCGCTGGGCGCGCTATAACCAGAAGCTGGAAGCGATTGAGCAGGAGCGCCAGCGTCTGCGCAGCCTGTGGGTGCATCCGAAGTCAGAAAATGTGACCGACGTAAACAGCATCATCAGCGCACCGCTGACGAAAGAAGCCAGCGCAGAGGATCTGCTGCGTCGTCCGGAGATGACCTATGCCCGACTGATGACGCTGGCGGACTATGGTCCGGCACTGCCTGACGAACAGGCAGCCGAGCAGGTTGAAATTCAGGTTAAATATGAGGGTTACATTGCGCGTCAGCAGGAGGAGATAGACCGCCAGCTGCGCAATGAGAACACGCTGCTGCCTGTGGATCTCGATTACCGTCAGGTCAATGGCCTGTCAAATGAAGTGATCGCCAAGCTCAACGACCATAAGCCGACCTCTATTGGTCAGGCATCGCGTATTTCCGGCATCACGCCAGCTGCGATCTCAATTCTGCTGATCTATCTCAAAAAACAGGGTCTGCTGCGTAAAAGCGCCTGACTGACCACCGGGGCAGCTTCGGCTGCCCCTGTTAACGGAAACCTCGCTGTGATTAACAAACTCTCCCGGCTGCTTGACGCAGCAAATATTTCGCTCTCCGATCAACAAAAACAGCAGCTGGTTGGCTATGTGGAGCTGCTGCATAAGTGGAATAAAGCGTATAACCTGACCTCAGTGCGCGATCCGCAGCAAATGCTGGTACGCCATATCCTCGACAGCGTGGTGGTAGAGCCGCATCTGCAGGGGGAACGCTTTATTGATGTGGGAACCGGGCCAGGACTGCCGGGTATTCCTCTGGCCATTGTCCGTCCGCAGGCGCATTTTACGCTGCTGGACAGCCTGGGTAAGCGGGTTCGCTTTCTGCGCCAGGTACAGCATGAGTTAGGACTCACTAACATTACTCCGGTACAGAGCCGGGTTGAAGAGTTCCCGGCAGATCCACCGTTTGATGGCGTCATCAGCCGGGCATTTGCCTCACTGGAAGATATGCTCACCTGGTGCCGCGCATTGCCCGGAACGCATGGACGCTTTTATGCCCTAAAAGGCGTGCGTCCGGATGAGGAGATCGCTTCGCTGCCAGCAGGCTTTAGTGTAGAAAAAATTGAAGCCTTACGCGTTCCGGAACTGGAAGGCGAGCGTCATCTTGTGGTGATTTCGCAGCAATAAGCCTGCAAAAAGCAGGGTTTTATTCAGCTTCTGGCAGCCGCACCACCGTCAGGGCTGAATAAAAAAACAGCGGTTGAACGCATGGTGACACACGCGTTTATTCGGCAGGGGAGGGGAAAGGCGTTAACATCCTTCGCCGTAATTATCCGAAAAGCGTTGTTACATTTAACGATTAATTCACATTTTATTGCCACTAATGTCACATGATAACGGCTGTTTTCTGCTTTCGATTATCACGCAGGGAAATATGACACGGCAATAAATCGGCGGGCGTAATATTATTATTTCAATTTTAATTCTGTCCGCAGTGTCAACCGGATGTTTTTATCGGAAAAGAGTGAGCTGAAGCAGATTTAAATTTATAAGGCTATGATTTTAAAAGTTTAAAACACCCTGATTATTAATGCGGATTATGCATTCTGATAAATTTTTCAGCGTCTGGTTGTTTATTATGTGATCTGCAGCACGCTTTATATCTCGCTTGAGCCAGAAAACGGCAACGTTGCTGACGGCTCTCCGGGTTATGAATCTTTGGAAAAATAGCCCTTCAGAAAGAAATTTAAATAATTGTTCACCTTTTCGCTACTTAGCGATTGAAATCGCAGGTGCGGCCCGTATAATTTGCACGGCTTTTGCTGCTTGACTCAAAACGGCAAAGGCAGTCTTATACGACACGCGACATACCCCGTTCGGGGCAGGAGAGTTAAGCGTCATGTCAGTGTCTCTTTACAGTGTGAAATTAGCCCGAGCCGTTCTGGTTGTCCAGCTGGTGACGTTTGTCGTAATCGGTGCGCTGTTTGCTCTGAAAGACGTCACCTGGGGCGCCTCTGCTATCGCGGGTGGTGTGGCAGCCTGGCTGCCAAACATACTGTTCACGTTTTTAGCCTGGCGTCTGCAGGATCAAACACCGGCTAAAGGGCGTGTCGCCTGGAGTTTCGCCCTGGGTGAAGTTCTTAAGGTGTTCGCCACCGTTATTTTTCTCGCTGTGGCGTTGGGTGGGTTCGGAGCGGTCTTCTGGCCACTCGCAATCACCTGGTTATCGGTGCTGGTGGTGCAAATCGTCGCACCGGCTGTAATTAACAACAAAGGGTAAGAGGCATCATGGCCGCAGGAGAAATCTCAACGCCGCAGGAATACATAGGACATCATCTGACGCATCTTCAGATGGACCTGCGTACTTTCGAGCTGGTGAATGCACACGACGCGCCAGCAACATTCTGGACGTTAAACCTGGACTCCATGTTTTTCTCTGTTGCACTGGGAGTATTGTTCCTTGTGCTGTTCCGCAGCGTGGCGAAAAGCGTCACCAGCGGCGTGCCAGGGAAAATGCAGGCGGCTATCGAGCTGGTTGTCGGCTTTGTTGATAGCAACGTTCGCGACATGTACCACGGTAAAAGTAAAGTTATCGCCCCGCTGGCTCTGACAATTTTTGTCTGGGTCTTCCTGATGAACTTCATGGATCTGCTGCCTATTGATTTGCTGCCGTTTATCGGTGAGCACTATCTGGGCCTGCCGGCGCTGCGCGTCGTGCCGTCAGCAGACGTGAACATCACGCTATCTATGGCGCTGGGCGTATTTATTTTGATTCTGTTCTACAGCATCAAAATGAAAGGGGTAGGCGGCTTTGCTAAAGAGCTGACTCTGCAGCCTTTTAATCACCCGATCTTCATCCCCATCAACCTGATTCTTGAAGGTGTCAGCCTGCTGTCAAAACCGGTTTCACTCGGTCTGCGACTGTTCGGCAACATGTATGCGGGTGAGCTGATCTTTATCCTGATTGCCGGTCTGCTGCCGTGGTGGTCGCAGTGGGTGCTGAATGTGCCATGGGCCATTTTCCACATCCTGATTATTTCGCTGCAGGCTTTCATTTTCATGGTCCTCACGATTGTCTATCTGTCGATGGCATCTGAAGAACATTGATTTTTTTCTCAACAACTTAAGCATAACTGAAACAAACTGGAGACTGTCATGGAAAACCTGAATATGGATCTGCTGTACATGGCTGCCGCTGTGATGATGGGTCTGGCGGCAATCGGTGCTGCGATCGGTATCGGCATCCTCGGAGGTAAATTCCTGGAAGGCGCAGCGCGTCAGCCGGATCTAATCCCTCTGCTGCGTACGCAGTTCTTTGTTGTAATGGGTCTGGTGGATGCAATCCCGATGATCGCTGTTGGTCTGGGTCTCTACGTGATGTTTGCTGTCGCCTAAAGCCTGTAGCCATTGTTCACTCATGGCACCTGGTGTGATGAGGAACAGATTCTGCCGTTTATCAATGATAGCGGCAGAGCACGTTAACTTAATAAGAGGCATTGTGCTGTGAACATTAACGCAACAATCCTCGGCCAGGCCATCGCGTTCATCCTGTTTGTCGCGTTCTGCATGAAGTACGTATGGCCACCGATCATGGCTGCCATCGAAAAGCGCCAGAAAGAAATTGCTGAAGGCCTTGCTTCTGCTGAACGCGCGAAGAAAGATTTGGATCTCGCGCAGGCCAATGCGACCGACCAGCTGAAAAAAGCGAAGGAAGAAGCTCAGGTCATTATCGAGCAGGCGAACAAACGCCGTGCCCAGATTCTGGACGAAGCCAAAACTGAAGCTGAAACTGAACGTAACCGCATCGTCACTCAGGCGCAGGCAGAAATTGAAGCCGAGCGCTCACGTGCACGTGAAGAGCTGCGTAAACAGGTCGCGTTGCTGGCATTAGCTGGCGCCGAGAAAATCATCGAACGTTCCGTGGATGAAGCTGCTAACAGCGACATCGTTGATAAACTGGTCGCTGAACTGTAAGGAGGGAGGGGCTGATGTCTGATCTGATTACTGTAGCTCGCCCCTACGCCAAAGCAGCTTTTGACTTTGCTGTTGAGCATCAAAGTATCGAACGCTGGCAGACCATGCTGGCGTTTGCCGCAGAAGTGGCTCGCAACGAACAGATGGCAGAAGTACTTTCCGGTGCCTTAGCACCTGAAGCGCTATCTGCCTCTTTCAATGCAGTCTGTGGTGATCAACTTGATGAACACGCTCAGAACCTGATCAAGGTAATGGCGGAGAACGGACGTTTGACAGCGCTTCCAGACGTACTGGAGCAATTTATTCAACTGCGTGACGCTTATGAAGCGACAGCCGAAGTTGATGTGATCTCCGCCAGTGCGCTGAGTGACAGCCAGCTGACCAAAATCAGCACCGCGATGGAAAAACGTCTGTCACGCAAAGTTAAGCTGAATTGCAAAATTGATAAGTCTGTATTGGCAGGTGTGGTTATCCGTGCGGGTGACCTGGTGATTGATGGCAGCGTGCGCGGCCGTCTTGACCGTCTGGCAGACGTCTTGCAGTCTTAAGGGGACTGGAGCATATGCAACTGAATTCCACCGAAATCAGCGAACTGATCAAGCAGCGCATTGCTCAGTTCAATGTCGTGAGTGAAGCTCACAACGAAGGTACTATTGTTTCTGTAAGTGACGGTATCATCCGCGTACACGGCCTGGCCGATGTTATGCAGGGTGAAATGATTGCCCTGCCGGGCAACCGTTACGCTATCGCACTGAACCTCGAGCGCGACTCGGTTGGTGCGGTCGTTATGGGCCCGTACGCTGACCTTGCCGAAGGCATGAAGGTTAAGTGCACCGGTCGTATTCTGGAAGTACCGGTTGGCCGTGGCCTGCTGGGTCGCGTGGTGAACACCCTGGGTGCACCTATCGACGGTAAAGGCGCAATCGACAACGACGGCTTCTCGCCGGTTGAAATGATTGCACCCGGCGTTATCGATCGTCAGTCTGTTGACCAGCCTGTTCAGACTGGTTACAAGTCTGTCGATGCGATGATTCCAATCGGCCGTGGCCAGCGTGAGCTGATCATCGGTGACCGTCAGACCGGTAAGACTGCAATGGCTATCGACGCCATCATCAACCAGCGTGATTCAGGCATCAAGTGTGTCTACGTTGCGATTGGTCAGAAAGCGTCAACCATCTCTAACGTGGTTCGCAAGCTGGAAGAGCACGGCGCGCTGGCTAACACCATCGTGGTTGTGGCTTCTGCATCGGAGTCTGCTGCGCTGCAGTACCTGTCTCCATACGCTGGCTGTGCCATGGGCGAATACTTCCGCGACCGCGGTGAAGATGCGCTGATCGTTTACGATGACCTCTCTAAGCAGGCTATCGCTTACCGTCAGATCTCTCTGCTGCTGCGCCGCCCACCAGGCCGTGAAGCATTCCCGGGCGACGTGTTCTATCTCCACTCTCGTCTGCTGGAGCGTGCATCACGCGTAAGCGCTGACTACGTTGAGCGTTTCACCAACGGTGCTGTGAAAGGCCAGACCGGTTCTCTGACCGCGCTGCCAATCATTGAAACCCAGGCTGGTGACGTTTCTGCGTTCGTTCCGACCAACGTTATCTCGATCACTGATGGTCAGATCTTCCTGGAGTCGAACCTGTTCAACTCCGGTATCCGTCCAGCCGTTAACCCGGGTATCTCCGTATCCCGTGTTGGTGGTGCTGCACAGACCAAGATCATCAAGAAACTGTCCGGTGGTATTCGTACCGCGCTGGCACAGTATCGTGAACTGGCAGCGTTCTCTCAGTTCGCTTCCGATCTGGATGATGCAACGCGTAAACAGCTGAGCCACGGTCAGAAAGTGACCGAACTGCTGAAACAGAAACAGTATGCGCCAATGTCCGTTGCGCAGCAGGGTCTGGTGCTGTTTGCTGCTGAGCGCGGCTTCCTGAACGACGTTGAACTGGCGAAAATCGGCAGCTTCGAAGCCGCTCTGCTGGCGTACGCCGATCGCGAACACGCTGAGCTGATGGCTGAAATCAACCAGGCGGGTAACTACAACAACGATATCGAAGCGAAGCTGAAAGGCCTGCTCGAAACGTTTAAAGCAACCCAGTCCTGGTAATGTCTGGCGGCTTGTCTGAAAAGACAGGCCGCAAGGCTTTGAGGAGAAGCTAATGGCCGGCGCAAAAGAAATACGTACCAAGATCGGAAGCGTAAAAAACACGCAGAAGATCACCAAAGCGATGGAAATGGTCGCCGCCTCCAAAATGCGTAAAACGCAGGAACGCATGGCGGCCAGCCGTCCGTATGCAGATACCATGCGCAAAGTGATTGGTCACCTTGCACTGGGTAATCTGGAATACAAGCACCCTTACCTGGATGAGCGCGACGTTAAGCGCGTCGGCTACCTGGTCGTTTCGACTGACCGCGGGCTTTGTGGTGGTTTGAACATTAACCTGTTCAAAAAATTGCTGGCTGAAATGAAAGGCTGGGCAGACAAAGGCGTTCAGAGCGATCTGGCGATTGTCGGTTCAAAAGGCGTTTCATTCTTCGGCTCCGTCGGTGGCAACGTCGTGGCTCAGGTTACCGGCATGGGCGATAAGCCTGCGCTGTCCGATCTGATCGGTCCGGTAAAAGTCATGCTGCAGGCCTACGATGAAGGCCGTATCGACAAGCTGTATATCGTCAGCAACAAGTTTAACAACACCATGTCTCAGACTCCGACCATTACCCAACTGCTGCCGTTACCGCCAGCGGAAGGTGAAGAAGAGATGAAGGCGAAGACCTGGGATTACCTGTACGAACCCGATCCGAAGGCGCTGCTCGATACGCTGCTGCGTCGTTATGTCGAATCGCAGGTTTATCAGGGTGTGGTGGAAAACCTGGCCAGTGAGCAGGCCGCGCGTATGGTAGCGATGAAAGCCGCAACCGATAACGGCGGAAACCTGATCAAAGAGCTGCAGTTGGTCTACAACAAAGCTCGTCAGGCCAGCATCACCCAGGAACTTACCGAGATCGTCTCGGGAGCCTCCGCGGTTTAACCAGGCATATATCCTGTCGCCCGAGCGCGGCCGGATATTCTCGTATTAGGTAGAGGATTCAAGATGGCAGCTGGAAAGATTGTCCAGATTATCGGCGCCGTAGTTGACGTCGAATTCCCTCAGGACGCGGTACCACAGGTATACAGCGCTCTCGAGGTTAAGAATGGTGATACTCGTCTGGTGCTGGAAGTTCAGCAGCAGCTGGGTGGTGGCGTAGTACGTACTATCGCCATGGGTTCTTCTGACGGCCTGAAGCGCGGTCTGGAAGTAATCGATCTGAAAAAACCTATTCAGGTTCCGGTTGGTAAAGCGACCCTTGGCCGTATCATGAACGTGCTGGGCGAGCCTATCGACATGAAAGGCGACCTGACAGAAGAAGATGGCAGCGCAGTAGAGGTCTCCTCTATTCACCGCGCCGCGCCTTCTTATGAAGAACAGTCAAACTCGCAGGAACTGCTGGAAACCGGTATCAAGGTTATCGACCTGATGTGTCCGTTCGCTAAGGGCGGTAAAGTCGGTCTGTTCGGTGGTGCGGGCGTAGGTAAAACCGTAAACATGATGGAGCTGATCCGTAACATCGCGGCTGAGCACTCAGGTTATTCGGTCTTTGCTGGTGTGGGTGAGCGTACTCGTGAGGGTAACGACTTCTACCACGAAATGACTGACTCCAACGTTATCGATAAAGTAGCGCTGGTGTATGGCCAGATGAACGAGCCGCCGGGTAACCGTCTGCGCGTAGCACTGACCGGTCTGACCATGGCGGAAAAATTCCGTGATGAAGGCCGTGACGTTCTGCTGTTCATCGACAACATCTACCGTTACACCCTGGCAGGTACTGAAGTATCTGCACTGCTGGGTCGTATGCCATCTGCGGTAGGTTATCAGCCAACGCTGGCTGAAGAGATGGGTGTGCTGCAGGAGCGTATTACCTCCACTAAGACCGGTTCAATCACCTCCGTACAGGCCGTTTATGTTCCTGCGGATGACCTGACTGACCCGTCTCCGGCAACCACCTTTGCTCACTTAGACTCAACCGTTACGCTGAGCCGTCAGATCGCCTCTCTGGGTATCTACCCGGCCGTTGACCCGCTGGATTCTACCAGCCGTCAGCTGGATCCACTGATCGTGGGTCAGGAGCACTATGACGTCGCACGTGGCGTACAGTCACTGCTGCAGCGTTACCAGGAGCTGAAAGACATCATCGCCATCCTCGGTATGGACGAGCTGTCTGAAGAAGATAAACTGCTGGTGGCACGTGCGCGTAAGATCCAGCGCTTCCTGTCTCAGCCATTCTTTGTTGCTGAAGTCTTCACCGGTTCTCCGGGCAAATACGTGACGCTGAAAGATACCATTCGTGGTTTCAAAGGCATCATGGAAGGCGAATTCGACCACCTGCCAGAGCAGGCGTTCTACATGGTCGGCGCTATCGAAGAAGCTGTAGAAAAAGCGAAGAAACTGTAATAACGGTTTCCCGGGAGGAATGGTATGGCTATGACTTATCATCTGGACGTGGTCAGCGCGGAGCAGCAGATGTTCTCCGGTCTGGTACAGCGTATCCAGGTGTCAGGTAGCGAAGGTGAGCTGGGTATCCACCCGGGCCACGCCCCGCTGCTGACCGCCATCAAGCCTGGCATGATTCGCATCGTGAAGCAGCACGGCGACGAGGAGTATATCTACCTCTCCGGCGGCGTGCTGGAAGTACAGCCGGGCAGCACGACCGTTCTGGCCGACACCGCGATTCGTGGTGAAGACCTTGACGAAGCGCGCGCGCTGGAAGCGAAACGTAAAGCAGAAGAGCACATGAACAGCAGCCACGGCGACGTGGACTATGCTCAGGCCTCTGCAGAGCTGGCGAAAGCTATCGCGAAACTGCGTGTTATCGAGCTGACCAAAAAAGCGATGTAATCAGGCTTTATGCGTCATGAAATGCCAGCCCTCCGGGGCTGGCATTTTTTTTGCCTGCTGCCGGTGCGCATAAGTGCGCACCCTGTGAATGGCCATGTATGAAACCATTTATGGCAATCAGATGCCGGTGCGCATAAATGCGCACCCTACGGATGGCCATGTATGAAGCCATTTATGGCGATCAGATGCCGGTGCGCATAAATACATACGCTGTCCAAAACCGCACAAGCACCCCACAGGGGTGCCATTTATGGCGCCCGAAAATGGCACAACGCCCTTATCTTATGCCTTCCCCGGCGACCCGTGCTGGCCACTTTCCGCCGCTCATCCTCTTCCGCTAATTTCGCCATGAGAAAAATGTAGTAATCTCAGGGGTAAACCTTACACTTTCGAAAGTTAAATTGAGTCTGGAAAATTATGTCTGTAAGCGCGATGAGTGTGGTGATCCTGGCCGCTGGCAAAGGCACCCGTATGTATTCCGATCTGCCTAAAGTTCTGCACACCCTGGCAGGTAAACCCATGGTGCAGCATGTTATAGATGCCGCCACCGGGCTTGGGGCCCGACAGGTTCACCTGGTTTATGGTCACGGGGGTGAACTGCTGCAGCAGAAGCTGGCGCATAACGCCCTGAACTGGGTGCTGCAGGCGGAACAGCTCGGTACCGGGCACGCCATGCAGCAGGCGGCGCCCTTCTTTGCCGATGACGAAGATATTCTGATGCTGTATGGCGATGTGCCGCTTATCTCGCAGGCAACGCTGCAGCAGCTGCGCGCGGCGAAGCCCGAAGGCGGTATCGGGCTGCTGACCGTGGTGCTGGATAACCCCACCGGCTACGGCCGCATCGTGCGCGAAAACATGACTGTAACCGGCATTGTTGAGCAGAAAGATGCGTCTGCTGAGCAGCTGGCTATTCAGGAGATCAACACCGGTATTCTGCTAGCCAACGGCGGCGATCTCCGGCGCTGGCTGGCACAGCTCGATAACAACAACGCCCAGGGTGAGTTCTATATCACCGATATCATCGCGATGGCGCATCAGGAAGGCCGCGTGATCAATACCGTTCATCCGGCGCGTATCAGTGAAACGGAAGGCGTAAATAATCGTCTGCAGCTGGCTACGCTGGAGCGCACTTTTCAGCAGGAGCAGGCGGAAAAACTGCTGCTGGCGGGCGTGATGCTGCGCGATCCGGCGCGTTTTGACCTGCGCGGTACGCTGGCGCACGGGCGCGACGTAGAAATTGATATCGGCGTCATTATTGAAGGCGATGTCACGCTGGGCAACCGGGTAAAAATTGGCGCCGGCTGCGTGATCAAAAACAGCGTTCTGGGCGATGACTGTGAGATCAGCCCTTATTCTGTCATTGAAGATGCGACGCTGGCCGCCGCCTGCACGGTCGGCCCGTTTGCCCGGCTGCGTCCCGGCAGCGAACTGGCTGAACAGGCGCACGTCGGCAATTTTGTGGAAATGAAAAAGGCCACGCTTGGCAAAGGTTCCAAAGCGGGTCATCTCTCCTACCTGGGTGATGCGGAAATCGGCGCGGGCGTTAACATCGGCGCCGGCACCATTACCTGCAACTACGATGGCGCTAACAAATTTAAAACCATCATTGGCGATAACGTATTTGTGGGATCGGATACGCAGCTGGTGGCACCGGTCACCGTTGCGGCTGGCGCCACTATCGCCGCCGGTACCACGGTAATGAAAGATGTCACCGCCGCCGATCTGGTCTACAACCGCAAAGAACAGCAGCAGAAAGCGGGCTGGCAGCGCCCGGTGAAGAAAAAATAAATTTTAAGGACCGGCAAAGATCGGCCCGTTTAGCAGTGCCATAACGATATCCCCACTCTCTACAAGGCTCGGGGAACCGGCGCAGCCGGAAATCAGGTCAGATGACAACGCAATGGCCGAAAGCCATGAAGTCAGGAAACGAATATGTGTGGAATTGTTGGAGCAGTAGCGCAGCGTGACATTGCAGAGATCCTGCTGGAAGGTCTGCGTCGTCTGGAGTATCGCGGTTATGACTCAGCCGGTCTGGCTGTCGTCGATCGTCAGGGGCACGTGACGCGTCTGCGTCGCGTTGGCAAAGTGGCTAATCTGGCGGAGGCCGCAGATCAGCAGCCGCTGATTGGCGGTACCGGTATTGCCCACACCCGCTGGGCTACGCACGGTGAACCTTCAGAGGCAAATGCGCATCCGCACGTCTCAGAGCAGATCATCGTGGTGCATAACGGCATTATCGAAAATCATGAGCCGCTGCGCGCGCAAATGATTGAACGTGGCTACCATTTTGCCTCCGAGACGGACACCGAAGTGGTGGCGCATCTGGTGCACTGGGAGCAGAAGCAGGGCGGCACGCTGCGTGAGGTGATCCTGCGCGTGATTCCTCAGCTGCGCGGTGCTTACGGCATGGTCATCATGGACAGCCGCGATCCGTCGGTGCTGGTGGCCGCGCGCTCCGGCAGCCCGCTGGTGATTGGCCGTGGCGTGGGCGAGAACTTTATCGCATCCGATCAGCTGGCGCTGCTGCCGGTTACCCGCCGCTTTATCTACCTGGAAGAGGGGGATATTGCCGAGGTTACCCGCCGTGAAGTCACTATCATCGATCGCGAAGGCCATCAGGTGCAGCGCGCGGAGATCGAATCAAACGCGCAGTATGACGCGGGCGATAAAGGTATCTATCGCCACTATATGCAGAAAGAGATCTACGAGCAGCCCAACGCTATCAAAAATACGCTGGCGGGCCGCTTCCACGACGGGATTGTCGATCTGCGCGAACTGGGTGAGCATGCAGAGTCGCTGCTGAGCAAAGTAGAGCATATCCAGATCATCGCCTGCGGCACCTCCTACAACTCCGGTATGGTATCGCGCTACTGGTTTGAATCACTGGCAAACATCCCGTGTGACGTTGAGATCGCCTCTGAATTCCGCTACCGCAAATCCGCAGTACGCAAAAACAGCCTGCTGATCACCCTGTCGCAGTCGGGTGAAACCGCCGATACGCTGGCGGCGCTGCGCCTCTCCAAAGAGCTGGGTTATCTTGGCTCACTGGCTATCTGTAACGTCGCCGGCTCTTCGCTGGTGCGCGAATCCGATCTGGCGCTGATGACCAAAGCGGGCACGGAAATTGGCGTGGCTTCCACCAAAGCCTTTACCACGCAGCTGACGGTACTGCTGATGCTGGTGGCAAAACTGGGTCGTCTGCACGGCATGAAGCCGGAAACGGAGCATGAGATTGTGCATGCGCTGCAGGCGCTGCCTAGCCGTATTGAGCAGATGCTGGCGCAGGATAAGATCATCGAGAGCCTGGCAGAAGATTTCTCTGACAAGCATCATGCGCTGTTTCTTGGCCGTGGGGATCAATACCCGATCGCCATGGAAGGCGCGCTCAAGCTCAAAGAGATCTCCTATATTCATGCCGAAGCCTACGCGGCCGGTGAGCTGAAGCATGGCCCGCTGGCGCTGATCGATGCCGATATGCCGGTGATCGTGGTCGCACCTAACAATGAGCTGCTGGAAAAGCTGAAATCCAACATCGAAGAAGTGCGCGCACGCGGCGGCCTGCTCTATGTCTTCGCCGATGGCGATGCGGGCTTCAGCGACAGTGAAGGGATGAAAATTATCTCACTGCCGCATGTCGAGGACGTGATTGCCCCTATCTTCTACACCGTGCCGCTGCAGATGCTCTCTTATCATGTGGCGCTGATCAAAGGCACCGACGTGGACCAGCCACGTAACCTGGCAAAATCGGTTACCGTTGAGTAATCGCTAAGCCGGGCGGGCCTGCAACGGGCCCGCCCGGTTTTTATCTTCGTCATAAAACTGTCATATTTCGTACATTTCACTGTCATCAAACTGTCCTATTTTCCCTCCAGCAGCAATCACTGACTCCAACTAAAACGGCGTTAAGCCTGATTTATACTCCCCCGGAGGGAACATGACACTGATGCGTAGCACCGTAGCCCGAATCCTCGCCGCCACTTTCGCCGTCAGCGCAGTTTCTGCGTTTGCCGCCACCGATCTGACCGGCGCTGGCGGGACCTTCCCGGCCCCGGTTTATGCCAAGTGGGCAGCAGAGTATCAGCAGGCCACCGGTAGCAAAATCAACTATCAGGGAATCGGCTCTTCGGGTGGCGTAAAGCAGATCA
Source organism: Pantoea sp. SYBGC1 (assembly GCF_057197005.1). NCBI lineage: Bacteria > Pseudomonadati > Pseudomonadota > Gammaproteobacteria > Enterobacterales > Erwiniaceae > Pantoea > Pantoea sp. SYBGC1. Next base: position 33,692 of record NZ_JBXUNM010000006.1, read on the forward strand.
TCGCAAAAACCGTGGATTTCGGTGCTTCTGATGCGCCGATGAAAGAGGAAGATCTGCAGAAAAATGGCCTGTTCCAGTTCCCGACCGTTATCGGTGGCGTGGTGCTGGCCGTGAACATTCCGGGTGTGAAGTCTGGCGAGCTGACGCTCGATGGCAAAACCGTGGGTGACATCTATCTCGGCACCATTAAAAAATGGAACGATCCGGCGATCGCTAAGCTGAACCCGAACCTGAAACTGCCTGACACCAATATCAACGTCGTGCGCCGCGCCGACGGCTCCGGTACCTCCTTTGTGTTTACCAGCTATCTGACCAAAGTGAACACGGACTGGGCAAGCAAAATAGGCAAAGGCAACACCGTTAACTGGCCAACCGGTCTTGGCGGTAAAGGCAACGATGGCGTGGCCGCTTTCGTGCAGCGTCTGCCGGGTTCAATTGGCTATGTCGAATACGCCTACGCGAAACAGAACAACCTGACCTACACCAAACTGCTGGATGCGGATGGCAAACCGGTGGCGCCGAGTGAAAGCAGCTTTGCCAACGCCGCCAAAGGCGCTGACTGGAGCAGCTCGTTTGCTCAGGACCTGACGTTCCAGAAAGGTGACGACGCGTGGCCGATCGCCTCCACCACTTTTATCCTGATTTACAAAGATCAGGCTAATGCGGAGAAGGGCGCGGAAGTGCTGAAGTTCTTTGACTGGGCCTATAAAGGCGGCAGCAAAACCGCCACGGCGCTGGATTACGCGGCGCTGCCGGAGAGCGTGGTGACGCAGATCCGTGCGGCATGGAAAGCGAATATCAAAGACAGCAGCGGCAAAGCGCTCTGGCAGTAAGCCATTGTCAGGCTCGGCTACTGGCTGAGTATCCCGGGGGCGGCCGCCTGGTCGCCCTGCATATCCTCTGAGAACCGAGAATTTTATGGCTGCTACCAAGCCGGCATTCAAAGCACCGGGTAAGCAAGGCGACATGATTTTTGGCGCGCTGGTTAAACTCTCTGCGCTGATTGTCCTGCTGCTGCTGGGTGGCATTATTGTCTCCCTGATCGTCTCCTCCTGGCCCAGCATTCAGAAGTTTGGCTTCGCCTTTCTCTGGACCAAAACCTGGGATGCACCAAACGAAGAGTTTGGCGCTCTGGTGCCGATTTACGGCACGCTGGTGACCTCACTGATCGCATTAATCATCGCGGTACCGGTAAGCTTCGGAATCGCACTGTTTCTGACCGAGCTGGCACCCGGCTGGCTGCGTCGTCCGCTGGGCACCGCCATTGAACTGCTGGCGGCCATCCCGAGCATTGTTTATGGCATGTGGGGCCTGTTTATCTTCGCGCCGCTGTTTGCCGAATATTTTCAGACGCCGGTTGGCAACGTCCTCGCTAACATTCCCATCGTCGGCACGCTGTTCTCTGGCCCGGCGTTTGGTATCGGTATCCTGGCCGCAGGCGTCATCCTGGCGATTATGATCATTCCTTATATCGCCTCGGTAATGCGCGACGTCTTTGAACAGACGCCGGTGATGATGAAAGAGTCCGCGTATGGCATCGGCTGCACGACCTGGGAGGTGATCTGGCGTATCGTGCTGCCGTTTACCAAAAACGGCGTCATCGGCGGCGTGATGCTGGGACTGGGGCGGGCGCTGGGAGAGACCATGGCGGTGACCTTTATTATCGGTAACACCTACCAGCTCGACAGCGCTTCGCTGTTTATGCCCGGCAACAGTATCACCTCAGCGCTGGCTAACGAGTTTGCTGAAGCGGAATCGGGCGTGCATGTCGCTGCGCTGATGGAGCTGGGCCTGATCCTGTTTGTGATCACCTTTATCGTCCTGGCGATCTCGAAGCTGATGATCCTGCGGCTGGCAAAAAGTGAAGGGGCCCGTTCATGACCGCAATTGAAATGCAGAGCCGTACTGAGCTGGAAGCGTCGCGCCGCAAAATGCAGGCGTGGCGCAGTACAAAAAATAAAATCGCCCTGACGCTGTCGCTGCTGACCATGGCGTTTGGCCTCTTCTGGCTGATCTGGATCCTGTTCACCACGGTGACTAAAGGTATCGACGGGCTGAGCTGGTCGCTGTTTACCGAATCAACACCGCCGCCCAACACCGCCGGCGGCGGACTGGCAAATGCGCTGGCGGGCAGCGGCCTGCTGATTTTCTGGTCCACCTTTTTCGGGACGCCGCTGGGCATTATGGCCGGGATCTGGCTGGCGGAGTATGGCCGTAAAAACTGGCTGGCAGAGGTGATCCGCTTTATTAACGACATTCTGCTCTCCGCGCCCTCTATCGTGGTCGGACTATTTGTCTACACCATTGTGGTATCACAGATGCAGCACTTCTCCGGCTGGGCAGGCGTTGCGGCGCTGGCGCTACTGCAGATCCCGATTGTGATCCGTACCACCGAGAATATGCTGCGGCTGGTGCCGGACAGCATGCGCGAAGCGGCATACGCGCTGGGCACACCAAAGTGGAAGATGATCTCAGCCATCACGCTGAAAGCGTCTGTCTCCGGCATCATTACCGGCGTACTGCTGGCGATTGCGCGTATCGCAGGTGAAACCGCTCCGCTGCTGTTTACCGCGCTCTCTAACCAGTTCTGGAGCACTGACATGATGCAGCCGGTGGCCAACCTGCCGGTCACCATTTTCAAGTTCGCTATGAGCCCGTTTGCCGAATGGCAGAGCCTGGCGTGGGCTGGCGTGCTGATCATTACGCTGTGCGTGCTGCTGCTGAACATTGTTGCCCGCATGATTTTCGCCAAAGGCAAACACTAATTTTCCGGCGCGGCTCTGGCGGCGCTGCATAAGAGAGATGAGCAATGAGTATGGCAACCCCTTCTGCCGGTAAAATCCAGGTGCGTAATCTGAACTTTCATTATGGTAAGTTCCACGCGCTGAAAGATATCAACCTGGATATTGCCCGCAATCAGGTCACCGCGTTTATCGGTCCGTCGGGCTGCGGGAAATCCACGCTGCTGCGCACGTTTAATAAAATGTATTCACTCTACCCGGAGCAGCGCGCAGAAGGTGAGATCCTGCTGGATGGCGACAATATTCTCGCGTCGCACCAGGATATCGCCCTGCTGCGCGCGCGCGTCGGCATGGTCTTTCAGAAACCAACGCCGTTTCCGATGTCAATTTACGACAATATCGCCTTCGGCGTGCGCCTGTTTGAGAAGCTGTCGCGCGCGGATATGGATGAGCGCGTGCAGTGGGCGCTGACCAAAGCCGCGCTGTGGAACGAAACCAAAGACAAGCTTCATCAGAGCGGTTACAGTCTTTCCGGCGGGCAGCAGCAGCGTCTCTGCATCGCGCGCGGTATCGCTATCCGGCCGGAAGTGCTGCTGCTGGATGAGCCCTGCTCGGCGCTGGACCCGATCTCCACCGGCCGCATTGAGGAGCTGATCACCGAGCTCAAGCAGGATTACACCGTGGTGATTGTGACGCACAACATGCAGCAGGCCGCCCGCTGCTCCGATCATACGGCGTTTATGTATCTTGGCGAGCTGATTGAGTTCAGCGACACCGATACGCTGTTTACCAAACCCGCGCAGAAGCAGACTGAAGATTACATCACCGGTCGTTACGGCTGATTCAGGAGAGACTCATGGATAATTTAAATCTTAATAAACATATCTCCGGTCAGTTTAATGCCGAGCTGGAGCATATTCGCACGCAGGTGATGATCATGGGCGGCATGGTGGAGCAGCAGCTCACCGACGCCATTACCGCCATGCATAATCAGGATGCGGAGCTGGCACGCCGGGTGATTGAAGGCGACCAGAAGGTCAATATGATGGAGGTAGAGATTGATGAGGCGTGCGTGCGTATTATCGCCAAGCGTCAGCCTACCGCCAGCGACCTGCGACTGGTCATGGCCATTATCAAAGCGATCTCTGAACTGGAGCGTATTGGTGACGTGGCGGAAAAAATCAGCCGCACCGCGCTGGAGAAGTTTGGTCAGCAGCATCTGCCGCTGCTGGTCAGCCTGGAATCGCTGGGTCATCACACGGTGCAGATGCTGCATGACGTGCTGGATGCGTTTGCGCGCATGGATCTCAGTGCTGCCATCACTATCTACCGTGAAGATAAAAAAGTGGATAAAGAGTATGAAGGCATCGTGCGCCAGCTGATGACCTACATGATGGAAGATCCGCGCACGATCCCCAGCGTGCTGACCGCCCTGTTCTGCGCGCGCGCGATCGAGCGTATCGGCGATCGCTGTCAGAATATCTGCGAAATTATCTTCTATTTTGTTAAAGGGCAGGATTTCCGTCACGTTGGCGGCGACCGGCTGGATGAACTGCTCTCCGGCGACGACGGCAGCAATCGCCCTACCTGACCCTCTCCTCCGGCTGCCTGTGCGGCAGCCATTACCATTTCTGATTGGTCACTCCGCCGCCCGCTCTTTATACTTGGCGCACTTTTTTTCGCCAGGTGCTCTTTTATGTCCCTTTCCCGCTCTGCTAAACCAGCCGTTACGCCGGCTAAAGCGATGCTGGCCGCAATCAGCGGCTACGCCATGGATGGATTTGATCTGCTGATCCTCGGTTTTATGCTGCCGGCCATCAGCGTGTCACTGATGCTTGACCCGTCAGAGGCGGGCTCGCTGGTGACCTGGACGCTGATTGGTGCAGTGATCGGCGGTATTCTGTTTGGTCATCTCAGCGATCGCTATGGCCGGATCCGTATCCTGACGGTAACGATACTGATGTTTTCACTGTTTACCGGCCTGTGCGCGGTGGCGCAGGGCTACTGGGATCTGCTGGCGTACCGGACTCTGGCCGGGGTGGGGCTGGGCGGCGAGTTTGGTATCGGTATGGCGCTGATTGCCGAAGCCTGGCCGCAGGAGAAGCGCAACCGGGCGTCGGCCTGGGTCGGCATCGGCTGGCAGCTCGGCGTGCTGCTGGCCGCCTTTATTACGCCGCCGCTGCTCAGCGTGATTGGCTGGCGCGGCATGTTTCTGGTGGGTATGCTGCCGGCACTGCTCTCATTCGTGCTGCGGCGCAGTATGGGTGAGCCGGAGAGCTTTACAAGAGAGGTGAAAAACGTACCGGCCCTCTCGTTTACCGCCCGCATAAAGCTGCTGTTTGCTGACCACGCCACCCGTAAAGCGAGCCTGGGTATTTTTATCCTCTGTTCGGTACAGAACTTTGGCTATTACGGTCTGATGATCTGGATGCCGAGCTATCTCTCCTCCAGCTTTGGTTTCAGCCTGACAAAATCGGGGCTGTGGACCGCGGTGACGGTAGTGGGCATGACCCTGGGTATCTGGCTGTTTGGCGTACTGGCCGATCGCTTCGCCCGCTGGAAAATCTTTCTGCTGTACCAGTTCGGTGCCGTGGTGATGGTGGTGGTCTATGCGCAGCTGCGCGATCCGACGGTAATGCTGTTTACCGGCGCCATCATGGGCATGTTTGTTAACGGCATGATTGGCGGCTATGGCGCGCTGATCTCCGATACGTTCCCGCCGCAGGCGCGTGCTACCGCGCAAAATGTGCTGTTTAACCTCGGGCGCGGCGTCGGCGGTTTTGGTCCGCTGGTAATTGGCGCGCTGGCTACGCAGATTTCCTTCACCGCCGCTATTACGCTGCTGGCGCTGATTTATCTGCTGGATATTTTCGCCACGCTGTTTCTGCTGCCTAAAAAGCAAAGCAATGAAGATTCGCTGGGCGCGATAGGCTGATAGCCTGCGCGCATGCCAAGGGCAGCCTCAGACGCAATCGTCACGCCCGGGGCGCATAAATGCGCCCCCTACAGAATATTGCAGGGCATCCGTAGGGGCGGCATTAATGCCGCCCTGGTATCAGGCGATGCCGCCGCCGTATATCTGGGGCGCATAAATGCGCCCCTACAGAACTTCTCCAGGGGCATTGCAGGGGCGGCATTCATGCCGCCCTGATGTCAGCCGATGCCGCCGCCGTATATCAGGGGCGCATAAATGCGCCCCCTACAGAACATTGCAGGGGCATCCGTAGGGGCGGCATTAATGCCGCCCTGATATCAGGCGATGCCGTCCGCCGCACACCAGGGGCGCATAAATGCGCCCCCTACAGAATATTGCAGGGCATTCGTAGGGGCGGCATTCATGCCGCCCTGGTGTCAGCCGATGCCGCCGCCGTATATCAGGGGCGCATAAATGCGCCTCCTACAGAACATTGCAGGGGCATCCGTAGGGGCGGCATTCATGCCGCCCTGATATCAGGCGATGCCGTCCGCCGTATGCGAGGGGCGCATAAATGCGCCCCCTACAGAATATTGCAGGGGCATCCGTAGGGGCGGCATTCATGCCGCCCTGGCGTCAGGCGATGTTGCCGCCTTACGCCCGGGGCGCATAAATGCGCCCCCTACAGAACCTCGCCGGTTGATAGCAGCGTCCAGCCGCGCGCCTGCCACAGCGCAGGCAGCTGCGCCATGTCATCAAAACGCGTTACCAGCGGATGATCGATTGCGGGATTATGCGCATCGGCGCAGTAGTAAAACACCGGAATGCCTGCCGCAATGCCGGCGCGAACGCCCGCTTCGGAATCATCCACCAGAATGCAGCGTTCAATCGGCACCTGCATCTGCTCTGCGGCGTGGAACATCAGCTGCGGATCGGGTTTCCATGCCTGAATGTCATAACCGCTGTACAGGCGATCGGTAAACCACGGCAGCATGCCGGTAAGACCCAGCGAATGCTGCATTTTCTTTACCGGTCCGTTAGAGACCACGCACACCGGAACGCGGATCCGCGCCACCAGCTCCGGCGCACCGCCGATCGGCTGCAGCTCCTGCTCAAACAGGCGCGCGACTTCAATGCGATAGGCGTGCTCCACCTCTGCTACCGGCAGCGCCTGATGATACTCTTCGCTGATGTCGCGAATAATGTCGTAAAGCTTTACGCCTTTATACCGCTCAAACATCTGCTGCAGCGACAGCGTGATGCCGTAGCGGGCAAACGTATTCACATAGCCCTGCGTGCAGAGCATTTCGCTGTCAACCAGCGTGCCGTCACAATCAAAGAACACACACTCCACTGTCATCGCCCACTATCCTTCTGATAACGCTTCAGCTTTTACTCTAGCCTGGATTGCCACAGGCAGCAGCAGGCAACCGGTTGCGAAAATTCCGTGTTTTACCGGAATAAAGCCTATAGGATACGCGGCGATAAATTTTTCAGCGGAACAGCAAAATGAAGACTCAGGGCCTGCTGCAGCGCATATTTAAACTGCAGGAACACGGAACCACGATACGCACCGAAGTGATTGCCGGGTTCACCACTTTTCTGACGATGGTTTACATCGTCTTTGTTAACCCGCAAATCCTCGGCGCTGCCGGTATGGATACCCAGGCGGTGTTTGTCACTACCTGTCTGATTGCCGCCTTTGGCAGCATTCTGATGGGGCTGATAGCGAATCTGCCGGTTGCGCTGGCACCTGCGATGGGCCTGAACGCCTTTTTTGCGTTTGTGGTGGTGGGGGCAATGGGTTACTCCTGGCAGATAGGGATGGGCGCCATTTTCTGGGGCGCGCTGGGGCTGCTGATCCTGACGCTGCTGCGCGTGCGCTACTGGATGATAGCTAATATACCGCTCTGCCTGCGCACCGGGATCACCGCCGGTATCGGCCTGTTTATCGCAATGATGGGGCTGAAAAATGCCGGCATTATTGTGCCAAACGCGGAGACGCTGGTGGCCGTCGGCGATCTGACGTCGCACAGTGTTCTGCTGGGCGCGCTCGGCTTCTTCATTATTGCCATTCTGGCATCGCGTAATATTCACGCGGCGGTGCTGGTCTCAATTGTGGTCACGACCAGCATCGGGCTTGCGCTGGGAGATGTCAGGTTTACCGGTTTCTTTGCGCCACCGCCGTCAATCTCTGCGGTGGCGGGCGCGGTGGATATCAAAGGCGCATTCAATATCGGCATGGCAGGCGTGATCTTCTCCTTTATGCTGGTCAATCTGTTTGACTCCTCCGGTACGCTGATTGGCGTAACGGATAAAGCGGGTCTGACCGATGAAAAGGGCACCTTTCCCCGTATGAAGCAGGCGCTGTATGTGGACAGCATCAGCTCCGTCACGGGTGCGCTGGCGGGGACGTCATCGGTGACGGCCTATATTGAGAGTTCGTCAGGCGTTGCCATTGGTGGCCGCACCGGGCTGATGGCGGTCATCACCGGGCTGCTGTTCCTGCTGGCAATATTTCTGTCGCCGCTGGCGGCGATGGTGCCGGGCTATGCGGCGGCGGGCGCGCTGATCTATGTCGGAGTACTGATGACGGCATCGCTGTCGCGCGTACGCTGGGACGATCTCACCGAAGCGGTGCCGGCCTTTGTCACCGCGGCGATGATGCCGTTTAGTTTCTCAATTACAGAAGGGATCGCGCTGGGCTTTATCGCCTACTGCGTGATGAAGCTGGGCACCGGACGCTGGCGTGAAATCAGCCCCTGCGTGGTGGTGGTTGCGCTGCTGTTTGCACTGAAAATCGCGTTTATCGACGCGCACTGACGCTTCAGGTGGCCTGTGCGGCCACCCGATTCAAAGCTGCCGCATCTCCTGCTGCCCGGCTATGCGTTCGCCGGGCAGACTGGTCAGGCGCAGCGTATGTGGATCCAGGTTTGGCTTATTCATTTCAATATCCCGCAGCGCAACCCACTGCTGCTGCGCGTCAATCTCCCAAAGTCGCAGATGCCCGGTTCCGGGTGAAAGTGCGCATGACCAGACCAGCGTCGGCTCGGCGTCACAGACCGCCTGAATATCGGGAAATAGCGTGGAGCGCAACCGGCCTGATGCCGGATGCAGACGCAGCGAAGAGAGGCCCCGATCCGCTTCACCGGTCAGCTTGAGCACGCTCTGACGTAGCGTCCAGATTTGCGTGGCCGCCTCCATAAAATCCTGCTGTGCATTGATCCACGCCTTTTCACCAGAGGAGAGTTCCTGCATCAGCGCTTCCTGCGTCTGCCGGCTGTGCGCGCGGACAATCTCCATATCCAGTCCGGCACGTCCGCCTTCTTCCGCCAGCAGTACGCCAATGATATGGCCTGTGTAGGAGATGCTGAAGTCAGGCAGGTTCGGATCGGCAAAGCAGGGGCGTCCGCTGCTGCTGACGCTCAGCGGTGGCAGCCGATCGATTCCGTAGATCCGCAGCATCAGCTGCGCCAGCAGTTCGCGGGCAGCAAGAAAACGCGCGCGCCGCCGATCGGGCAGACGGGCAGCGTTATCCAGTACATCCTGAGTGATGCGTGAAACCGTTACCGGCAGGGGTGTGGTGCCTGTCCAGCGCACAAAATGACCAGCCATCTGTCGCTCCGTGAAAATGGGCGAATAATCATCAGCGGCATTGTAAGAATTTTCTTAGGTGTTTGCATCCGGCTTTCCCGGCAGAGCGATAAATTCAGATAAGACTGAAAATCAGCGCGGGATAAGGCGGAAAAGAGACTCTGCCGGCTCGACCGGCAGAGCGCAGACTGGTTGCCAGCTTTCAGGCAAAGGTGGTGGCTTCATCAAAACCGAGTCGCGTCAGGCGCGGATGCAGTTTACCTGCGTCGCCGTAGCCAAGATTGATCAGCATGTTCACCTGCCATTTGCTTTCGCTGAAGAAAGCGGCATTGACTTTGGCGGGATCAAAGCCGGACATCGGACCGGCATCCAGACCGAGCGAACGCGCAGCGAGGATAAGGTAGCCTGCCTGCAGGCTGCTGTTACGAAACGCGGTCTCTTTCGTCAGCTCCGGGCTGCTGGTAAACCAGTTGCGCGCGTCACCAAACGGAAACAGTTTTGGCAGCTGCTCAAAAAACTCCGGATCCCACGCGACAATCACCGTTACCGGCGCCGACATGGTTTTATCCACGTTGCCTGAGGAGAGGGCAGGTTTCAGCCGGGCTTTGCCCTCCGCGGAGGTCACAAATACAAAGCGGCCTGGTGAACAGTTAGCGGAGGTCGGGCCCAGAGCCGTCAGGGTATAAAGCTCCTGCAGCAGCGCCTGTGAAACCGGCTTATCCTGCCAGTGGCTGTGGGTGCGGGCGTCAGTAAACAGCGCATCAAGCGCCGCGCTGTCGAGCGGTGTACTCATGTTTCTCTCCTGTTCAGGCTGCGGTGCAGGCCCGATTTTTAGCATGAATAATAGAGGCTGCGCTTAACGCAGCCTCTATCGTTATACTGTAAAGGAGAAAGGGAGCCAAATAACAAAGATGTATGATTGACTGGCAAAGAGCGGTACGCGCTTATTTCCCGATACAGAAGCTGGAGAAGATACGGCCCAGCAGATCGTCAGAGGTAAACTCGCCGGTAATTTCGCTCAGCGCCTGCTGTGCCAGCCGCAGCTCTTCCGCAAGCAGCTCACCCGCCCACGCGCCCAGCAGCTGCGCTTTCCCCTGCTGCAGATGCGTGGCGGCGCTCTCCAGCGCCTGCAAGTGGCGGCGGCGCGCAAGGAATCCGCCTTCTATGTTGCCGGCAAAGCCCATGCTCTGCTTCAGATGATCGCGCAGCGTTTCCACGCCGTCGCCGGTCCGGGCTGACAGGCGGATCAGAGCATGACCGTTCATCTCACTCAGTCCCAGCGTCTCACCGGTCATATCCGCTTTGTTACGCACCACGGTAATGGGCAGCGCCGCCGGTAAGCGCGCCACAAAGTCGGGCCAGATAGCCGCCGCTTCAGTGGCGTCCGTTGTGGTGCCATCGACCATAAACAGCACCCGATCGGCCTGTTCAATCTCCTGCCAGGCGCGCTCGATGCCAATGCGCTCGACTTCATCACTGGCTTCGCGCAGTCCGGCGGTATCGATGATATGCAGCGGCATTCCATCAATATGGATATGTTCGCGCAGGACATCGCGCGTGGTGCCGGCAATGTCGGTGACGATAGCCGCTTCGCGTCCCGCCAGCGCATTCAGCAGGCTCGACTTACCTGCATTCGGGCGTCCGGCAATCACTACCTTCATGCCCTCACGCAGCAGGCTGCCCTGACGCGCTTCGGCGCGTACGCCATTCAGGTCGCCGATCACCGCATTAAGCTGCGCTTCAATCTTACCGTCGGAAAGAAAGTCGATCTCCTCATCCGGGAAATCGATAGCGGCCTCGACATAGATGCGCAGGTGGGTCAGCGCCTCCACCAGCGCATTTACGCGCTGTGAAAACACGCCCTGCAGCGAGTTCACTGCCGAGCGCGCCGCCTGTTCCGAGCTGGCATCAATCAGATCGGCAATCGCCTCAGCCTGCGCCAGATCGAGCTTGTCATTCAGAAACGCGCGCTCAGAAAACTCACCTGGCTGCGCAATACGCAGGCCGGGCAGGGCGACAATACGTTTCAGCAGCAGGTCCAGTATAACTGGTCCGCCGTGCCCCTGCAGCTCCAGCACATCTTCGCCGGTAAAGGAGTTCGGACCCGGAAACCACAGCGCAATGCCCTGATCCAGCACGCTGCCATCTGCATCGGTAAAGGGCAGATAATCGGCATAGCGCGGCTTTGGCAGTTTACCCAGCAGCGCCTGCGCAACATCTGCTGCCCGGGTGCCTGAGATACGCAGTATACCGACGCCGCCGCGGCCCGGTGGGGTTGCCTGCGCAACGATAGTATCGCTGTGGCTCATGATCGTCCTCTTGCCCGCGCTGTGCCGGGCTGAAAAATAGAAAAAAAACAGGGCGACATAAATGCCGCCCCTTGATTATACCTGTTGCTCAGCCGGGCTGAAGGTTACGCTTTCTTCTTATCGCGGCTGTGCAGGCCCCGTTTTTCCAGGCCGCGGTAAATCAGCTGCTGCTGGAGAATGGTGACCAGGTTGCTGACGATGTAGTACAGCACCAGACCTGCCGGGAACCACAGGAAGAAGACGGTAAAGATTACCGGCATGTAGGTCATGATCTTCTGCTGCATCGGATCGGTCACGGTGGTCGGTGACATCTTCTGGATGAAGAACATGGTGATACCCATCAGCACCGGCAGAATGTAGTACGGGTCCTGTGCAGAGAGGTCATGGATCCACAGTACAAACGGTGCGTGACGCAGTTCTACCGAGCCGGAGAGCATGTAGTAGAGTGCCAGGAAGATTGGCATCTGAATCACCAGCGGCAGACAGCCACCCAGCGGATTCACTTTCTCCGCTTTGTAGAGCGCCATCATTTCCTGGCTCTGCTTCTGCTTGTCATCGCCCAGACGCTCACGCATCGCCTGAATCTTCGGCTGCAGCATGCGCATCTTAGCCATCGAGGTGTACTGCGCTTTGGTCAGCGGGTACATGATGCCGCGCACGATGAAGGTGATGACGATAATGGAGAAGCCCCAGTTACCGATAAAGCTGTGCAGGAACTTCAGCAGTTTAAACAGCGGCTGAGAGATAAACCACAGCCAGCCGTAATCCACAGTCAGGTCAAGGTGCGGCGCAATCGCAGCCATCTTATCCTGAATTTCCGGGCCGACCCACAGCGTTGCGCCCAGCGTCTGCTGTGCACCTGCACCAACGGTAACCGGCGCTGACTTATAGCCGATCGCCGCTACGCCGTTGCCGAGGTTGCTGGTATACAGGGTGTTATTACCCTGGGTACGCGGCACCCACGCCGTGGCGAAATATTGCTGCAGCATCGCAACCCAGCCGTTGCTGGTGGTGGTGCTCAGATTCTCGTTATCAGCGATGGTGTCGAACTTATATTTTTCATATTTCGCCTCGCTGGTGGAGTAGGCGGCACCGCGGAAGGTGTGGAGCGCAAAGTTGTTGCTGCCCGTGTCGCGATGCTTGGGCAGGTCGATGGTCTGCTTCAGCTGGCCAAACATCGCCACTTCCAGCGGCTGCTGTGAGGTGTTATTGATGTTGTAGTCAACGTTAACCGCGAACTCGCCACGCTTGAAGATGAAGGTTTTGGTATAAACCACACCGTTTTCGCCAGTCCAGCTCAGCGGCACACGCAGCTCAGTCTGGCCATCGGCCATATTGAAGCTATCCTGTGCGGCAGTATAGAGTGGACGCGCGCCATTGTTCGGGTTATCCGGGCCGTTACGACCGGTCAGGCCGCTCTGCGCCTGATAAACAAATGCCGGCGTGGTTTCCAGCAGCTGGAATGGCGCGTCGGAGCCGAGTTTATCCGGGTAGGTCAGCAGCTGAGCCTGTTCAATATCACCACCGCGCGTGTTGATATTGAGTGACAGGACGTCAGTTTTAACGGTGATCGTTTTGCCCTGACCGCTGGCCGGCACGCCGGAAGTGGCGGCATCACCCGCTGCGCTGCTTGTGTTCTGCGTGGTCTGGGTCTGCTGTGGCTGCGGAGCGTGGTCCGTCTGCCAGGCTTGCCAGATCATAAAAGACACGAACAGAAAAGCGATGAGAAAGAGATTGCGTTGCGAATCCATCGTTAATGTTCTCTGGTATCAAAGGTTTTTGGCGGCACAGGATCGTCGCCACCCGGGTTTAGCGGGTGGCATTTTAATACGCGTTTAATCGTCAACCAACTGCCTTTTATCACGCCGAAACGGCGCAGGGCCTCAATCCCGTACTGCGAACAGGTGGGATGGAACCGACAATGAGGTCCCAGCAGAGGGCTGATAGCGCGTTGATAAACGCGTATCAGTGCGATCAGGAGCCGCGAGCCAGGCGACAGTGACGACGCCATAGTTTCTCCAACGCTTCCATCAGTGCCCGGTTATCGAGGTCAGCAATCCCCTTTTTCGCAACAATAACAAAATCCATCGCAGGCAGTTCATGCTGACGCAGACGAAAACTTTCCCGGGTCAATCGCTTGATCCGGTTGCGTTCATGCGCGCGCTTTACATGCTTTTTAGCGACGGTAAGACCGATGCGGGGATGCCCCAGCGAATTGCGGCGGCCGAGGATGGTGATTTGCGGCGTGCCAGCCCGAAGAGGTTGCTGGAAGACGAAAGTGAAATGAGCGGGAGTTAACAAACGTAACTCCCTGGGAAATGCGAGCTGAACCACGAGGGTTAGCTTTTATTACTTAGAAACGGTCAGACGAGAACGGCCTTTAGCACGACGACGTGCCAGAACCTGACGACCATTTTTGGTTGCCATACGAGCACGGAAGCCGTGTGAACGGTTGCGCTTCAGTACGGACGGTTGAAAAGTGCGTTTCATGGCGATTTCTACCTAAACTTGAAAAATTTCACTGGGTGACGCGTTTTCGGGGCAGTAAAGCGACCGACGCCTCAATGTGTCTTTAATAAAGAGGCGGGATTGTAATAATTGTACAGTCCGGAGTCAATTTACTTCGCTGGTCGCGGGACCTGAATACCCGGAAACACCGCGATTCCGGGCATTAATGCACCACGTGCCAATGCCGGGTGGGGAATTATACGGCCTGTAAAGGAAAGCGCAAGGATCGTCCAGGATCTTCTTGCGATCGCACACGCTATCCACAGGAAAAAAACGCGACGGCGGCTGAAAAATTCGCGTCTGCTGCGCGATCTTCGCTTGCTTTTTTGCCAGAACGGATAAACTGTTCAAAGGTTTTACACCCTGTGGATAAATTGGATCAAAACTGTGTAGAAAGGGAAGATCTCTGGTGCGCTTTGCGCTATGATCCGCCCTTCCGCTGACGATCCTCACTGCGATCGCCGGGGATGACTACCGCAGACAGCGGTCGCAGGCGCTTTCTGACCGCCTGTGTCAAAAAAGACAGTTTCTATTATTAGCGCCTGAAATTCTTATCGATTTTGTACGAGTGGAGTCCGCCGTGTCACTTACGCTTTGGCAACAGTGTCTTGCCCGTTTGCAGGATGAATTACCTGCCACCGAATTCAGCATGTGGATCCGTCCACTGCAGGCTGAATTAAACGACAATACGCTGGCCTTGTATGCACCAAATCGGTTTGTACTCGACTGGGTTCGGGATAAATACCTCAACAGTATTAATGCGCTGCTGAACGAATTCTGCGGTGCAAATGTGCCGTTGCTGCGATTTGAAGTGGGTACGCGTCCTGTGGCGCAGGTTGCTGCTGCACAGCCGGTTCTGGCCAGCACCGTCAGCGCGCCGGCACCGGTGGAAACCCGTCCCGCACCGGCGCAGCTGCTGCGTCCAAGCTGGGATTCCGTACCGGCACCTGCGGATGTGACCTATCGTTCGAACGTGAACAACCGTCATAACTTCGACAACTTTGTTGAGGGTAAATCAAACCAGCTGGCGCGCGCGGCGGCACGCCAGGTGGCAGATAATCCCGGCGGCGCCTATAACCCGCTGTTCCTTTATGGCGGCACGGGTCTGGGTAAAACGCACCTGCTGCATGCGGTCGGCAATGGCATTATTGCCCGCAAACCCAACGCTAAAGTGGTCTACATGCACTCAGAGCGGTTTGTGCAGGACATGGTAAAAGCGCTGCAGAACAATGCAATTGAAGAGTTCAAACGCTACTACCGTTCCGTGGACGCGCTGCTGATCGATGATATTCAGTTCTTTGCCAATAAAGAGCGCTCGCAGGAGGAGTTTTTTCACACCTTCAACGCGCTGCTGGAAGGCAATCAGCAGATCATTCTCACTTCTGACCGTTATCCCAAAGAGATTAACGGCGTGGAAGATCGTCTCAAGTCACGCTTTGGCTGGGGTCTGACCGTAGCCATTGAGCCGCCTGAACTGGAAACGCGCGTGGCCATTCTGATGAAAAAAGCAGATGAGAACGATATCCGCCTGCCGGGTGAAGTCGCTTTCTTCATTGCCAAACGTCTGCGTTCCAACGTGCGTGAGCTTGAAGGGGCGCTGAACCGCGTGATCGCGAATGCCAACTTTACCGGACGCGCCATTACCATCGATTTCGTGCGTGAAGCGCTGCGCGATTTGCTGGCGCTGCAGGAGAAGCTGGTTACCATCGACAACATTCAGAAAACCGTAGCGGAATATTACAAAATCAAAGTGGCGGATTTGCTGTCGAAACGCCGGTCGCGCTCTGTGGCGCGACCGCGTCAAATGGCGATGGCGATGGCAAAAGAGCTGACCAACCACAGTCTGCCAGAAATTGGCGATGCGTTTGGTGGCCGGGACCATACCACCGTGCTGCACGCCTGCCGGAAAATTGAGCAGCTGCGTGAAGAGAGCCACGACATCAAAGAAGATTTCTCTAACCTTATCCGAACATTATCTTCCTGACGCATATGAAATTTATTGTTGAACGTGAGCAGTTGCTGAAACCCCTGCAACAGGTAAGTGGTCCGCTTGGCGGACGTCCGACGCTGCCGATCCTCGGAAATTTGCTGCTACAGGTAAATGAAGGGTCGTTGTTGCTGACCGGAACCGATCTGGAAATGGAAATGGTCGCGCGCGTGGCGCTGAATCAGGCCCACGAGCCTGGCGCCACCACGGTGCCGGCGCGTAAATTCCTCGATATCTGCCGCGGTCTGCCGGAAGGTGCTGAAATCAGCGTTACGCTGGAAGGCGATCGCATGCTGGTGCGTTCCGGGCGCAGTCGTTTTTCACTGTCAACGCTGCCTGCCAGCGATTTTCCCAACCTGGATGACTGGCAAAGCGAGGTCGAATTTACGCTGCCGCAGGCCACGCTGAAGCGGCTGATTGAAGCCACGCAGTTCTCAATGGCGCATCAGGATGTACGTTACTACCTTAACGGTATGCTGTTTGAGACCGAAGGTGAAGAGCTGCGTACCGTTGCAACCGACGGTCATCGTCTGGCGGTCTGCGCCATGCCGATTGGTCAGGCGCTGCCAAACCATTCTGTGATCGTACCGCGTAAAGGCGTCATTGAGCTGGTGCGCCTGCTGGACGGCGGTGAGAACCCGCTGCGCGTGCAGATTGGCAGCAGCAACATCCGGGCGCACGTAGGCGATTTCATCTTCACCTCTAAGCTGGTGGATGGTCGTTTTCCTGACTACCGGCGCGTTCTGCCCAAAAATCCGGACAAGGCGCTGGAGGCGGGCTGCGATCTGCTCAAGCAGGCGTTTGCCCGTGCGGCTATCTTGTCCAATGAAAAATTCCGCGGCGTACGCATCTACATTACTGAAAATCAGCTGAAAATTACGGCAAACAACCCGGAGCAGGAAGAGGCGGAAGAGATGCTCGATGTCTCTTATAGCGGCACCGAGCTGGAGATTGGTTTTAACGTCAGCTACGTACTGGATGTGCTGAATGCGCTGAAGTGCGAGAACGTCCGTCTGCTGCTTACCGACTCTGTTTCCAGCGTACAGATTGAAGACGTAGCGAGCCCTGCTGCGGCCTACGTCGTCATGCCGATGAGATTGTAGGGGCGGCATTTATGCCGACCTGACGGATTTTTGCACCACTTCGGGAGCCATTAATGGCTCCCCTACGTTGATCCCCGGAACACGTCATGGCTTTAACCCGCCTTCTGATTAAAGATTTTCGTAATATTGAGCAGGCTGACCTGGACCTCGCACCCGGCTTTAACTTTCTTGTCGGCGCCAACGGCAGCGGTAAAACCAGCGTGCTGGAGGCGATTTATACGCTGGGTCACGGACGGGCGTTTCGCAGCCTGCAGGCGGGGCGGGTGATCCGTCACGAGCAGGAGGCGTTTGTCCTGCACGGGCGTATTGATGGCGGCAGTGAACGCGCGCTGGCGGTGGGGCTGACCAAAAACCGTGCCGGCGACAGCAAGGTGCGGATTGACGGCAGCGACGGGCATAAAGTGGCCGAGCTGGCGCAGCTGCTGCCGATGCAGCTGATTACGCCTGAGGGGTTTACATTGCTCAACGGCGGCCCCAAATACCGCAGAGCCTATATCGACTGGGGCTGTTTTCATGCTTATCCCGGTTTTTTTATCGCCTGGAGCAATCTGCGTCGCCTGCTGAAGCAGCGTAACGCGGCGCTGCGTCAGGCCTCACGCTACAGCCAGATTCGTCCGTGGGATCAGGAGCTGGTGCCGCTGGCCGCGCAGATCAGCGCCTGGCGCGCGGAGTACAGCGCGGCCATCGCCAGTGAGATTACCGCGACCTGCAGCCAGTTTTTGCCTGAGTTTGTCCTGTCGTTCTCTTTCCAGCGCGGCTGGGATAAAGAGAGCGACTATGGCGATCTGCTGGAGCGCAATTTTGAGCGCGATCGCGCGCTTACCTACACCGCCAGCGGCCCGCACAAAGCGGATTTCCGCATTCGTGCTGAAGGGACGCCGGTAGAAGATTTACTCTCACGCGGACAGCTGAAGCTGCTGATGTGCGCCCTGCGTTTAGCGCAGGGTGAGTACCTGACGCGCAGCAGCGGACGTCGCTGTTTATACCTGATTGATGACTTCGCCTCCGAGCTGGATGACACGCGCCGGCGACTGCTGGCTGAGCGGCTGAAAGCCACGCAGGCTCAGGTGTTTGTCAGTGCTATTGGCACAGAGCATGTAATCGATATGAGCGACGAAAAGGGCAAGATGTTCCGCGTGGAACAGGGTAAAATAGCGGTTCAACCTGAAGATTAAATGAGCGAGAAACGTTGATGTCGAATTCTTATGACTCCTCAAGTATCAAAGTCCTGAAAGGGCTTGATGCGGTACGCAAACGCCCGGGTATGTATATCGGCGATACGGATGACGGCACCGGTCTGCATCACATGGTATTCGAGGTCGTGGATAACGCCATCGACGAAGCGCTCGCCGGACACTGCAGTGACATTGTGGTCACTATCCACGCGGATAACTCCGTGTCGGTGCAGGATGACGGGCGCGGTATTCCGACCGGTATTCACCCGGAAGAGGGTGTCTCAGCGGCGGAAGTGATAATGACCGTGCTGCACGCCGGCGGTAAGTTTGATGACAACTCTTACAAAGTGTCGGGCGGCCTGCACGGCGTTGGCGTTTCCGTGGTCAATGCCCTGTCGCAGAAGCTGGAGCTGACCATTCGTCGCGACGGCAAAGTGCATCAGCAGACCTACGTGCACGGCGTGCCGCAGGCGCCGCTGGCGGTTACCGGCGACACAGAGACAACCGGTACGCGCGTGCGCTTCTGGCCAAGCCACGAGACCTTTACCAACGTCACCGATTTTGAGTATGACATTCTTGCCAAGCGCCTGCGTGAGCTGTCGTTCCTGAACTCCGGCGTCTCTATTCGCCTGCAGGATAAGCGTGATGACAAGAGCGATCACTACCACTATGAAGGCGGCATCCGGGCGTTTGTGGAATATCTGAACCGCAACAAAAATCCGATTCACCCTAACGTGTTCTATTTCTCTACTGAGAAAGATGGCATCGGTGTGGAAGTGGCGCTGCAGTGGAATGATGGTTTCCAGGAAAACATCTACTGCTTTACCAATAACATTCCGCAGCGCGACGGCGGGACGCATCTCGCCGGTTTCCGTGCGGCGATGACGCGTACGCTCAATGCCTATATGGATAAAGAGGGCTACAGCAAAAAAGCCAAAGTCAGCGCCACCGGTGACGATGCGCGTGAAGGCCTGATTGCCGTGGTTTCCGTGAAAGTGCCGGATCCGAAGTTCTCCTCGCAGACCAAAGATAAGCTGGTCTCCTCCGAGGTGAAATCAGCGGTAGAGCAGCAGATGAACGAACTGCTGAGCGAATATCTGCTGGAAAACCCGGCGGATGCAAAAATTGTGGTAGGCAAAATCATCGATGCGGCGCGCGCGCGCGAAGCAGCACGCCGTGCGCGTGAGATGACCCGCCGTAAAGGCGCGCTGGATCTGGCCGGCCTGCCGGGCAAGCTGGCAGACTGTCAGGAGCGCGATCCGGCGCTCTCTGAAATCTACCTGGTGGAGGGTGACTCTGCAGGCGGATCGGCGAAGCAGGGACGTAACCGTAAAAACCAGGCGATTCTGCCGCTGAAGGGTAAAATCCTCAACGTAGAGAAAGCGCGTTTCGATAAAATGCTCTCTTCGCAGGAGGTCGCCACGCTGATCACCGCGCTGGGCTGCGGCATCGGTCGCGATGAGTACAATCCGGACAAACTGCGCTATCACAGCATCATTATCATGACCGATGCGGACGTTGATGGTTCACACATCCGCACGCTGCTGCTGACTTTCTTCTACCGTCAGATGCCGGAAATCATTGAGCGCGGCCACGTCTATATTGCGCAGCCTCCGCTGTTCAAAGTGAAAAAAGGCAAGCAGGAGCAGTACATTAAAGACACCGACGCGATGGATCAGTACCAGATTGCCATCGCGCTGGATGGCGCTACGCTGCATACCAACGCCAGCGCACCTGCCCTGGGCGGCGAGCCGCTGGAGAGCCTGGTGGCGGAGTACAACAGTACGCAGAAGATGATCAAACGCATGGAGCGTCGCTTCCCGGCGGCATTGCTGAACGCGCTGGTTTACCATCCCACGCTGGCGGGGCTGGAAGATACCGCTGTCGTCAGCAGCTGGCTGGAGACGCTGGTGGCGTATCTCAATGAGCGTGAAGCGCACGGCAGCACCTATGTGGCACAGGTGCGCGAAAACCGTGAGCTGCAGCTGGCTGAGCCGGTGCTGCGTGTGCGCACCCACGGCGTGGACACCGACTATCCGCTGGATAGCGAATTTATTGGTGGTCCGGAGTATCGCAAAATCTGTGCACTGGGCGAGCAGCTGCGCGGCCTGATTGAAGAAGACGCCTACATTGAGCGCGGCGAACGTCGTCAGCCGGTTGCCAGCTTCGAGCAGGCGATTGAGTGGCTGGTGAAAGAGTCGCGTCGTGGTCTCTCTATTCAGCGCTATAAAGGGCTGGGCGAGATGAACCCGGAGCAGCTGTGGGAAACCACGATGGATCCGGATAGCCGCCGTATGCTGCGCGTTACCATCAAGGATGCGATTGCCGCCGATCAGCTCTTTACCACGCTGATGGGCGATGCGGTGGAGCCGCGTCGCGCCTTTATCGAAGAGAACGCGCTGAAAGCCGCGAATATCGATATCTGATACGCTCTGACCCCTCCCGCCCGGGAGGGGTTTTTTATATCCGCAGCGTCCTTTCTCCTGAACCATCCGGCATCTCAATCACCAGACTCAGCCTGCCGCCCATCGCTTCGATATAACGTTTAATCGTGATTAACCGCTGATCGGCTCCGCCCTGCTCAATCTGTGCGATCCGCGGCTGCTTCACACCCATGGCTTCAGCCACTTTCCGTTGCGACAACTGCAATTCTTCTCTTAATAGCTGCAGGCCGGTTTCCAGTATTAATTCATCAGCTTGCTGCTGAATTTCCACTCTCTCAGCGGCAGAAAATGTCGTATCGAGAAATTTCTTCAGGTCGCTCATGTGTTCCGGTCCTCAGTGTGTTCGAGGTGGTTGGTGAAAATCTGGTCTGCAAGGGCAATCATGCGCTGATAAAACTGCTTATCTCCACGCTTATTGCCAGCACAGAGTACAATCGCTTTTCTCTCAGGATCAAAAGCATAGAAAACTCTTATTGACCGGCCTGCATACTGAATTCTGAGTTCCTTCATATTGTGATAACTGGAACCGTTAACGGTATCGGCATAAGGCCTGGGCAGCAGGGGCCCGTAGTGCTCAAGGTTCAGAAGCGCTGCGGCAAGACGCTTTTTCAGGTTTATTTCCTGTGATAGCAACCAGTCTTTAAAGTGACTGGAAAATATAATTTCCCACATACTGCAATCGTCCTATAAGTGATTGCTTATATAAATTTATAAGCAATCACTTATATGGTCAACTATTCAGCCCCCTGCATATAGTCAGCATAGCGATCCGGAATCTGCCGCCCACCGCATCTGCGATCCGCTGCATCGATAAACTGGTCAATGCGAGCTGAATCGCGCTAGCATGAAAGTCAGACCCTGAATTAACCGAGGACGTTATGGCGATAAAACTGATTGCGATCGATATGGACGGCACGCTGCTCAATCCGCAGCACGAAATCACTCCGGCGGTAAAAACAGCGATTGGGCGCGCGCGCGACAAGGGCGTGTCGATTGTGCTGGCGACCGGCCGCCCGTTTGTCGGCGTTGAGCGCTATCTGATGGAGCTGGATCTGCGCCAGCCGGGTCAGTACTGCATCAGCAATAACGGCGCGCTGGCGCACAAGGCCGACAGCGGTGACGTGGTGGCTGAGAAAACGCTGAGCTTTGATGATTACCTCTATCTTGAGCAGCTGGCGCGCGAACTCGGCGTGCATTTTCAGGCGTTCGACAAATCGTCCCTCTATACCCCCAATAAAGACATCAGCGAATACACCATCCATGAAGCCAGCCTGACCGGTATTCCGGTGCGCTATCGTGCGGTTGAAGAGATGGATCCGGCGACGCGCTTCCCGAAAATTATGATGATCGATAAGCCGGCGCTACTGGATAAAGCGATCGCCGGGCTGCCAGCACGCATGCAGGAGAGCTACACCGTCCTGAAAAGCGCGCCTTATTTTCTGGAGATCCTCAACCCGCTGGTGAACAAAGGCTATGGCGTGAAGATGCTGGCGGAAAAACTCGGCCTGCAGCAGTCAGAAGTGATGGCGATTGGCGATCAGGAGAACGATCTGGCGATGATTGAGTATGCCGGCACCGGCGTGGCGATGGGCAACGCCATTGACTCAGTGAAAAAGATCGCTCAGTTCGTGACTAAAACCAATATGGAAGATGGCGTAGCGCACGCTATAGAAGAGCTGGTGCTGTAACCTCAGCCCGTTTATATGATTCCCGGCATGCTACGGGATCCCCGCAGATAATCCCCCTCACCGCGATATCTCTGTGCCGGTTGTGGAAGGTCGTATGGCCTGCCGCACCGGCACAACCTCCTTCTTAGAACCGCCGCGCTTTTCAGGCTTCCTCATTGCCGTGGTTAAAAGCTAACGCTGTGCGCGTCATAACGAGCCGGCAGAGCCTGCTAATCGGTAAAATCCGCATTGATTGTCTGTTTTGTGATCTGAATTGTAGTACGAGATGCACATGTAGTACTACAATCGTCCGCAATGGATCAGGCAGCCGTTAGGTTTCAAGCCAGGAACACAGTAATCTGACGGGCTGATGCCCTTCATATACCGGACTCCCATGACACAACAACAGCTGAGCAAAACAGAGCGCATTATCCATACGCTGGGTGAAGAGATTGTCGCCGGTAAATATGTGCCGGGTGCGGCGCTGCCCGCAGAAGCAGAGCTGTGCGAACAGTTCGGGACCTCCCGCAACATCATCCGCGAGGTTTATCGTGCGCTGATCGCAAAGCGCCTGATGGAGATGAAGCGTTACCGCGGTGCGTTCGTGACCCCGCGCAATCAGTGGAATTATCTCGATAGCGATGTACTGCAGTGGGCGCTGGCGCACGATCAGGATCCGCGCCTGATTGCCGCCATGAACGAAGTACGCGTGCTGGTTGAGCCGCAGATTGCGCGCTGGTCAGCCGAGCGGGCGACCTCAACCGATCTGGCCGCTATCGAACAGGCCTATAACGATATGGTGGCAAACCATCTCGATCGCGAAGCGTTTAACGACGCGGATATTCGCTATCACGAAGCGGTGATGGGCTCAGTACATAATCCGGTGCTGCAGCAGCTTAACGTGGCGATAAGCCAGCTCCAGAAAGCGGTATTTGCGCAGACGTACATGGCGGACGCCGGCAATATGCCGCGCACATTAGCTGAACATAAAGCGCTGTACGACGCTATTCGTCATCAGGATGGTGACGCTGCGGAACGTGCAGCAAAAGCGATGATTGCCAGCTCCACGGCCCGACTGAGAGAGATTTTGTGACCAGCTATATCGCTATTGACTGGGGCTCAACGAATTTACGCGCCTGGCATTATCAGCAGGGCGTCTGCGTTGATCAACGCCGTTCCCCCGCCGGCATTACGCGCCTCGGCGGACAGACACCAGCGCAGGTCTTTGCCAGCATCACCGCTGGCTGGCCCGTGGATGAGGTACCGGTGATCATGGCCGGCATGGTCGGCAGCAATGCCGGCTGGCTGTCGGTTCCCTATCTGCCCTGTCCGGCCAGCCTGAATGCGCTGCACGCTCACCTGACGCATGTGGAGCAAAAAGCGTGGATTGTGCCGGGACTGAGCGTTGAACGTGATGATAACTACAACGTGATGCGCGGTGAAGAGACGCAGCTGCTGGGTGCGCTAACGCTGCAGTCGGTAGCGCTGTGTGTGATGCCCGGCACGCATGCCAAATGGGTTCAGCTGGAACAGGAGCGGGTGCTGGACTTCCGTACGGTTATGACCGGTGAGCTGCATCATTTATTGCTGCAGCAGTCGCTGATTGGTGCCGGTCTGCCCGAACAGGAAACCTCTCAGGCGGCATTTATGCAGGGGGTGGAAAGAGGGTGTCAGGATGCGTCCGTTATTACCCGCCTGTTTGAAGTGCGCGCGGCGCATGTGCTGGGTGCCCGCGATCGCCGTCATGTCAGTGAGTTTCTTTCCGGTCTGTTAATTGGTCATGAAGTGGCGCTGATGACGCAGCGCATGGCTGCGGCACCACAGCCGATCGCCATTATTGGCGGCCACACGCTGGCGCAGCGTTATCAGCAGGCGCTGTCTTTTATTAACCGGGATTCAGTTACGCTGGAAGGCGATGTTGCATTCCAGCATGGAATGAGGAGTATTGCGAATGTCCTGGCCCACTAAACTGCCGCTGATTGCTATTCTGCGCGGCATTACACCGGATGAAGCTGAAGCGCACATCGGTGCGCTCATTGAGGCTGGCTTTGATGCCATCGAAATTCCGCTGAACTCGCCTGACTGGGCGCAAAGCATCGGTGCGATGGTGACAACGTTTGGCGATAGCGCGCTGATTGGCGCAGGAACGGTGCTGGAAACGGCACAGGTCGACAGGCTGGCCACGCTGAACAGTCGGCTGGTGGTTACGCCCAATACGGATGCGGACGTGATTCGCCAGGCGGTCGCGCAGGGCATGATTGTGGCAGCCGGCTGTGCTACCGCTTCAGAAGCCTTTACCGCGTTAAAGGCGGGGGCACAGGCGCTGAAAATTTTCCCCTCTTCAGCCTTTGGCCCCGGCTATATCAAAGCGCTGAAAGCGGTCCTGCCGCCGGAAGTACCGGTGTTTGCCGTTGGCGGCGTTACACCCGAAAATCTGCATGAATTTATGGCTGCAGGCTGCATCGGCGCCGGTCTGGGCAGCGATCTCTATCGCGCCGGCCAGCCGCTGTCACGCACGGCAGAGAAGGCCCGCGCATTTATTGCTGCTTACAAGGACGCTGTACAATGAAAATTACCCGACTCACGACCTATCGCCTGCCGCCGCGCTGGATGTTCCTGAAAATCGAAACCGATGAGGGCATCACCGGCTGGGGTGAACCGGTGATTGAAGGACGTGCCCGCAGCGTCGAAGCAGCGGTGCATGAGCTGTCAGACTATCTGGTCGGGCAGGATCCGGCGCGCATCAACGACTTATGGCAGGTGATGTACCGCGGCGGCTTTTACCGCGGTGGTCCGATTCTGATGAGCGCCATTGCCGGCATCGATCAGGCGCTGTGGGATATCAAAGGCAAAGCGCTTGGCGTACCGGTATATCAGCTGCTGGGCGGTCTGGTACGCGACAGTATCAAAGCGTATAGCTGGGTAGGCGGCGACCGTCCGGCGGAGGTCATCGACGGCATTCAGAAACTGCGCGCCATCGGGTTTGATACCTTCAAGCTCAACGGCTGCGAAGAGATGGGCATTATCGATAACTCGCGCAAAGTCGACGCGGCGGTCAATACCGTGGCGCAAATCCGCGAAGCATTCGGCAGCGAGATTGAGTTTGGCCTCGATTTCCACGGCCGCGTCAGCGCGCCGATGGCAAAAGTGCTGATCAAAGAGCTGGAGCCCTATCGTCCGCTGTTCATTGAAGAGCCGGTGCTGGCCGAGCAGGCGGAATATTATCCGCGCCTGGCTGCGCAGACTCACCTGCCGATCGCTGCCGGTGAGCGGATGTTCTCGCGGTTTGAGTTCAAACGCGTGCTGGAAGCGGGCGGGCTGGCCATTCTGCAGCCCGATCTGTCGCATGCTGGCGGCATCACCGAATGCTACAAAATTGCCGCCATGGCCGAGTCGTATGATGTTGCGCTGGCGCCGCACTGTCCGCTGGGCCCGATTGCGCTCGCGGCCTGTCTGCATGTCGACTTCGTATCGCGTAATGCGGTATTCCAGGAGCAGAGCATGGGTATTCACTACAATCAGGGCGCCGAACTGCTCGATTACGTTATTAATAAAGACGATTTTAAAATGGATGATGGCCACTTTTATCCGTCGAATAAACCAGGTCTTGGCGTGGAAATTAATGAAGAGCTGGTGATTGAGCGCAGTAAAAATGCGCCGGACTGGCGTAATCCGCTATGGCGCTTCCCGGACGGTTCTGTGGCTGAATGGTAATCGCTGCTCTGCTGCGCGCCTTTGCGCGGGTGACTGATTAAAATAATCACCCTGCGTCAGGCCGGATTTTTCAGGCTGTTAAAAATTTATAAATATTTTAAAAAAGTGCCAGATAAATAAGGCTCAGGCTACCCCTCAGCCTTACTGACGGCACGGCATATTTACCGCTACGGCGGATTACATCTGACTATCTTACCCTGCATTGTTTGCGGTGCGCCTTGCTGCGCCCTGTGAACAACATCATGACGGAGAAACACCATGGATCTCTCTGCTGTTCAGGCCAGACCAACGCGGCGGCGTTATATTACGCTGTTAATGATCTTTATTACCGTGGTTATTTGTTATGTGGACCGCGCTAATTTAGCGGTAGCCTCAGCCCATATTCAGGAGGAGTTTGGTATTACCAAAGCGGAAATGGGCTATGTTTTTTCCGCCTTTGCCTGGCTATATACGCTCTGCCAGATTCCTGGAGGCTGGTTTCTCGATCGCGTGGGTTCGCGGCTGACCTATTTTATTGCCATCCTCGGCTGGTCGGTGGCGACATTATTTCAGGGATTTGCCACGGGCTTATTATCGCTGATTAGCTTACGTGCGATTACCGGTGTATTTGAAGCGCCGGCATTCCCGACAAATAATCGCCTGGTAACCAGCTGGTTTCCGGAGCAGGAGCGTGCGTCTGCCGTTGGCTTCTACACCTCCGGACAGTTTGTCGGACTGGCATTCCTGACGCCGCTGCTGATTTGGATCCAGGAGCTGCTCAGCTGGCACTGGGTGTTTATCATTACCGGCGGAATCGGCATCGTCTGGTCGCTGGTGTGGATCAAAGTGTACCGGGCACCCAGACACAGCAAAGGGATCAATCAGGCCGAGCTGGACTATATTCGCGAAGGTGGCGCAATGGTTGACGGTGATGCGCCGTCAGAGAAAAAAGCGCGCCCCCGGCTTACTGCCGCCGACTGGAAACTGGTGTTTCACCGTAAACTGTGCGGCGTGTACCTTGGTCAGTTTGCGGTGACCTCAACGCTGTGGTTCTTCCTGACGTGGTTCCCTAACTACCTGACCCAGGAGAAGCATATTGCCGCATTAACCGCCGGTTTCATGACAACCGTACCGTTTCTGGCCGCCTTTTTCGGCGTGATCCTGTCTGGTATCGTGGCTGACAGGCTGGTGCGCAGCGGACGCTCAATCGGCTTCGCACGCAAAATGCCAATCATCTGCGGCCTGCTGATCTCAACCTGCATCATGGGTGCTAACTACACCAATGACCCCGTGTGGATTATGGTGCTGATGGCGCTGGCGTTCTTCGGCAACGGTTTCGCCTCAATCACCTGGTCACTGGTATCTTCGCTGGCACCGGTTCGCCTGATTGGTCTGACCGGCGGCATGTTCAACTTTATCGGCGGACTTGGCGGTATCACAGTTCCGCTGGTGGTCGGTTATCTGGCGCAGGATTATGGCTTTGCCCCGGCTCTGGTGTATATCTCCGCCGTGGCGCTGGTGGGCGCACTCTCCTATATTCTGCTGGTCGGCGACGTGAAACGCGTTGGCTGATCCGGCGAGGCGCGCATGGAAGCGCACATCCCCGCAAAACTGCTGCGCCACGGCAGGGAATCGCGTACCGTATCAGCATCGGTTATCTGTAAGAGCATCCCATGTCAGAAAAACAGCTTACCTTTGCGCAGCGGCATCACCAGCTGACCAATATCAACGTCTGGACCGCCGACAGCCAGTGGCTGGCGTTTGATGTGCGCCCCTCCGGCGCCTCTTTTACCGGCCTGACCATTGAGCGGGTTAACGTCTTTACGGGCGCCGTTGAGCTTCTTTATCAGGCGCGCGACGGGGCTCACGTTGGGGTGGTGACCGTAAGTCCCGATCTGCCGCCGCGCTACGTCTTTATTCATGGCCCGGAACATCCCGATGCGCACTGGCATTACGATTTTCACCATCGCCGTGGCGTGATCGTGCAGGATGGCCATGCGGAGACGCTGGACGCCTGCGATATCACCGCGCCTTATACGCCGGGCGCGCTGCGCGGCGGATCGCATGTGCATGTCTTTAGCCCGGACGGCACCCGCCTCAGCTTTACTTACAACGATCATGTGATGCATGAGCGCGACAGCCGCGAGGATCTGCGCAACGTCGGCGTGGCCGTGCCGCTGCATCCGGTCTGCCCGGCTGAAAAACATCCGCGTGAGTATGATGGCAGCCACTACTGCGTGCTGATCAGCCAGACGCAGCGCGACCCGCAGCCCGGCAGCGATGCGATCGATCGCGCTTATGAAGAGTGCTGGATAGGCGATCGCGGCTATCAGAAAGCTGACGGCAGCTGGCAGCGCTGGGCTATCGCCTTTATCGGCGACACGCGCGACGCTCGCGGGCAAAAAGTGCCGGAGGTATTTATCGTGGATTTACCGGACGTGCTGGCTGATTACGCCCGTCCCGGCAGCTCGCCGCTGGAGGGCAGCGATACCCGGCTGCCGGCACCGCCGGCAGGGGTGCAGCAGCGGCGGCTGACGCATACCGGGGGTCTGGCGCTACAGCCGCGCCACTGGCTGCGCGCGGCGCCAGACGGCAGCGCGATCGCCTTTCTGCTGGCCGATGAGCAGGGCATTATTCAGCTCTGGAGCGTGTCGCCCAACGGCGGTGAGCCGCGGCAGATCACCCGGCTCAGCAGCAGTATCCAGTCTGCGTTCAGCTGGCACCCGCAGGGTAATGCCATCGCCTTTATCTGTGCCAACCGCGTAATGCGCTGCGAAATGGCAGACGGTCGCTGTACGCCACTGACACCTGCCTCTGCTGCCGCGCTGAGCGGCGACGCGGTGGTCTGGTCGCCGGATGGCAAACAGATCGCCTATATGCGTGAAGTGGAAGGCTGGCGCCAGCTGTTCTGCGTCAGTGCGATGCCGGCATCGCAGCAGCCGTAGCGAGGCTCGCCTGGGTATTGGCCTCTCTTTCACTTTGCAGCACGCGTTCGCGCGGTGAGGAGCTGCGTTTGTCCTCACCGGCGTGGAAGTAGTCCCACGGCAGCAAGAGCGTATCCAGTACGGCAGAGAAGGGCAGATCGATCAGCGCCAGCGGCTTCAGCACCCAGCCCGTGTCGTCATCAGTCAGCATTTTGGCACTGGCGCGCGTGCCAGGATAGTAACCCTGGCTACCGCCGGAGTGCGACATCATGCTGGAGCAGCCGGAGGTGGTTATCACACAGCACACCAGCAGTCCGGTCAGCGGAAAACGTTTTATCATCTTCATTGTCATCATCCCTTCAGTCATGGCTGCATCCCTGGCAGCAATATGTCACCTGTCGTTATCAGCGCTCTCTGGCCCTGTTTTCAGTGCAGGTGCAGGGTTTCCTGAGTGTATGTCATCTCACCGGTTTTGCTGCAAAAAATCACGCCGGTGGCCCTTGAAAAGATCGCTACCATACCCATTTTCACATTACGGCCGTATGACTGTTGCCGCATGGGACAGTGCCAGGCCGGACAACCTGTCCATAGTGGAAGGTTGCCAAAACTTGCTGATTATCAGGAGTCTTATTATGCGTAACTTTGATCTCTCTCCACTTTATCGTTCTTTCATAGGGTTCGATCATCTGATTAAACTGCTGGAAACTAATCAGAACCACCCGAACGGAAACTATCCTCCTTACAACGTTGAACTGGTGGATGAAAACCAATACCGCATCACGATTGCGGTAGCAGGCTTTGCCCAGAGTGAGCTGGATATTACCGCCCATAACAATATATTGGTGGTACGCGGCGCGCATCCTGAAGAGCAGCCGGAGCGCAAATATCTTTATCAGGGCATCGCCGAGCGCAATTTTGAGCGTAAATTCCAGCTGGCCGAGCACATCGTGGTGCGCGATGCGCGTCTCGAACTCGGTCTGCTGAGCATCGATCTGGAGCGCATCGTTCCTGAAGAGGCGAAACCGCGCCGGATTGAAATTCTGAAATAAGGCCAGCACAAAAGCCTTAAGCGCCGCAGCAATGCGGCGTTTTTTTTGGTCAGAGTCAGGCGCGGGAGAGCAGCCGCTGGCTCAGCAGGCCGCCAAAAACATTGATCAGCAGACCGGCAACGATTACCGCTGCGCCCAGCAGCTCCTGCGCGGTCAGCGCCTCATCCAGCACAACGGCCGCGCTGATAATACCCACCACCGGCACCAGCAGCGTCAGTGGCGCAACGCGCCAGGTTTCATAGCGGCTCAGCAGCCGGCCCCAGATGCCATAACCGATGATAGTGGCGATGAAAGCCAGATAGATTAGCGCCAGGATAGTCTGCAGTGAGATCCCCTGCAGGCTGTGCACGATGAGCGCGCTGCCTTCAAACCACCAGGAGCAGACGAAAAAGGGAATAACCGGCACCAGCGCGCTCCACACCACCAGCGACATCACCGGCACGCGGTGATTGCGCAGAATGATTTTATTGGTGATATTGCCCAGCCCCCAGGAGGCCGCCGCCGCCAGCGTCAGCAGCATGGTTGTCAGGGTAATGCCACCTGCCGTCTGGCCCGCCATACCGGCGCTGGCGAGCAGATACATCCCCAGGGTCGCAATCACGATGCCGGTAATATGATTCCAGCGCAGCTTCTCAGCCAGCAGCAGCGCGCCGAGCAGCAGTGTGAAGAACGCCTGCGCCTGCAACACCAGGGAGGCTACTCCGGCAGGCATGCCAAGCTTGATGGCTAAAAACAGGAAAGCAAACTGCCCGAAGCTGATCGTCATGCCATAGATCACCAGCCAGCGCAGCGGAATAGCCGGACGCTTTACAAACAGCAGGGCCGGAAACGCCACCAGGGCAAAGCGCAGTCCCGCCAGCAGAAAAGGCGGCATGCCCTGCAGCCCGAGTTTGATCACCACAAAATTGACGCCCCACGCCACAACGACGCACAGCGCTAACAGCATATCTTTCACGGACATAAGGGCTTCCTGTTCTCAGGCTGTAGCCGGTTTCGGGCGGTTAAATCTGGTTTCCGTCTGCGGGGCAGGTGACGCTTTCGGCCTCGCGGACCGCGCGCTCCAGCTCCTCCGCCAGGATCCGGACTGCTTGCTCAATTTTCGCTGCTTCCGGTACATAGTTCATGCGCATGCACTGATGCGTATGCGGCCACGCCTGCTCCAGCCCCGGGAAGAAGAAGTGGCCCGGCACCATCAGCACACCGCGCGCCTTGAGACGCTGATAGAGCACTTCGGTGGTGATGGGCAGATCGCGAAACCAGAGCCAGAGGAAAATCGCCCCCTCCGGTTTATGAATCAGACAGCGATCTTCCGGCAGGTAGCGACGCAGGATCGCCAGCGTCTCTGCCACCTTAGCCTGATAAAACGGCCGGATAACCTCATCAGAGAGGCGCAGCAGATCGCCGCGTACAATCATTTCATTTGCCAGCGCCGGACCAATGCTGCCGGGCGCCAGGCTGATAATACCGTTCATATTGCCCAGTGCGCCGATGGTGCTCTCATCGGCAATAATGATGCCGCAGCGTGCGCCAGGCAGGCCGAGCTTGGAGAGGCTCATGCAGAGAATGGTGTTGGGATTCCACAGCGGGCGCGCTTCGCTGAAAATAATACCGGGGAAGGGTACGCCGTAGGCGTTATCGATCAACAGCGGCACGCCGTGCTGCTGTGCCAGCGCATCCAGCTGCAATAGCTCATCGTCAGTAACCACATTGCCGGTCGGATTGGTCGGGCGCGAAACGCAGATCAGCCCGATATCCTCATGCAGCGGCAGATGGTCGAAATCGACATGATATTTAAACTGCCCCTCTGGCAGCAGCTCGATGGTGGGCTTCGCTGAAACAAACAGCCCCTCTTCGAGGCCGGCGTCAGCGTAACCGAGATATTCCGGCGCCAGCGGAAACAGCACGCGCTTTTTACTGCCGTCGGCGCGGTGTCCGGCAAACAGATTAAACAGGTAGAAAAACGCGCTCTGGCTGCCGTTGGTCAGCGCAATATTTTGCGCCGTAACAGGCCAGCCAAACTGCTCGCGCAGCAGGGTGGCAAGCGATGCCAGCAGCTGCGCTTTGCCGCGCGGCCCGTCATAGTTGCACAGCGCCTCACTCAGCGTGCCATCTTTATGCATCTGCAGCAGCAGCTGGTCAAAATAGTCGTTCATTGCCGGGATCTGTGCCGGGTTACCGCCGCCCAGCATGATGGTGCCGGGTGTGCGCAGTCCCTCTCCCATATCTTCCATCAGACGGGAGATACCGGTGGGTTGCGTAAATTTGTCGCCGAACTGAGAAAAGGACATAGGAAGTAAAAATTTTGTGAAAGCGAATGGAGAAAACCACCATAACGCCCGCCGCTGGCGGGCGCAATGGCTAAAGCGGTCGCATCAGCGCAGAACCTGCGGGTTAACGCAGTTTTTATCCGGTGTACCGGTCAGCGCAGCAATCAGGTTTTCAACCGCATCACGCGCCATGCCATAGCGCGTCTCATGCGTGGCTGAACCAATATGCGGCAGCGTTACCACGTTTGGCAGGGTAAGGATCTCTGCCTCAGCGGGAACGGGTTCCACCTCAAAAACGTCCAGTCCGGCCGCCAGCAGGGTACTCGCTTTCAGCGCTGCCGTCAGCGCCTGCTCATCCACGACCGGGCCGCGACCCGCGTTGATCAGAATTGCGCCGGGCTTCATCAGCTGCAGCTGCGCGGCACCAATCATATGGTGCGTCTGTTCGGTGAGCGGCAGACTGATGCAGACAAAATCACTCTCTTTCAGCAGCGTCTCCAGATCGCAGGCGCGGGCCTGAAAGCGGCTCTCCGCTTCTTCATGCTGACGACGGGCGTTATAGAGAATATTCATACCAAAACCGAAGTGGGCGCGCTGCGCCAGCGCCAGGCCAATACGGCCCATGCCTAAAATCCCCATGGTTTTGTGGTGAACGTCGGTGCCAAACAGATCCGGACCGATGCTCTTTTTCCAGTTGCCTTCTTTAACCCATTTATCCAGCTCGGCCACGCGGCGAGCGGTGCTCAGTACCAGCGCCATCATGGTATCCGCGACGGTCTCGGTCAGGACCGTCGGAGTGTGCATCAGCAGCACCTTGCGCTGATTCAGCGCGTCAACGTTAAAGTTGTCATAGCCGACGGAGACGGTGGAGCAGGCGCGCAGCGCCGGCATCTGCGACAGCAGTGCGTCATCGACTTTGCCGCCGGAACCGATGATACCTTCTGCCTGCGCAAACGCGTCCGCATGCTGGTGTACCGTTTCCGGTGAAACATCTTTAACTTCGGTAACGCGAAAATGCGTATCGAGCTGGCGGCGCAGATCGTCAGGCAGGCTTTTGTAGAGGATCACAGCAGGTTTCATGAATCGCTTCCTGTAGAAATAGGTGACGGGCGACAGGGGCCGCCCGGAGAAGTCATCTCTTACGCTTTCAGGCGTGCTTCGCCCCATGAATCGGCGGCGTTTTATTTGCGGCGGGCTTGACGATCAGCGTCAGCCAGACCGAAACCAGCAGGGCTGAACCCATGAAGATATAAGATGCGGCCGGGCTGCCGGTTGCTCCATTAAGATAGCCGACAATCCATGAACCGATAAAGGAACCCAGCGCCCCC
This sequence comes from Pantoea sp. SYBGC1, assembly GCF_057197005.1. Taxonomy (NCBI): domain Bacteria; kingdom Pseudomonadati; phylum Pseudomonadota; class Gammaproteobacteria; order Enterobacterales; family Erwiniaceae; genus Pantoea; species Pantoea sp. SYBGC1. The sequence continues at coordinate 67,395 of NZ_JBXUNM010000006.1, forward strand.
ATGCTGTTAATCAGCGCCATGGCACCCCCCGAAACGTTGCGCGGCAGCATTTCCGGAATGATGGCAAAGAACGGACCGTAAGGGGCATACATCGCTCCGCCGGCAATCACCAGCAGCGCATAGGAGAGCCAGAAATTGCCCGGACCTACCAGATAAGAGCCAAGGAACGCCAGTGCGCCAATCAGCAGCAGCGGCCAGACAAACAGTTTACGGTTTTGCGTTTTATCGGACGCCCACGACACCACCACCATGGCGATAGTGGCGACCAGGTAAGGCACCGCTGAGAGCCAGCCCGCTTCCACCATACCCATCTGCGTGCCGTTACGCAGAATGGAAGGCAGCCACAGCACAAAGCCGTATACGCCAATACTCCAGGCAAAATACTGCATGCAAAGGATGATAACGTTGCGATTGCGAAACGCTTCGCTGTAGTTCCGCACCGCTTTGATATTTTCCTGCTCTTTCTGCAGCTGCGCCTGCAGCGCGGCTTTTTCCTCATCGCTCATCCATTTGGCCTGCGCTGGTTTATCCTGTACCAGGAACCACCAGGCGATAGCCCAGATCACCGCCGGAAAACCTTCGATGATGAACATCTCACGCCAGCCAAAGGCGTTAATCAGATAGCCGGACACCACCGACATCCACAGTACGGTAACCGGGTTGCCGAGGATCAGAAAGGTATTGGCACGCGAGCGCTCCGATTTGGTAAACCAGTTACTGATGTAGATCAGCATTGCGGGCATCACGGCCGCTTCCACCACGCCGAGGATAAAGCGGATCGCTGCCAGCATCGGAATATTGCTGACGACCCCGGTCAGCGAAGCGCAGCCGCCCCACAGGATCAGGCACCAGAAAATCAGTTTTTTTACGCTGCGGCGCTCGGCATAGATAGCACCGGGGATTTGAAAGAAGAAGTAGCCGAGAAAAAACAGCGCGCCCAGCAGCGATGACATGCCTTTGGTAATGCCGAGGTCGTCATTAATGCCTGCGGCAGAGGCGAAGCTGAAGTTCGCCCGGTCCAGATACGCCAGACTGTAGGTGATAAACACGATGGGCATGATATACCACCAGCGTTTTGGCGCGATTGTCTGCGATTTCATGCGTGACTCCTCTGGTTGAGGCGGGCACATTCCGTGGATGCGCCTCAGAATAATAGTGTTGTAGGGTAAGTAGTATCGTGCCGGCGCAGTAACTCAGTAATCACCCAGCGCCGCGCGGGTGGGTAAACCTTCGCTGTCTCCCGCTACCTGAATAGCGAGCGATCCGATCTTATTGCCGCGCAGAATCGCCTGCGGCAGCGTTTTACCTTCCAGCAGGGCGCTAATCAGGCCTACGGCAAAGCCATCGCCTGCGCCTACGGTATCCACCACGTTGTCGACCAGCACCGGGGCGACAACGCCTTTTTCGCCCTGTGCCGTTTTATACCAGGCGCCGTCGCAGCCGGTTTTAATCACCACCGCTTTTACGCCCTTATCGAGGTAGAAATCAGCAATCGCCTCCGGCTGGCGATAGCCGGTCAGGATATAGCCCTCTTTTTCACCCGGCAGCACCCAGTCGGCATACTCTGCCAGCGCATTAAGCTGCTGGCGCATCTCTATTTCGCTGCGCCACAGCACCGGACGCAGATTGGGATCGAAAGAGATCGTTTTGCCCTGTGCCCGCATTGTCTGCGCTGCATACTGCAGCAGCGCCAGCGATGAATCAGAGAGCGCAGCGGCCACGCCGCTCAGATGAAGATGGCGCGCGCTGCCAAAATAGTCCGGATTAAAATCGTCCGGCGAGAGGTGGCTTGCCGCCGATCCTTTGCGGAAATATTCCACTTCCGGATCGGAGCCGTCGTCGACGCGCGCTTTCAGCTGAAAACCGGTACGGTAGCGGGCATCCGTGGTCACACAGCGGTGATCAACGTTCTCTTTTGCCAGCTGCTGCAGCGTGAAACGTCCGAAGCTGTCATCTCCCACGCGGCTGACCCAGCCAACCTGCAGGCCAAGACGCGCCAGACCGATGGCAACGTTCAGTTCGGCGCCAGCAATACGCTTGATAAAGCGCTCTGCCGCCGCGAGATCGCCGGTTTGCTGCGCGATAAACATCGCCATCGCTTCGCCAATGGTGACGACATCAAGTTGAGAAGGTTGTGTCATGGCAGGCTCCTTACGCGGCACGCAGCAGGTCAACATAGTGGCGGGTTACCGCCAGCAGATCGCCGCCTTCCAGCGGAAACTCAATACCGCGCGGTGCGTCTGCGGGCAGGGCGTGCAGCAGCGTGCGCCAGCTCTCATCCGCATCATCAAGGGCGATCGCCCGGAATGTGTCGCGATGCGCAATGGCCGCTTTAACGTGCACATAGCTGACGTAGCGGCTGAGCTGATGAGCAGCCTGCAGCGCATCCTCGCCGGTCCAGAGCCAGTTCCCCATGTCAAACGTCATATCCAGCGGCAGGGCGGCGTCGCAGGCGTGGTGAAAAAAGCGCAGCATGGGCGCCAGCGTACTGTCAGCGGTCTGATCGTTCTCAATCACCAGCGTCACGGACGTTGACGCCAGAATTTCTACCAGCTGGCGGTCAGCCAGCTGAACAAAGTGGCCAATAGCGAGTTTCAGTCGCTGCGCGCCGAGCTGCTCCGCTTCGTGGAAAAACTGTGCCAGTCGCGGGTTGAGTGCGCCATCTGCCAGCCACAGCGATTCCGGGACGGAGTAGCTGACCCGCAGCGACTGTTCACGCGCCGTCTGGCCCAGCTCCGGCAGCTGCTGCAGCTCAGTGTCGCTGAACAGCTCGCGGCGAATCTCAACGCCATCAGCGCCGGCCGCTTTGATCAGCGGCAGCAGGCGGCTCTGCCCGCCAAGCTCGGCAATTTTATGCGCGCCGTAGGCGGCGGTCACTACAATAATTTCTGGTCTCATCACGTCTCTCCGGGCACCAAACTGCCTCCCAATCGTTGAGAAAACGTTAGATGGAACCGGTTCCAAAGGAAAGACGCAGACTGCGGATTTATGATCCTGCTCACGAAGTCAGCATTCGCTTCTGCGATCAGCGTAGCGGCTGGCTCGATCCGCGCACGATCAGCTCGCCGGAAAAAACCTGATCCCGTATCGGTGCATCGCTGCCGTCAATGCGGGTGATCACCTGCTCCAGCGCCGCATAGCCAATCTGCCAGGTGGGCTGACGCAGCGTGGTAATGCCAACGCCGGCCAGCGCCGCCCACTCCAGTTCATCAAACCCCAGCAGGCCGATATCTTTACCCCAGACCAGCTCCAGGCGCTGGAGCGCCCGGGCTACCTGCAGCGTCAGGGCACCGTTGGCGGCTACCACGGCAACGCGTCTGCCGGCATGCCGCTGGTAAAAGTCCAGCAGCGCCCGATCCAGAGGTTCTGGCTGGTGCAGCGGCACTTCCGCATTCTCCGCGATGGCGTCCGGCGCGGCGCCTGCGGTGGCAAAAAAGGCGCGCAGGCGTTCGCGGCGGGTATTGACGCTGCCCAGCGGCTCGCTGAGAAACAGCAGGGCGTTATAGCCGTTATCCAGCAGATGACGCGTGGCGTTGCAGGCTGCCTCCTGGTTATTCAGCCCGACAACATCGCAGGCGAAATCAGGAATTTTGCGGTCGATCAGCACCATTGGCAGCATCGACTGCTGCAGCCGGTTGAGCACCACTTCATGCATGCCGACCGCATTAACCACAATGCCCTCAACCTGATAGCTGCTCAGCAGCTGCAGATAGTGCTGCTCCAGATCGACCTCATTATTGGTGTTGCACATCAGCAGCGTAAACCCGCGGGCGCGGCAGGCCGCTTCAATGCCGCTCAGCACATCCACGGAATAGGGATTAGTGATATCTGCAATGATCAGGCCAATTAATCGCGTACGGCCGCGCTTCAGGCCGCGCGCCATCTGGCTGGGACGATAATTCAGCGCGTCAATCGCCTGCTCAATACGGGTTTTCAGATCGGGCGAAAGGAGATGTTCTTCCCCGTTCAGATAGCGGGAAACACTGGTTTTACCGGTATTTGCCGTGCGGGCAACATCGCTGATTGTGGCGCGTGGTGGCCTGGTTTTCATTACATATTCCTGAAAAGTTAAATCAGGCGAAGACTATCACAGCACGCGCGGCGCGCCATCATCAGGCGTCAGCAGCCAGGCGCAAAACCGGCTGCCAGAGTCTCTGCAGTTCGGTGACCGGCCTGTCTGCCAGCAGCTGCAGCACCATCTCCGCCACACATTCGCCGATGCGCTGCTGAGAGATCTGCAGGATCACATTAACCGGATGGTCGATAATCGAGTCATGAGGCAGACCGTCATAGACGTAGAGTGCGATCGCATGCGCACCGGAGAGCCGCTGCTGCTGCTGAAGCGCAATGGCTGCACCCTCGCCGAGCGTGCTGCAGTCGGTGATAATGGCCTGCGGAGGTGCAGGGTGACGCAGCCAGGCGAGCGTCTGCTGCAGGCCGGCACGGCGGGTGGGCGGCAGTGCCGCAACAAATTCTGCAGGCTGTGCGGCATCCCGCAGCGTATCGAGAAAGCCGCGGCGGCGATCGAGGATATAGGTGCCCGGCTCATCGGTACCGAGCCAGGCAAGACGCGTCAGCCCCTGCTGCAGAGCATGCCGCGCCGCCAGCTGCGCCCCCGCGTAGTTATCGTAGTCAAACCAGGCGTAGGGCTGCGGCAGCTCGCTGCGGCCGAGGGTAAGGAAGCGAAACCCTTTCTGCTGCAGGCGTTGCAGGCGAGCGTCGTGCGGGGTGGTATGGGTAACGATCAGCGCATCGAGTGCGCCGCTGCGCAGCATGCGCAGTAAATTGCGCTGCTGATCGCGCGGTTTATCCGGCAGCAGCAGCAGGTCGATATCCTGACGCGCCAGGCACCGATCCAGCGTCAGCAGCATTTCACTGTAGTAGCTGTCGTTAAGCGAGGCGGTACTGACGGGTAATACCAGCCCGACGGCGTTTGCCCGACCGGTTTTCAGGCGGCGTGCCGCAATGTTTGGACGATAACCGCGACGGCGTGCTTCATCCTGAATGCGTTGCCGGGTTGCTTCCGCCACGTCGTCGTAGCCGTTCAGCGCGCGACTGACGGTGGTAACAGAGAGGCCAAGGGCGGCAGCGATCGCTTTGAGTGACATGGGCGTATCCGACCGGTTGAGTTTTTGTCACGCTGGTATAAGCCAGTGTAGTCTTCAGAAAGCGGAGGCAGTATATACTGTTTTCTGGAAGGGTTTCCAGTTATTTCCGGAAGGGGTCAGAAAAGCGGCCTGCGGGTGCAGGCCGGCAGGCTGTTTAGTTCAGCGGACTGAGGGTGATCTCAACGCGACGGTTCTGCGCTTTACCCTCTTCAGTGTTGTTGCTGGCAACCGGGTTATCCGGTCCCATGCCCTGCGTGCGCAGGCGATTCTGCGCGACGCCCTGCAGCACCAGTGCGCTGGCCACACTTTCGGCACGCTGCTGCGACAGACGCATATTCAGCGCGCGTGAACCGGTGCTGTCGGTATAGCCGACAACGTTAACGGCGGTTTTCGGATACTCTTTCAGCACCATCGCCACGCCGCTCAGGGTGTTGGCACCGGCCGTTTTCAGCGTTGCGCTGCTGGAGTCAAAGGTGACATTGTTTGGCATATTCAGAACAATATTGTCGCCCTGACGGGTTACGCTAACGCCCGTACCGCGCATTTTGTCGCGCAGTTTCGCTTCCTGAACATCCATGTAATACCCCACGCCGCCGCCCAGCGCCGCACCGGATGCCGCGCCAATCAGCGCGCCCTTTTTACGATCTTTTTTCGAGGAGGAGAGCACGCCTACTCCCGCACCGACCACGGCACCCAGACCCGCACCAATTCCGGACTTACCCGCCTGCGATTCGCCGGTATAAGGATTGGTAGTACAACCCGACAGCGCAAGGCTGCCGCTTACAAATAAGGCCAGCGTCAGAGCACGCTTTTTCATCATCAGTCCCTCAATATACTTATGGGTAACAGTCCCGGAAAGCCACTATTATGCCGTTCAAAGATGGGGAAATTCGTGAGGCCGAATCTGAAAATGTAAGTTTTTGCGTTAAAGATTATCGGGATGGCGAAAACAGGTAGTTTGATGATCGTTAATCAGCCCGCAGGCCTGCATAAATGCGTGGCATATTGTCGGGCCGATAAATTTGAAGCCGCGCTGCTTCAGGGCCTTAGAGAGTGCCAGAGCGGGTTCGGAAGTGACCGGTGCCTGCCGGTAATCGGCATAATGGTGCAAAATGGGGCGATCGTTCACGAATGACCAGATAAAGCGGGAAAAATCTTCGCCTGCTGCTTCCAGCGCCAGCAGGGCGCGTGCGTTCTGCACAATCGCTTCCAGCTTGCCGCGATGGCGGATCACTCCGCTCTCCTGCATCAGACGGTCTATATCCGCTTCGTCCATTCGCGCGACGGTGGCCGGATCGAAATCATGAAACGCCCGGCGGTAATTTTCGCGCTTTTTCAGCACGGTGATCCAGGAGAGACCCGCCTGCTGCCCTTCAAGGCAGAGCATCTCAAACAGGGCGCGTCTCTCTCGCTGCGCAACCCCCCATTCACGGTCGTGATAACTCACGTAAAGCGGATCTGCGGTTACCCAGCCACATCGCTGCATGCTCTGCTCCCTGTTTCTGCTACGAACGTTCAGCGGCAAGGCTGAAAACCGGCACCAAATGAGAAGCGCGATCAGTCGGGTGAAATATACTAAGCACGCTAATTATTTTATCATTTGGTTACATTATAATGCGTGAACATATTACTCTTATTAGCCGCGAGATGGCGGCCTTTCTCATCAGTGGATCGCTTCTGGTTTTCTGTATGGCGATGGTATATATCGACGTCGCCTGGATGCACAACGCATTACACGAAACGTCGTTTACTGAAATTACGCAGGCCGTGATGCTGACTCTGCTGGCTGCGCTGTTCTTTCGCGCCGCGTCGCAGCGACCGGAGCAGCGCAGCGCGCTGATTCTGGTGGGTGGATTCTACAGTTGCATGCTGATACGCGAACTCGATTATCTGTTTGATCTTATCCGGCACGGTGCCTGGCTCTGGTTTGCGCTGGCGACCACCGCCGCGTCACTGGCGCTGGCGCTGCGTACCCCGGCGCAGATCCTGCCTGGCCTCGCTGCGCTGCTGCAGCACCGCAGCTGGCAGATGATGGCCGCAGGCTTACTGGCCATACTGGTCTTTTCCCGGCTGTTCGGTATGCATCAGCTCTGGCAGCAGCTGATGCTGGAGGGGTATAACCGGGTCGTGAAAAATATGGCCGAAGAGGGCTGCGAACTTTTTGGTTACTCTCTCTGCCTTATCGCATCGCTGCGCTATCTGTGGCAGCCGCAGGCGTCTCTGTCCCGCGATGGCGTCTCGCCTGTGCTAAGTCGCGCTGCACGCTAATTCCTGCCTTTTATGACGATCCCCGGTGCTAAAACAGGTACACTGTCTCTCTGGCGCCGGGTTATCTGGCGCCCCGAAATGCTCAACGTCAGGTCTCTTCATGTCCGTAAAAATCTTATCTTCAACGCTGGCCGGGCTGGACAGCTTCTGCCGCGATCCGCTTGCCGCTCTGCATCAGGCCGATAACGGTACGCTGGCCGTGCTGCAGGATAACGCACCCGCTTTTTATGCGCTGACGCCGCAGCGGCTGGCAGCGCTGCTGGCGTTGGAAGCGGCAGCCCGGCAGCCCAGCGATGTCGCGCTGGATGACACTCTGTTTCAGCCGGATAGCGCCGCGCTGGCTATCCCGGCGGGTAAGTTTGCCATGTATCAGGGCTGGCAGCCCGACAGCGACTTTCAGCGTCAGGCCGCCATATGGGGCGTGGCGCTCAGCGAGCCGGTGACGCCCGCCGAGCTGGCCACCTTTGTGGCTTACTGGCAGGCAGAAGGGCGGCCGTTTCATCATGTGCAGTGGCAGCAGAAGCTGGCGCGCAGCGTGCAGATGCATCGTGCCGGCAATGGGGGCCAGCCAAAGCGCGATATTACGCGTATCGACAATACTGATTACGATATTCCCGATGGTTTCCGAGGTGAGTAATGAAAACGCCGACCGATCTTTTCAATCGCCTGAAAAAAATCATGCCGAAAGAGGTGCAGCCGAAATTCAAAAATGGCGCTGAGCTGCTGGCGTGGAATCAGGAGCAGGGCCGTCTGCGCTCAGAAGCGATAGTGCGTGAGAACCGCGCCATGAAGATGCAGCGCATCATGGGCCGCTCCGGTATTCGCGAACTGCATATGAACTGCTCTTTTGACAACTATCGCGTAGAGAATGACGGGCAGCGCAAAGCGCTGACGCTGGCGCGCGAGTACGCGGCCGGATTTGAAAACAGTATTGCCAGCTTTGTGTTTACCGGCCGGCCCGGCACCGGAAAGAACCATCTGGCGGCGGCGATCGGAAATGATCTGATCATTCGCGGCAGGAGCGTCCTGATTGTGACAGTGGCCGATTTGATGTCCAGCATGAAGGGTACATTCAGCGGCGGCAGCGATATCACGGAGGAGCGGCTGCTGCAGGATCTTACTCAGGTTGATCTGCTGGTGATCGATGAAATCGGCATGCAGAGCGAATCGCGCTATGAAAAAGTGATTATTAATCAGATTGTCGATCGGCGCTCCTCTTCAAAGCGCCCTACCGGCATGCTCTCTAACCTTGACCCGGCGGGAATGAACAGCCTGCTGGGCGAGCGCGTAATGGACCGGATGCGGCTGGGAAACAGCCTCTGGGTCCGCTTCGACTGGGAGAGCTACCGCAGCCGCGTGCGCGGTGATGAATATTGATAGCTGAAACGGGTAAACTGCGCGGCGGCCTGTGCGCTCGGGTGATGCCGGGCTGCTAAACTGAACCGTATCTCATCCTCAGGTGAAGACGCCATGAAAGCAGCCGGTAAAGGACCAGCGGTACTTCGACTGAATAATCTGAAGCGGGTCATGACGCAGCTGCGCTCCGCCCGCATCACCTCCCGTCAGGACATCGCCCGGGCGCTGGATCTGAGCAAAAATACGGTTTCACTGATCATTGACGACCTGCTGGCGCAGGGGCTGGTGCGCGAGCTGGGCCCGGTCAGCGTGGCGGCAGCAGGACGCCCCAAAATTGAGATCGCCCTGCGGCCGGAAAAACTGAAAAGCGCTGGCATCATGGTCGCGCGACAGATGATCCACTGGCAGGTACGCGACTACTTCTCACAGGTTATTGCGGAACAGACGTGGCGCACCGAAACGGCCGCACCGGAGCGGCTGCTGCAGGAACTGGCTGAAGTGTGTCAGACATTATGCGCCGCGCATCCGGAGCTGACAGGAATTGCGATTGGTCTGCCGGGCATTATCGATTCACAGCGCGGCTTTGTGCACTTCTCTGCACCGCTTGGCTGGGAGAACGTGGCGGTGCTGGCACCGCTGCAACGCTGCGTCAGCCTGCCGCTGCTGGTGCTCAATAACGTCAAGGCCGCCGCGCTGCTCTCTGTACAGCAGCTGCAGCTCAGTAAGGCGCAGAGCCATTTTTATCTGCGTATTGCGGAGGGCGTGGGCGGCGCGCTGATCGATCGCGGCGCGCTGTTTACCGGCAGCAGCTGGACCGCCGGTGAAATCGGTCATCTGCGGATGCAGCGCGAAGGTCCGCTCTGCAGCTGTGGCCGCCGGGGATGCCTTGAGACGCTGATCGGTCAGCCCGCCATTCAGCAGCAGCTGAGTAAACGTAAGCCGGGCCTGCGCTGGCAGCAGGGTGAGAGTGAACCTTCACTGTTTAATCCGCTGATGAGCGAAGCGGGCGAGCATCTTGGTTTTGCGCTGAGTCAGGTCATGCAGCTGGTTAACCCGGCCTGTATCATTATTGACGCACCGTGGAACAGCTCAGCTGTTTTCAGGGAGGCCGTAAAGCAGACGATGCAGGCCGGTACGCTGGCGTTCACCCACGCGCATACGACGCTCCATTTTCTGACGCAGCGCCTTGAGCCGGCCCAGGGGCTGGCACTGGCGGTTATTACGCAGTATGAGCAGGCAGATTATTAACGCCGTGCACCATTCTCTTTACCCCACCGCAGGTCAGGCCACCCGAAGGTGGCCTGCTGGCTGATTCAGTCGCGGGCAGCAGCCGGCGGTACGATAGAAGGCGGTGTATGATGCGCCCGCTTCAGGAAACGGCTCTCCAGCAGGGTCCATGAGGTCCATGCCAGCGCCAGAGTGATGACGATGGTCAGCAGCAGGCCAGCAAAGGCGTTAGCGCTGAATACACCGAAGTGCTGCAGTACCTGAATAATCGGCCAGTGATAAAGGTACATGCCATAAGAGAGATCGCCAAACTGGCTGATTTTTATCTCACGACACAGACTGGTACAGCAAAAAATCACCACTGAAGAGAACGCGACCGGCTCAATAAGAAATGCATACTCGCTGCGTTTACACAGCAGCCATGCCGCCATCGATACCAGCGTAATCAGCTTCAGCCGATCAAAAGCGGGCTTGTGTATCGCCAGCAGGCTGCCAAAGAAAAAGTACGAGGAGAGGGCGACAAACTGCTTCGCCAGCGTATCTGCTTTGGGGCCGCTATAGACAGAGGTGAAATAGAAGAACCAGGCGCAGGAGATGATGAAAATGGCGCCCCAGACTTTCAGCGGATTACGCTTCATCAGCGGAACGATAAACGGTAACAGCACATAGAGCGTCAGTTCTGCTTTGATTGTCCAGAGTGAGCCATCCATCGGCTGGTTTGGATTATCGGTAAACACACCCGGCAGCGAAGCCTGAATAAAATTCAAAAAGGTAAAGTTTGCCACCAGGTACTTAATAGTTTCACGATGTTTCAGAAAATCCATTAGCGGCAACGTCGTCAGACACAGGCCAATGGTAAAACACATCAGGATAACAAATATATAAGCGGGCAGGATGCGCTGGGCGCGCTTAATAAAATAAGAATTCAGTGAGCGGCTTCTTAAGTAACTTTTTGCAATAAGAAATCCGCTTATTGCAAAAAATCCTTTCACAGCAAAATCGCTATTCAGATAATGTGCAAGGAAACGAATATCGGCATTTCTGGTGACTTCAGCTGAGTGTACCAGCAAAACGATAAAGGCGAGCGAAAGCCTGACAATATCAAAATTATTTTTTTCGTTCATATCAGCATTCTTTTTAATGGGATAACCACGCGCTGTAATACTAATTAAAGCGCCTGTGCCGGATGGTGTTCTGATTAAAAGCGTTAAGCTCTGCCGCGGCAGATGTAAACTATTAGAGTTTTAAACGATAGAAAAATCAAGCGATGTATAAGCGCGGCAAGATATTCAGAATTTCCCTGGCATAGTGGAAAACAGCGGTTATAAATAAAAAACGCTAACCAGTTGGTTAGCGTTTTTAACAATTAACGGAACAGCTGGAAGCTGCGCGAAACCTCGTAGCCGACGATCGATTGCTTACTGGCCATGGTGTTGTAGTAGAGATAGTAGAGCACCATCAGCACGGTTATCGCTACGGCGATGACCTTTCTCAGCTTTTTGGTTTCCCAGATACAGAGTGAAATCAGCACCGGTTCAACCTGCAGCAGGTAGTTTGCCAGGCGGCCACCAGAGGCGTAGTCCTGCAGCGCCATACGCAGGCCACTGCCGATGGCAAACGTAATTGCCAGAATATAGTAAGTGTTAAATTTTGCCGGGTCGGCGTTTCTGATTTTATCGCTCAGCAGCATGTAGCTGAAGATAAAGACAAAGCCAATGTTCTTCAGGTTCGAGAGCGTGAGAATACCCTGCTCCTGACGCGACTCTGCATCGGCATAGCCCATGGCCCTGTCGCCCAGAGAACCCAGATGGCTGGAGAGCGCGGAGATCAGTGCTGAGCTGCCCATAAAGGCCAGCGGCAGGCTGATAACGACGATCGCAATCGGCACATATTTGTTTTTGCGGATAATCATCGCTATCGGAATAAGCAGCGCGACAATGGCCGTGGCGTGGCAGAAAAACGACAGCAGAAACGTGGTCACCATACCCGATTTACTGCGACGCGACATATGCCAGACAAAGCCGAGCAGAAACGCGGAGCAGAGACCAAAGCGGATCTGGTTCATATCTTTGTTGATAAACAGGTGCGCCGAGTAGACGGCCAGTGCGACCAGCGGCAGCGGCGTCAGCTTGCGGAAGTAGTGCGCGTTAACGCATACCGCAATGAAGGCGATAACAAAGATAAAGATGTCAGCATTGGCCGTAAATATGCGCGTTGCACCGGCAATCGCATAAATAGCAGGCTCATAGCGAAACTCGACCACAGCGCGCCAGAAGCCTTCGATAACAATTTTATCGAGAAACTGTGCATAGAAGTCGCGATACTGGAAGTCATCAAGGCCGGTTCCCAGGCCACGGATGCCGCCAAAAGTAAAAAGTACTACAACAGCAATAAAATAAAGCCACGTCCTGATATGTGCTGTGTTTTCATTTTTACTTAACATGATTTCGACAATTGCGACGAAAGTCAGGCTAAGACTTATGATCCAGTAAATTCCCATGGTCACAGATTCTTATAGTTTAAAATGCACTTATAACATAGGGCTATGTTTTGGTAAACATGAGAAAAGTCTAATTTTTCCTGGCCCGGTATTTTATCAGATTACTGCCGGGATTATTATTCATCCGCTTTCTGCTATTTTCAAATTCTGCTGCTGATATTTTTCCTTTTCAGAGAGTTGCCGATCCGCAGTGGGAAAGAAAAGGCCGAGGCTAAAGTGCGTTTGTAACTGTTTTTATTAATAATATGGAGCCAGAAGAATGATCCTTTTTCGCCTGATAAGCGCGTTTTTACTGCTTTATCTTCCGCTGGCCTTTGCCTCTAAGGAAATTCCTATCTGGCCGGGCGAAAACATAACACAGAATAAATTTATTAATTTCAGTAAAAATCCTGCTGATAATAATCGTGCTGTTACGCAGGTTAATTCGCCGGAAATGATTTACGTAGCGCCTGCGGGAAAAAATAATCACACAGCCGTGCTTATCATTCCCGGTGGGGGATTTTCTTATATTATGAAAGATCTTGAGGGGCTTAATATCGCCACGCTATTAAGTCGTCAGGGTTATACGTCCTTCGTTCTTCTTTACCGTATGCCGCACGACGGCACCGCACAGAATCGCCTGGCGGCCTTTGCGGATGCGCAGCGGGCACTGCGACTTATCCGGGCTAACGCCCCACAATATCATATTGCTGCCGATCGTATTGGCGTGATGGGTTTTTCCGCGGGGGCTTATCTGGCCGCGAATCTCAGTAACGATCCGCAGGCTGATAACTATCCGGTACAGGATGCGCAGGACAGCGTCTCAGCCCGTCCCGACTTCACTGCCCTTATCTATCCGGTACTGTCGCTTAAGGATGGCGTAACGCATCCGGGCACGCGCGCCGCCATGTACGGCAAAAACATCAGCCCGCAGACCCTTCTGCAGCAGTCGCAGGAAGCGCGCGTCAGCGATCGTACGCCGCCGACGTTTCTCGTTCACGCGCTGAATGACGGCACGGCTTCAGCGCAGAATACGCTGCTGATGTTTGCCGCGCTGCGCGAGCATAAAGTGAAAACAGAAATGCACCTGTTCCAGCAGGGCGGGCACGGTTTCGGTACCGGACAAAAACTGAAGCTGCCGGTAAGAAACTGGCTGACGCTGTTTCATGACTGGCAGAACACGCTGACTGACCGGTAACAGCCAGCGTGCGCGATGAGCTCTGACGAGCCGGACAGCGCTTTCAGCTGACCAGTTGCCGCGTATCGATGCGCTTCAGCACCATCGCCAGCAGCAGGCTGCCCAGCAGCGTGACGCCAAACACCCACGGCAAATCGAGCCAGGGGCGTGACATATCGTCGTAATGGTGAGTACGCAGATAGTGAATAAACAGCGCGTGAAAACCATATACCGGCAGCGAATAGCGAGAAATGGTCGCCAGCAGCGGCAGCGGCCGCTGGTTCAGGCTGTTTTTAAACAGAACCAGCAGGCTGATGGCCGCGATAAAGACCAGCGGCCCGCAGTAGAGATACCAGGTGTCATTAAAGGCACCGTTGATTTTCAGCAGCTGCTTTGTACCGAGTGCAATACCCAGCACGCAGGCGATAAAAACGCCCCCCGCCAGCCAGCCGATCCGGCGGCCGCCCGTCTCCATACAGCCGATAGCGCGTCCGAGCAGGGCGTATAACAGGTAATAGATGCTGTCGCCACTGACATAGAGATTAACCGGCAGCCAGCGAAAAGAGCCCACTGACTGGCTGACCGTATTCGGGTTTGCCACCACCGCCAGCACCACCACCAGCAGCGCCACATAGCGTTTTTGCACCGTTTTGACCTGGATCAGCGGCGAAAGCAGGTAGATACCGATAATCGCAAAGAAGAACCACAGGTGATAAAACACCGGCTTCTGCAGCAGCTTCATGATGGATCGGCCTTCACTGATCGGCGTCAGCCAGGTGATATACGCCAGCGCGACCGCGCTGTAGAACAGCAGACAAAGCACAATGCGTATCAGATGCCGCGCCTGTGCGCTGCGCTCGCCAAAAAACAGGTAGCCTGAAATCATAAAGAACAGCGGCACGCAGACGCGCGAGGCGGCGTTCATCAGGTTAGCCACATCCCAGGTTATGCCGGTGACCGCCATCGGTCCGGTGATATACCAGGTCGTGGTATGGATCACGATCACCATCAGGCAGGCGACCGCACGTAAGTTGTCGATCCAGCTAATTTTTTGCGGCATGGGATCCTCGCGTACAGATGGTGCGAGGAAGGGTAGCCGCTGTGCCGCCACTCAACAACATCTGCCGCCGTAATTCAGATCCCTCTGTGCGGCAAAAGCGCGCGCGGCCCGCACAGCCTCAGGATTTCCGGCTGCACATTGCCCGGTCAAAGGGTATACTGTCGAACTCTTTTTAATTCACCCGTATCCCGTGCGAATTCAACATGCAAAAGTTTGATACCAAGACCTTTCAGGGCCTGATCCTGACCTTGCAGGATTACTGGGCGCGCCAGGGCTGCACCATTGTCCAGCCGCTGGACATGGAAGTGGGCGCCGGCACCTCACACCCGATGACCTGCCTGCGCGCTATCGGCCCGGAGCCGATGGCCAGCGCCTACGTGCAGCCTTCACGTCGTCCGACCGACGGACGCTATGGTGAAAACCCCAATCGTCTGCAGCACTACTATCAGTTCCAGGTGGTGATCAAGCCTAACCCGGACAATCTTCAGGAGCTCTACCTCGGCTCGCTGAAAGCGCTGGGTATCGATCCCACTATCCACGATATTCGTTTCGTAGAAGATAACTGGGAAAACCCGACGCTGGGCGCCTGGGGCCTCGGCTGGGAAGTGTGGCTCAACGGTATGGAAGTGACGCAGTTTACCTACTTCCAGCAGGTTGGCGGCCTTGAGTGCAAGCCGGTCACGGGTGAGATCACCTATGGCCTGGAGCGTCTGGCGATGTATATCCAGGGCGTGGACAGCGTCTACGATCTGACCTGGAGCGACGGTGCATTTGGCAAAACCACCTACGGCGATGTGTTTCATCAGAACGAAGTAGAGCAGTCGACCTATAACTTCGAATATGCCGACGTCGGTTTCCTGTTCAGCTGCTTTGAGCAGTATGAGAAAGAGGCGCAGCAGCTGCTGGCGCTGGAGAAGCCGCTGCCGCTGCCAGCCTATGAACGCATTCTGAAAGCGGCCCACAGCTTTAACCTGCTCGACGCGCGCAAGGCGATCTCCGTTACCGAACGCCAGCGCTATATTCTGCGTATTCGCACCCTGACGAAAGCCGTGGCGGAAGCCTACTATGCGTCACGCGAGGCGCTGGGTTTCCCGATGTGCAACCGTAATAAGTAAGAGGCAGCCATGACCGATAAAACTTTCCTGGTGGAAATTGGCACCGAAGAGTTGCCTCCGAAAGCCCTGCGCAGCCTGGCGGAAGCTTTTGCTGCACACTTTACTGCCGAGCTGGACAGCGCGGGCCTGACGCACGGCGAAGTCAGCTGGTTTGCTGCTCCGCGCCGTCTGGCGCTGAAAGTCGCAGCGCTGGCGGCGGCGCAGCCCGATCGCGAGATTGAGAAGCGCGGCCCCGCCGTCGCGGCTGCGTTTGACGCAGCGGGTAACCCGACCAAAGCAGCAGAAGGCTGGGCGCGCGGCAACGGTATCACGGTCGATCAGGCTGAGCGCCTGAGCACCGATAAAGGCGAATGGCTGGTGCATCGCGCCGCGGTGAAGGGTGAGCAGGCCAGCGCGCTGCTGCCGGCAATGGTCACTACCGCACTGAGCAAGCTGCCGATTCCAAAACTGATGCGCTGGGGCGCCAGCGATGTCCAGTTCGTGCGCCCGGTGCATACCGTGACGCTGCTGCTGGGAGACGAGCTGATCCCGGCCACTATCCTGGGCGTGCAGTCAGCGCGCACCATTCGCGGCCATCGCTTTATGGGCGAGCCGGAGTTTACGCTGGAGCACGCCGATCACTATCCGCAGCAGCTGCTGGCGCGCGGCAAAGTAATGGCTGATTACGCTGAGCGTAAAGCAAAAATCAAGGCGGATGCGGAAGCGGCTGCACAGCAGCTGGGCGGCGTCGCCGATCTCAGCGACAGCCTGCTGGAAGAGGTTGCATCGCTGGTAGAGTGGCCGGTGGTGCTGACCGCAACGTTTGAAGAGAAGTTCCTGGCGGTGCCGGCGGAAGCGCTGGTTTATACCATGAAAGGCGATCAGAAATATTTCCCGGTCTACAGCCCGGAAGGAAAACTGCTGCCGAACTTCATCTTCGTTACCAACATTGAGTCAGGCGATCCGCAGCAGATCGTGGCCGGTAATGAAAAAGTTGTGCGTCCCCGTCTGGCGGATGCGGAGTTCTTCTTCAACAGCGATCGCAAAAAGCGTCTGGAAGATAATCTGCCGCGTCTGGAGACGGTGCTGTTCCAGAAAGAGCTGGGCACGCTGCGTGACAAGACCGACCGCATTCAGGCGCTGGCAGGCTGGATCGCCGCGCAGACTGGTGCAGATGTCAATCACGCGACCCGCGCCGGCCTGCTCTCCAAGTGCGACCTGATGACCAACATGGTGTTTGAATTTACCGACACCCAGGGCGTCATGGGTATGCACTACGCCCGTCATGACGGGGAAGCGGAAGATGTGGCGGTAGCGCTCAATGAGCAGTATCAGCCGCGCTTTGCCGGCGACGCGCTGCCTTCTAACCCGGTGGCCTGTGCCGTCGCGATTGCAGACAAAATGGATACGCTGGCGGGCATTTTTGGTATCGGCCAGCATCCGAAAGGCGACAAAGATCCCTTTGCGCTGCGCCGTGCCGCGCTGGGCGTGCTGCGTATTATCGTCGAGAAGAATCTGCCGCTCGATCTGCAGAGTCTGACCGAAGAGGCCGTGCGCCTCTACGGCAGCAAGCTGAGCAACGCGAAAGTGGTTGATGAAGTGATCGACTTCATGCTGGGTCGCTTCCGTACCTGGTATCAGGAAGAGGGCCACAGCGTTGATACTATTCAGGCGGTACTGGCGCGTCGTCCTACCCGTCCGGCAGATTTCGATGCGCGCATGAAAGCGGTATCGCATTTCCGCACGCTGGAGGCAGCCTCAGCGCTGGCGGCGGCTAACAAGCGCGTGTCGAACATTCTGGCGAAAGCCAGCGATCCGCTGAACGACAGCGTGCAGGCATCGCTGCTGAAAGAGAACGCGGAGATCCAGCTGGCGACCTTCGTCACTGCGCTGAGCGATAAGCTGCAGCCCTGGTTTGCTGAAGGCCGCTATCAGGATGCGCTGGTGGAGCTGGCACAGCTGCGTGAAGCGGTGGATAACTTCTTCGACAACGTTATGGTTAACGCAGAAGATGATGCCGTGCGCGTGAATCGTCTGACGCTGCTGGCACAGCTGCGTCAGCTGTTCCTGCAGGTGGCAGATATTTCCCTGCTGCAGTAAGCGGCAGCAGGCTGCGGTAACGAAAGGGACGAGCAATCGTTCCTTTTTTATTGCCGTTTAACCTGCCGGCGGCACGGTACGGGCGAAGCTCTCGCGCTGAAACAGGGTTTCCGCCAGCCTGACCAGCGCCGGGCGGTTTACACACCAGTTCGGCAGCACGCGGCGAAAATTCAGATAGCCAATCATACAGCCGGTCGCGATATCCGCCAGATTCAGGATACCGGTGTTGATCAACTCCGCTTGCGCCGCAGCCGCCTCCAGCGCATCCAGACCGCGCTGGATTTTTTCGCGGTTGCGCAGCAGCACCTCTTCAGACTGCTGCGCGCCGGGCCGCATCTGTTCCCGCACAATGGTCACCGCCGCGTCATTAATACCATCAGCCAGCTTTGCCAGCTGGCGTACCTGCAGTGCGCGCAGCGCATCATCAGGCAGCAGGGCGGGCGCTTCATCACGCAGTTCAATAACCTGAGCAATGACAGAAGAGTCGTACCAGGTTAATCCGCGCTCGTCGATCAGAGCCGGTACTTTTCCCAGCGGATTATAGTGGGGCACCTGGCTATCTTCGGCCCAGGGCGTATGGTTGATAAACTCAAATACGATGCCCTTTTCCAGCAGGATAACTGAAATTTTGCGCACGAACGGGCTGGTATAACTGCCTATCAGTTTCATCAAAGCCTCCGTATAAAACGCGGTACGTAGCGGTAACGCCCGGGCCAGCTATTCGCCGGGAAACATAAATGGATTCAGGCTACTGCGGGCAAACCCTTCCTGCTCCATGCGCGCATCCAGCACCAGCGACGCCAGGTCGTCGGCAACAGGCTCTACCGCCGGATCCCGCTCCTGGCAGAGCAGTTTCATATAGGTGCCGCAGTCGCCGCAGCTCTCTGCATGAACGGCAGCCTGGTGATTATCGAGCGACCAGACGTGCAGATCGCGCGTCTGCTCGCAGTTGCAGCATCTGTCACTGGCGACGTGCCACTCACTTTCGCACAGGTTGCAGTGCAGGTAGCGCAACCCTTCCTGCGCCACATCCATATGCACCAGACCGGTAACCGGAACGCTGCCGCAGACCGGGCAGAACTGCCGGTGATCGCCCTGTTCCGTCCGCACCTTGCCGGGTATCATGGCGGCCATCTGCGCCCAGTACAGCGACAGTGCTGCCCAGATAAAAGGCGATTTGTCGCTGCTGACCCGGCTAAATTCCCCGGCCAGCAACGCGCCGGCAAGCGTTTCCAGCTCGCTGGCGGACGATTTTTCCAGGTTCTCCAGCACCGCCAGCGCCTGGCCGCTCATCTCCGGCTTGAGTTCTGCAATCAGTGAATGCAGCAGCTGCTGCCAGTGACGATCGCGCGGATAGTGGCGAATATCAAGCGGCGGCTCATTCCGCTGCGCGCTTTCTTCAAGACGCGGACGCAGATCGAGCCGCAGCGGATGGTCATACAGCACAATCTCCTGCGCCTGAGCGATCACCGCAGCAAAGCGCAGATAGTCGCCCAGCGGATTTTTTGCCGCCAGATGGCGCAGGCGGGCAGCGCGACGGCTATAGAGATTTTTCAGCCGGGGAAACAGCAGCGGCGGGATCTGTTCCGCGGTCTGCGGTTCGCGTGTTTCCGGCTGATTCTGCGGAATAATGCGAATACTCATCAGGGAACACCTCTATTTTCTGGCGATAACGCTGCCAACAATGAAAGCAGCACGACTACGCTGATGATAGCAGCCTGACGCTCAGGCGGCTGGCTGACGGACGATTAACTGCCGGTGACGGCAGCCGGAGGGAGAGGCGATTCTGTGACCGCTGCGGGCCGCAGCCAGAGGGCCAGCACATAAGTTGAAGAAAAATTTTTGGCCGACGTTCATGCTCAACCTCTGAACCGGCAGCCGGTATAGCGTCCAGGCCGTGAGGCCCGCCGCTTTCGATGAGTGCAATAAGAGACAGATAACGTGACAGCAAAACAGCAGGCAGGTGAGCAACCTGTGAAAACGATCGCTGGCGTAAGCCAGGCTGAAGTGTGGCAGCGCCGGACACCGGAAACGGCCGAAACTGACTGGCTGGCACAGGAGGTGCCGGTAGCGCTGGTCTACAACGGCATCTCACATGTGGTCATGATGGCAACGCCTGACAACCTTGAGGCATTTGCGCTGGGTTTCTCGCTTTCAGAGGGGATTATTGAACAACCGGCTGAGATCTATGGCATCGATGTGGTGCCGGGCTGCAACGGCATTGAAGTACAGATTGAACTCGCCAGCCGCCGGTTTATGGCGTTAAAAGCGCAGCGCCGGGCGATGGCGGGGCGAACCGGCTGCGGCGTCTGCGGCGTTGAGCAGCTGGATCAGATTGGTAAGCCGCTGCAGCCACTGCCTTTTACCCAGACGTTTGACCTGGCTCAGCTGGATAGCGGGCTGGCGCGATTGCGCGACTATCAGCCGGTGGGCAATCTTACCGGCTGCACGCACGCGGCTGCCTGGCTCTCACCAGAGGGATTGCTGCCGGGCGGCTGTGAAGATGTCGGGCGGCACGTTGCGCTGGATAAGCTGCTTGGGCTGCGCAGTCAGCAGGGATGGCAGCAGGGCGCAGTACTGGTTTCCAGCCGCGCCAGCTATGAGATGGTGCAGAAGTCCGCCATGTGCGGCGTGGAGATCCTGTTTGCGGTCTCGGCCGCCACCCAGCTGGCGGTAGAGGTAGCGCAGCGCAGCAATCTGACGCTGGTAGGCTTCAGTAAGCCAGGACGGGCAACGATCTATACCCACCCGCAGCGGCTGCGCTAGCCGGTTGAGGCCGCTGAACCGCAAATCCTTATGATTTCTACGGCATTGATAACCCTTTTATGGATCATGATTTTAACTATAATGATCCCACTGCTTACGCGGCACACTGGTAAGGTGATGCTGCAAAACATTAAATGGAGAGGAAGAACATGAGTTATTCACTGCCATCCCTGCCGTACGCCTACGACGCACTGGAACCGCACTTCGACAAGCAGACGATGGAAATCCATCACACCAAACACCACCAGACCTACGTAAACAACGCTAACGCAGCGCTGGAAGGTACCGAATTCGCCGATCTGCCGGTTGATGAGCTGATTACCAAACTGGATCAGCTGCCAGCAGACAAAAAAGGCCCACTGCGCAATAACGCTGGCGGCCACGCTAACCACAGCCTGTTCTGGAAAGGCCTGAAAACCGGCACCACGCTGCAGGGCGACCTGAAAGCGGCGATCGAAAAAGATTTCGGTAGCGTTGAGAAATTCCAGGAAGAGTTTGAAAAAGCAGCGGCTACCCGTTTCGGCTCTGGCTGGGCGTGGCTGGTGAAAAAAGGCGACAAACTGGCTGTGGTTTCCACCGCTAACCAGGACAACCCGCTGATGGGCGACGCGATCGCCGGTGCGTCTGGCTTCCCAATCATTGGTCTGGATGTGTGGGAGCACGCTTACTATCTGAAGTATCAGAACAAGCGCCCTGACTACATCAAAGCGTTCTGGAACGTAGTGAACTGGGACGAAGCAGCAGCGCGTTTTGCTTCAGCAAAATAATCAGCGCGGATTTCTGCGTAAAAAACCGGTGCGATGTCGCCGGTTTTTTTTATCTGCGTCACGGCAACCTAAACCCCGGCTAAACAGCAAACCGTTTAGTGCCGGCGGGGCGGGGTCATTAACGAATCGTTGAAGCGGCTGTGCTTAACATTGCAGCAGGTTTTTTCGAGACGTTAAGCTCCTTATGACAACAATTACCCACACTGAATCGGGCAATCTCTCTTCTTCAGCGCTGTTTTTTCCGCTGATCAGCGGCAAACTTCGCCCTGATAATCTCTGGCACAGCGGCCGCTTTCGTACCAAATTTGCGTTGCGATCGGCGCTCTATCCGTTTACCACGCTGACCTACTTGCAGCAGCTGGCACAGCTGCCCTTTTTGCCGCAGCTGATGGCCAGCCAGGGCCTGCTGCCCGCTAAACCGCATCGTCCCTATCTCTGTTCGCGGTTTAACGTGGCGCAGCGCGCACGCGCTATCGTGCAGCACTACCAGCATGTTGCACAGCTGGATAATCCCGCTCTGCGTCAGCTGATGCTGAATCCGGCCGGGACGCCTGTTGCACAGCTCAGCGGTAAAAATGAAGAGCAGTTTACGATTGCCTGTAGCTCCGGCTATTACGATCGCGAAGGTGAGCTGACGCTGACGCTGCACTATCAGAATATGCTGCTGGCCTCCCTCTCATTCTCGCTGATTGGCGAGCCGCAGCGGTGTACGCTGTTTATTGGCGGACTGCAGGGGCCGCGCAAGCATATTCCGTCGGAGGCGATCCGCGAAGCGACCAAAGCGGCGCACGGTCTGTTTCCCAAGCGCGTGCTGATGGAAGCGCTGTTTCTGCTGGCAGAAGCGTGTGGAGCAGAAGCGATAGCCGCCGTTGGCGACACCACGCATGTGTTTCGCAGCCTGCGCTATCGACACAGTAAAGGGGATAAGTTTTTTGCCAGCTACAGTGAGTTCTGGCTGTCGCTGGGTGGCGAGGAGCGGGCCGACGGCTGCTTTACGCTGCCGCTGCAGATGGAGCGCAAAGCGCTGGAGGAGATAGCCAGTAAAAAGCGCGCCGAATACCGCCGGCGCTACACGCTGCTCGACAGCCTGAAAGAGCAGGTTCAGCAGGCCGCCGGCTGCGCTCAGCGCGCAGACCGTGCAGCCTGAACAGCCTCAGAACGGCTGTTTTGCGTAGCCGGTCATGACTTTCAGACCCATTTCACGTCCCAGCGCGGTCATCGGATGCACCACAACCAGGCCGCGCACGCTTTTCTTCAGCGCACCCATGTTGGCCTGCTCTTTTTTCGTGATTTCACGGCTGAACGGCAGCTGCTGCAGCTGCTGCGCCTCTTTGCTCAGCTTTTCATCACGTACGCCGCGCAAACGTTCAATCTCCTGCACCAGCGTCTCTTTCTCTTTCAGCAGCGCACCCAGCTTTTCAGCGTCACCCGCTTCCAGCAGCTGGGGTTCTTTGCGGTTCAGTGCGTCCAGCTGATCGCTGAGGCGTTTGATCTCGGCTTTGACTTGTTCTTTCATTGGAAAAACTCATTAAGGAAAACAGGGAAAGGATACATTAATTTAGGCCGGGCGGGCAGTACGACTGTTCGATGTACCGCTGCCTGAGGTCAGACAGCGGGCTTTTTGAATGCCTGCTTGTGCGAAATACGGGAAATAAGTTCGGTCAAAGAGAGCACCATGGTGGATCGCACCATCTGCAGATAACGCTGCTGCTGCATAATGCGCAGCGCCTCATCATCGCGGGTAAAGTCGGGCTGTGGCGGCCAGGCGACCACGCAGTGCAGTTCACTGAACGGACCCAGCACCTCGTCATCGGTAAAGCGATAGTCGCTGGCGTCGTGGTTCAGCTCTTCGCGCAGCGTCAGCAGCAGTTCGCAATCTTCATACTCCTGCCGCGTAATCACGCCCAGTCCGTAAACAAGCTTAAGACGTACCGACAGCTCGCCCAGCGGCCCGTCTCCCAGCAGCAGCGGTTCGACGGCGTACCTTACCGCATAATCATCTTTGCGAAAAACCTGCAGCACCAGCAGATTAACCGCTTCTGCCAGCAGTTCAACCGCAGCAATCAGAAAGCTTCTCACCGAACGACCGGCGTTCAGGCGCTCAAGCACCTGGTTTTCAAAAGCCTGCTTCTCTTCCATCATTGCCTGCATCGTTCAGCTACCGTCTGCGGGCGCAACCCTGTTGCGCCCGGTTTGCTCACCCGGGGGCGCGCATTATGCCATAGCGCTGTAAGCGCTCACCACAGCCTCTACTGCCTGACTCTCCGGCTCCAGTCCGGAAATTTTTACCAGCGTCTCTGCAACGCCCTGTTCCGCGATCAGCGTGGCCAGCTCCTGCGCCTGCGGATCGGCATCGCTGCGGTAGTGCATCGCGGCTGCGATCCCCTGCACCAGATTATCGTGCGGCAGCTGGTACTCCAGCGTGCCGAGCAGCGGTTTGATCAGGCGGTCGCCTGCGCTCAGCTTGCGCAGCGGCTGGCGGCCTACGCGCTCGACGTCATCTTTCAGGTAAGGGTTCTCAAAACGGGTAAGGATTTTGCTGATGTAAGCCGCATGTTTTTCTGCGTCAAAACCGTAGCGCCTGATCAGAACCGCACCGCTCTCCTGCATGGCTCCTTCGACCACGGCGCGAATGCGGCTATCCAGGATCGCATCGCGAATGGTTACATGGCCCGCCAGTTTGCCCAGATAAGCGGTAATAGCGTGCCCGGTGTTAAGGGTAAAGAGCTTGCGTTCAACAAACGCCATCAGATTGTCGGTCAGCTCCATGCCAGGGATCGCCGGCAGCGCCCCTTTAAACTGCGTTTTATCAACAATCCATTCGCTGAAGGTCTCCACCGTCACTTCCAGCGGATCGCTGCTGCCCGCTTCAGAAGGCGGGACAATACGATCCACGGCGGAATCGACAAAGCCAATGTGCGCTTCTGCCCAGGCGTGATGCTGCGCCGGCAGCGCTTTCAGCACATGCTGCTTCAGCTGACTGGTGCCGCGCACCATATTTTCGCAGGCGATGATGTTAAGCGGTGCGGTATTACCCCGATCGTGACGGGCGATCAGACCCTGCGCCACGCTGCCGGCAATACGTTCCAGGATCTGCGGTCCGACGGCAGTCGTGACCAGATCGACTTCAGCGATCAGCGCAATGATGTCATCGCTGGTGCTGTTAACGGCGCTGACGCCAGTGACCGTCTCCGTTTTCGCCTGTTCGCCAACAACATGAACCGGATAGGTGTGACGGGCGTTAAGGGCATCCAGCACAACCTGATTGACGTCAGCAAAGACCAGCTCGATGCCGGCATCGGCCAGCAGTTTGCCGATAAATCCGCGACCAATATTGCCTGCTCCAAAATGTAACGCTTTCATAAAATTGACCCATCTCAAATAGCGAAAGGGCGGGCATTTCCGCCCCGGACACAGGGCGGGCCTGCCCGCCCCGGGGAAAAAACTGCTGACTGATTACGCTTTGACGCTGCTGCCTGAGAGCAGATCCAGCACTTCCTGCACGCTGCGGGTCTGCGCCAGTCGTTCAATCACGCTCTCATCATCCAGCGCGTTGGTCAGGCTGGTGATCACCTGAATGTGCTCATTGTTGCGGGCCGCAATCCCGATTACCAGGCGCGCTACCTCATCCGGCTCATCGCCAAACTGTACGCCTGCCGGATACTGACAGAACACCACGCCTGTCTTCAGCACGCGATCTTTCGCTTCTACCGTTCCGTGCGGAACCGCAATCGACTCACCCAGATAGGTCGGCGTCAGCTTTTCACGGGCCAGCATCGCCTCAACGTACTCTGGCTGGACATAGCCACCTTTTACCAGCTGCTCACCGGCAAAGCGGATCGCCTGCTCTTTGTTGCTGGCGCTCAGATCGAGGAAGACGTTATCCGCCCCGAGCTTAAACAGGTGCGTATTCTCGTTATCAAAGCTGTCTGCCAGCGTTGACTGCACCGTTTCGCGATGCGCCACGCTGCGGTTTACCGTAACCAGTCGCTCGGTCAGGTTGGTGTAGAGCGCGCTATCAAGGAAATTATTCAGCGAGATATGCTGCGCCTGCGGTGCCTGACGCATCGCCCGTTCCGTAAGATCGCGGTGTGTGATCACCAGGTCAACGTCACCCGGCAGCGCGTTAATAGCGCTGTTCGTCACCGAGACATTGGTGAGGCCTGCATCCTGCACTTTTTTGCGCAGCACGCCGGCACCCATGGCGCTGGAACCCATACCGGCGTCGCAGGCAACGATGATTTTACGCACGTGGCTTACGTCTACGCTGTTAGCGTCAGCTACCACCGGCGCGCCTGCAGCCGGCTGACCTTTAGACTGCGCTTTCATGTCACGCATACGCTGGGTCGCCGCTTCAATATCTTCATCTTCTTTCACTTTGCTGGTTTTCAGCAGGATAGAAGAGACAACAAAAGAGACGGCAAAAGCGGCCACGATAGCGGCAACGTTAGCAAAATAGGCGCCTTTTGGCGTCATCGCCAGCACCGCCAGGATAGAACCCGGTGACGCCGGAGAGACCAGGCCGCCATTCAGCAGCGTCAGCGTAAATACGCCGGTCATACCGCCCAGGATCACCGCCAGCAGCAGGCGCGGTGCCATCAGCACATACGGGAAGTAAATCTCATGGATGCCGCCGAGGAAGTGGATAATAGCGGCACCGCCCGCTGACTGTTTGGCACTGCCGCGACCAAAGATCATATAAGCGACCAGCACGCCCATGCCCGGGCCCGGGTTAGCTTCGATCAGGAAGAAGATCGATTTACCCGCTTCGCTCGCCTGCTGAATACCCAGCGGCGAGAAAATGCCGTGGTTGATGGCATTGTTAAGGAACAGGATTTTCGCCGGCTCAACAAAAATAGAGGTCAGCGGCAGCAGGTTGTTCTGCACCATCAGGTTAACCCCGGCGGCGAGAATGTGCGACAGCCCCTGCACCAGCGGCCCAATAGCCAGGAACGCCAGCAGCGCCAGCAGCATACCGATGATGCCGGCGGAGAAGTTATTCACCAGCATCTCGAAACCGCTTTTGATCTTGCCGTCAACGGCCCGGTCAAACGCGCGGATTGCCCAGCCGCCCAGCGGTCCGGCAAGCATCGCGCCGAGGAACATCGGCATATCGGCACCGACAATGACGCCCATTGTCGTAATGGCACCGACCACGCCACCGCGATCGCCGCCGACCAGACGGCCGCCGGTGAAGCCGATCAGCAGCGGCAGCAGATAAGTGATCATCGGACCGACGAGTTTCGCCAGCGTTTCGTTCGGGATCCATCCGGTTGGAATAAACAGCGCGGTGATGATACCCCATGCGATAAACGCACCGATGTTAGGCATCACCATATTACTCAGAAAGCGACCAAAGCTCTGCACTCTGACCTTGACTGATGAGGACATAAACCCACCCCTTATTGAGACGCGCTGCAATAAGAGCGCGCATTTGTTTTTGTTGAGACGTTACGGCGGGGGCCGTGGCATTACTGTATGCAGGCGGACTCTAGCACTTGTTCAGGGGCGTGCGTAGCGTCCGGAATTAGTGTGATCCATATCACGTAAAAGCGGGGTGAACAGGGGGGTGTAATGTGACTCTGGTCACACAAAGCTGGAATAAAAAAGCAGCGGCGCCGAAAAATCCAGCAAAAAAACGGGTTTTATGTGATAAACCTCACTCTTTGGTAGTGCGGGTTTATTGCGGAAGTGTGATTCGTGTCACAAAGAATTTCTGATCATAATTGCGCCAGATCACAGGCGGGCAGATAAAGCGCCAGGCTGCTATAACGTCAAGCGCAGCGAGAACCGGGCAGTAGTAATACTGCCCGTAACCGGCATTACTGCCAGGAGCCCTGTACGGCGTTTTGTGCCTGCGTCAGCGCCTGCGCGTTTGCAGAGAGCTCGCTCATCAGCGCATTGTACCGGGTCGCCTGATCCTGCGTCGGGAACTGTACACCGCCATCATTAAACGTGACGCGCGTTCCCTGCGATTGCAGATAGTCACCGGTCTGCACAGCGCTCTGGCTCAGCGCCTGCAGCTTGGGCAGCAGCGGGATCAGCGTGCCTGCCGGCTGTGTAACCACTTTTGCATAGGCTGCGTCATACGACTTTTTCAGATCGTCGGGCTGTTTAAGTGTCGCCTTGCTGCTGTCAGCCTGCATTTTCGCGCTCTGGATCTGCTGCGTCAGAACGCTGAGATTGCCGCTCACCTGGCGCAGGGTATCGCGGCGGGTCAGATAATCCTGCGGAACGCGAATTGCAGCCAGCTCATCCACGACCGGACGCATACCCTGTTCCGTGGCCTGACTCACCTGCTGAGAAAAGCCATACAGAATGGCATAGTCACTGGCGTAGTTACCGAAGGTCTGCTTCTGGTTTTCACTCAGTGCTGGCAGATGTTCACCGCTGCGCATCACGGTATTTTGCAGAAAATCGTTAAACGCCTTACGCTGATCGCCCTCTTTGTCACCGCAGGCGGTGAGTTGCAATACGATCAGCGCGCTGGCGAACAGCATGCCGGTGCGCATCCAGATGCGGGAAGTTCCTGACGCCATGTTTCAACTCCTGTCGTGACAAAATGGCAATGTGTGAATCGCTGAGAATGGTCCTAAAGAATAGTGCAATGGCCTGGCCTGCACAATGACCGAAGGCGTGCAGTGTGATGCTCTCTGGTCAGCGCGCCCGCACGGCACAGCAATCGTCAGCTGTGTGGCAGACCGCTGCCACATTTCAGTTCCTGACCAGCGTGCAATGTGAAGGAGTGCACGCAGTAAGGCTGGCATGATTCATCATCTTTCCTTAGATATGCACCAGACGGGTGCGTTTCTGCTCTATTATTGAACATTTTGCAGACAAAAATGCGGCAGCGGCGGTGCGAAACGCCTGCAGGGAGCGAAATGCAAATCTGGCGCTATTTTTGCTTTATTCAGGTCAGGGATCAGAGTGTGACAGACAGCAACTTTTTACCTGACAGGCACTTAAGAGTTACTGCAGGTTTTAGCCATAAGCAAGATGAAAAAATAATCAAAAAACAGACGGCAATTCCTGAATTCTGACCCATACTAAGAAACCCGGCAATTGTTGCATTGCGCTGACACATTCGCAGTGTCCAGCAGGCTGTGTCCCGTAACGGTTTTATAACTCTAACGTCCAAACCGCTGCGGGATGCAGCCTGATAAAGCCTGGTTTCAGCATCATTTGATGCTTACCTCTCTACTTTCACGTGCTTCATAGTGAGTTTTAAGGAGTTCTCTATGGAATTAAAAGATCCAATGGTTGAATTACTCAGCAGTCTTGAGCAAATTGTTTTGACACGTGATGCTAAGCCTTCCGTATCAGATATTGCACTCAACACGGTGTCAGTTCCCGAGCCACAGCGTTTACGTGAGATGACCGGCATGCAGGTGGATGAGTTCGCCCGCGTGATGGGGGTGAGCGTCTCATCAGTAAAAAGCTGGGAAGCGCAGCGCACGCGCCCCTCCGCTACGGCGCGCAAATTGATGAAGCTGCTGCAGGCGAATCCCTATCTGGGACGGCAGCTGCTTGAGTAATACAATTATCGGTTCTCCGACCCGCCTGCACGGCGGGTTTTTTATTCCAGCGTTTCAAATTTAGCCGCCTGACGGGCAAACCAGCTTTCCGGAACGTTATAGGGAGGCTGCGACAGCTGCTGCAATCCCTGTTTAATATTCTGATGCGCCTGCTGCCAGAGCTGTTTATCGCCCTGCAACAGCAGCTGAATCTGCACCTGCTTCTCGATCAGATAAACGCGCGCAAAATCCGGGTCAAACTGCACTATCGCGCGGGTATTATCGATAATATCTGCCAGTTTAATTGTCTGCGCTTCGGGCGAGGCGTCCGCCGTATGCCGGAAATGAGCCAGCTTGCGCGCCGCACGGTTTCTGGCCTGCGGCTGGGCGCTGTCGGTCAGCATCGCAACCAGCCCGGCCACGCGCTGGCCAAACTGCTGTTCAATATCCTGTAGCGTGCTGGATGTGTCTTCTACCGTATCGTGCAGCCAGGCAGCTGCCAGCATCTCTTCATCATCGGTGACGCTGCGAACCAGTTCAGCCACTGCCTGTGGATGAACGATATAGGGCTCATCGGTGTATTTACGCCGCTGGCCTGCAGCCGCATGAAGCTCAGTAGCAAAGCGACGCGCCTGCTCTTCCAGTGAATCCTGCATCTTCACTCTCCCGTGAAAAGTAGCTTGCAATTATCTAGCGCGCTATCTATATTGATCTGCATGAACAGTAATCAAGATGGCAAAAAAGTGAAGCGGCCGCCACTCCAGGTTGATCAGCATCTCTGTTTCGCACTCTACTCGGCGAATCTGGCCATGCATAAGGTCTATCGTCAGCAGCTGGCGGCACTCAATATTACCTATCCGCAATACCTGGTGATGCTGGTGCTCTGGGCGCAGGATGGAGTCACGGTATCAGAAATTGGCGAACAGCTGTTTCTTGATTCCGCGACGCTGACGCCGCTGCTTAAGCGGCTGGAAACAGCCGGGCTGGTACGCCGGCAGCGTTCACGCCAGGATGAACGGCAGGTCGTGGTGACGCTGACCGATGAGGGGCGCGAGCTACAGGCGCGCGCTGCTGTGATTCCGGAAGCGGTGCAGTGTGCGACGGCCTGTGACACCGGGACGATGACAGCGCTGAAAGAGCAGCTTGATATGCTGCGAACCAATCTGAACCGCGCAGGCTGACTGCGCGGATAGAAAAGCATTTACATGGGCGCGGATAAGTAGCGCGCTATTATATAGCGAACGGAGATAAAGTATGTCTTTAGAGAAAGTGGTTTATACAGCTAAAGCAAAAGCAACCGGTGGCCGTGACGGACGTGCAACCTCTTCTGACAACGTACTGGACGTTAAGCTGGGCGTGCCGAAAGAGATGGGCGGAGCCGGTGGCGAGGCGACTAACCCTGAACAGCTGTTTGCGGCGGGCTATTCAGCCTGTTTCCTCGGCGCCATGAAATTTGTTGCCGGTCGCGACAAAATTGCGATGCCAAAAGAGGCGTGGATTGAAGGTAAAGTTGGCATCGGCCCGATTCCGACCGGGTTTGGTATTGAAGCGACGCTGAATATCCACCTGCCGGAGATGGATGCTGCAGAAGCCCAAAAGCTGGTCGATGCTGCACACATTGTGTGCCCTTACTCTAATGCCACCCGCGGCAATATCGACGTGACGCTGAACATCATTAATTAAGCACGCACGCGGTTAACCGGGCTCCTGCGGGAGCCTTTTTTATTCGCCCGCTTTTAGCCCGCACAAAAAAATCTGGTCTTACCATTGGTTAAATGTTCTACTGCTGCGCTTAACACGGCATCGCAGTTATTTTCGGTTCAGATTCGTCCCGATCCTGCTCGATACGTCACGCTTTTCCATTCTCAAAGCGAACCTTGCTGTCTGAACAGAGTCACAGGAACGGTGATAAATCGACACCGGGTCGGGAACAGAAAATTTAAATGAATTATATCAAAAGCTTAACTCAGCAGAAGCTCTCTCTGCTGCTCGCACTTTATCTTGGCATCCTGCTAAACCTGCCAATTTTTTACCGCCGCTTTGACGGCTTCTTAACCAGATCAACCCCGTCCGACTGGCTTTCTGCTGTTGCTGAAGTCACGGCCGCTGTTTTGCTTACCTTTTTCCTGATGCGCCTGCTCTCGCTGGGTGGAAAATGGGCTTACCGCGTGCTGGCCAGTCTGCTGGTGGTGATTTCCGTAGCCGCGGCATATTACATGACCTTCTTTAATGTCGTGATTGGCTACGGCATTGTGGCTTCGGTTATGACAACCGACATCGATCTCTCTAAAGAAGTGATCGGTCTGCACTTTGTTGTCTGGATGGTGCTGGTGAGCGCGCTGCCGCTGCTGCTGATCTGGCGCAACCGGCTGCGTATGACGCTGATTGAGCAGCTGAAAACGCCGGGACAACGCCTGAAACCGGTAGCCATTATGCTGCTGAGCGTGGCGCTGGTATGGCTGCCGATCCGCTACTTTGACAAACTGCAGAAAACGCAGGAAGAGATCACGAATATCGATCTGCCCAGCTATGGCGGGGTAGTGGCACACTCTTATCTGCCTTCTAACTGGATTGCCGCTCTGGGGCTGTTTACCTGGACTAAAGTGGATGAAAAGCTGGACAGCGAAGCGCTGTTCGATCCGGCGAAAAACTTTACTTATGTGGCACCGGCAGGCATTGATGACACTTACGTCGTGTTTGTGATCGGTGAAACCACGCGCTGGGATCATATGGGGATGCTGGGCTACGATCGCGATACCACGCCAAAGCTCTCCAAAGAGAAAAACCTGGTGGCGTTTCGCGGTGAGTCCTGCGACACCGCAACCAAGCTCTCGCTGCGCTGCATGTTTGTTCGCGAAGGCGGCACGATGGATAACCCGGGTCGCACCCTGAAAGAGCAGAACGTATTTGCCGTTATGAAAGAGCTGGGTTTCACCTCTGAGCTGTTCGCCATGCAGAGCGAGGTCTGGTTTTATGATAATGCCGATGTGAATAATTTCTCTTTCCGCGAACAGATCGGCTCTGAAAAGCGTAATCAGGGTAAAGCGGTAGACGACATGCTGCTGGTGCCGGAACTGCAGGCTTCCCTGCAGCGTTTCCCGAAAGGCAAACATCTGGTGGTGCTGCATACCAAAGGCTCACACTATCTTTACTCGCAGCGCTATCCCCGCAGCTTCGCGCGTTATCAGCCTGAGTGCATGGGCGTGGATGACACCTGCAGCAAAGCGCAGTTGATCAACGCTTATGACAACTCCATTTTGTATGTGGACTCGATGCTCGACAGCGTGCTGGATCAGCTGCGTGATAAAAAAGCGCTGGTGTTCTATGCGGCGGATCACGGCGAGTCGATCAGTGAAAATATGCACCTGCACGGGACCCCACGTGAGATGGCGCCGCCGGAGCAGTTCCGCGTGCCGATGATGGTCTGGGCGTCCGATAAATATCTGGACGATCCGGTTAACCGCAGCAACTTTGAGCGGCTGCAGGCGCAGCAGCGTGTCGGTAAAACGCATCGTCACGTTGAGCTGTTTGATACCATACTGGGCTGTCTGGGCTACACCTCACCCAATGGCGGTATCAATCCGGCAAACAACTGGTGTCAGGCTCCCGCCGCTAAAGCACAGAGCAATCTCTGACCGGTATGCCCGCGCTGAGATCGCTTTCCCGGCGCGGGTTGCCTGCTTTTCAGGCAATCAGGCAGCTTTAAAGGGAAAAGGGATTGACGCTGTAAAGGCGCAGCAGTAATATTCGCCCCCATCGGCGAGTAGCGCAGCTTGGTAGCGCAACTGGTTTGGGACCAGTGGGTCGGAGGTTCGAATCCTCTCTCGCCGACCATCATTTAAGAAACCTGCTTTGCGAAAAGCAGGTTTTTTTTCGTCTGTCGTATTTGCACTCTCAGGGGGAAATACGCGACCGCTCCGTAAAGACGCTGTCCCGTCTCTGATTGTCCGGCACACGCCATCTATGACGTGTGACGCTTTACTCCACGACTCCGCATTTCACCCTTTATCCGGCTTCGGCGATGACTGAGGATTTACTGACCTTTTCTGAACCAGACTCACATTCCGGCAGCGATCAGGCAAAGTCATCAATTTACGCATTCCATTAATCATTACCGGGATAAACCTTATTATCCCTCAACACCGCTCTTCATCCCTTGCTGCATCAAAGCACCTCTCTTAATTCGCGACACATTCTGCTTATGACCAGCTTTTGCTTTTTGCTGATTTCTTATGCCATTACGCCAGCATATTTCGCTGCCTGAACGTCATAACGCACGGGGAATCGTTCATATATTCAACATTTACCGACAACTTTAAGATGTTTTTTAACGGTGATAATCACTGTTATCTGACGCAAGCGCCAGATAATCCAGCGGTATCGAACGCTTTTTCACCGCTTTATATATCGGTTTCTCTCTCTAATTCTCTTTTTTATCGTTGCTTGCACTTACTCACACTCTGTGTAAATAACCCCACATTGTATTGACGTTCGTTGCAACTGTTGACAAATTGATGCCTCAGTAAGATGTAGAGACGGACGCATCTGGCTGGTTTACCCCGCCAGGGCAATAACAATAACCGCTCACATTCTGGTCGCTGTCAGACCTGCCCGTACCGCATAAAAAAATCAGAGGACGGGCGATGCACACAACATCACATCACAATGGAGCAAAACATGATGAACTCCCGGGCTAAATCCAGGATGCTGAAGGCCGGTCTCAGCCTGATTGCGATGACCGTCGCTGCCGGTGTTCAGGCGAAGACCCTTGTCTACTGTTCAGAAGGCTCGCCGGAAGGTTTCAACCCGCAGCTCTTTACCTCTGGCACCACCTATGATGCCAGCTCGGTCCCGATTTATAACCGTCTGGTTGAGTTTAAAACCGGCACCACTGAACTGCAGCCAGGCCTGGCTGAAAAGTGGGATGTCAGCGAAGATGGCAAAACCTACACTTTCCACCTGCGCCAGGGTGTGAAGTGGCAGAGCACGAAAGATTTCAAACCGACGCGCGAGTTTAACGCCGATGACGTGGTGTTTTCATTTGAGCGCCAGCTCGATAAAAACAACAAATTCCACGGCGTCTCTGGCGGCAGCTATGAATATTTCGAAGGCATGGATATGCCGAAGCTGATCGGCAAAATTGAAAAAGTTGACGATCACACCGTGCGTTTCACCCTGACCCGTCCTGAAGCGCCTTTCCTCGCTGACCTCGGTATGGACTTCGCTTCTATTCTTTCCAAAGAGTATGCGGACAACATGCTGAAAGCAGGCACGCCGGAAAAAATCGACCTCAATCCGGTCGGCACCGGTCCGTTTGTACTGCAGCAGTATCAGAAAGATTCGCGCATTCTCTACAAAGCGAACCCGGACTTCTGGGGGACTAAACCAAAAATCGACCGTCTGGTCTTCTCTATTACACCAGATGCGTCAGTGCGCTACGCCAAGCTGCAGAAAGGCGAGTGTCAGGTGATGCCTTATCCGAATCCGGCGGACATCGCCAGCATGAAGAAAGACAGCAAAATCAATCTGATGGAGCAGCCTGGCCTGAACGTGGGTTATCTCTCATTCAATACAGAGAAAAAGCCGCTGGATAACGCCAAAGTGCGTCAGGCGCTGACCATGGCGGTCAACAAGCAAGCGATCATCGATGCGGTCTATCAGGGAGCAGGGCAGGCAGCGAAAAACCTGATCCCGCCAACCATGTGGGGCTATAACGACGAGATCAAAGATTACGCCTACGATCCGGAAAAAGCCAAAGCGCTGCTGAAAGAAGCAGGCATGGCGGATGGCTTCTCTATCGATCTCTGGGCAATGCCGGTGCAGCGTCCATACAACCCGAACGCGCGCCGCATGGCGGAGATGGTTCAGGCGGACTGGGCGAAAATTGGCGTAAAAGCCAAAATTGTTACCTATGAGTGGGGCGAATATCTCAAGCGCGCCAAAGCAGGCGAACACCAGACGGTCATGATGGGCTGGACCGGCGATAATGGCGACCCGGATAACTTCTTTGCCACGCTGTTCAGCTGTGCAGCGGCAAAAGATGGCTCCAACTACTCCCGCTGGTGCTACAAGCCGTTTGAAGATCTGATTCAGCCGGCGCGTGCAGAAGCCGATCACAACAAACGTATTGCGCTCTACAAGCAGGCGCAGGTCGTTATGCACGATCAGGCCCCGGCGCTGATCATTGCACACTCGACCGTCTATGAGCCTGTCAGCAAGAAAGTGAGCGGTTATGTGGTTGATCCGTTAGGTAAGCATCACTTCGAAAACGTCGATATTCAGGAATAACCCTTTCGGATTATCACGGTGAGGGCCAGCCTGCTGGCCCTCGGATGCGCTCTTTGCCATCCGCGTCCCGTACTTTTTTCCGGCAAATACTTTTACTGAAGCGCTGCCTGCATCGCGTCCGGCTTTGCCGACCGCGCGTTATGAGCAATGTAGTCCCGCGACGACTTTCCGCTGCGGGAGAATGACTGAGAATCCGGCTTATGCTGCAATTCATACTCCGACGTCTGGGCCTTGTCATCCCGACGTTTATCGGTATTACTCTACTGACCTTTGCGTTTGTTCATCTGATCCCCGGCGACCCGGTGCTGATCATGGCGGGCGAACGCGGTATCTCTCCGGAGCGTCACGCACAGCTGATGGCGCAGTTTGGCCTCGACCAGCCGATGTGGAAGCAGTACATCACCTATATCAATGGGGTGCTGCACGGCGATCTCGGTATCTCCCTGAAGAGCCGCATTCCGGTGTGGGAGGAGTTTGTCCCGCGCTTTCAGGCGACGCTGGAGCTGGGCATCTGCGCCATGCTGTTTGCTATCGCCGTGGGTATTCCGGTGGGCGTACTGGCCGCCGTAAAGCGCGGCTCAATTTTCGATCATACCGCCGTGGGGATCTCCCTGACCGGCTACTCCATGCCGATCTTCTGGTGGGGCATCATGCTGATTATGCTGGTATCGGTGCAGCTTAACCTGACGCCGGTCTCTGGCCGGGTCAGCGATACCATCTTCCTTGACGACAGCCATCCCCTGACCGGCTTTATGCTGATCGATACGCTCTTGTGGGGAGAAGAGGGCGACTTCAAAGATGCGGTCATGCATATGATCCTGCCGGCGATTGTGCTGGGCACCATTCCGCTGGCGGTGATTGTGCGTATGACGCGCTCCTCCATGCTGGAGGTGCTGGGCGAGGATTATATCCGCACCGCCCGCGCCAAAGGGCTGACGCGTATGCGGGTGATTGTTGTGCATGCGCTGCGTAATGCGATGCTGCCGGTGGTCACCGTTATCGGTCTGCAGGTCGGTACGCTGCTGGCCGGTGCGATTCTGACCGAGACGATCTTCTCATGGCCGGGTCTGGGCCGCTGGCTGATTGAAGCGCTGCAGCGCCGCGACTATCCGGTAGTGCAGGGCGGCGTGCTGCTGGTTGCCATCCTGATCATTCTGGTCAACCTGCTGGTTGATCTGCTGTATGGCGTGGTTAACCCGCGCATCCGACATAAGAAATAAGGGGGAGCTATGTCTGCTGTTGAACCCGCGCGCGTAACTGCCGCACCAAAGCCGATGACCCCGTTTCAGGAATTCTGGCACTACTTTAAACGTAATAAGGGCGCGGTCATCGGCCTGGTTTACATCACGCTGATGCTGCTGATTGCGATTTTTGCCGATTTCCTGGCACCGCACGGTCCGGCAGAGCAGTTCCGCGATGCGCTGCTGCATCCGCCGGTATGGCAGGAGGGCGGCAGCTGGAGTTATATCCTCGGCACCGATGATGTGGGCCGCGATATTTTGTCACGCCTGATGTTCGGGGCGCGCCTGTCGCTGCTGGTAGGCTGCCTGGTTGTGGTGCTGTCACTGATTTTCGGCGTGATCTTTGGCCTGATGGCGGGCTATCTCGGTGGTGTAGTGGATGCCACCATTATGCGCCTGGTCGATATCATGCTGGCGCTGCCCAGCCTGCTGCTGGCGCTGGTGCTGGTAGCCATCTTTGGCCCCTCTATCGTCAACGCTTCGCTGGCGCTGACGTTTGTGGCGCTGCCGCACTATATCCGCCTGACGCGCGCGGCGGTGCTGGTGGAGGTTAACCGCGATTATGTTACCGCTTCCGGCGTGGCAGGCGCGGGAACGCTGCGTCAGATGTTCGTCAATATTCTGCCAAACTGCCTGGCTCCGCTGATTGTGCAGGCATCGCTCGGTTTCTCCAACGCCATTCTCGACATGGCGGCGCTGGGCTTTCTCGGAATGGGGGCGCAGCCGCCAACGCCGGAGTGGGGCACCATGCTCTCCGACGTTCTGCAGTATGCGCAAAGTGCCTGGTGGGTAGTGACCTTCCCCGGAGTGGTCATCCTGCTGACGGTTCTGGCATTCAACCTCATGGGCGATGGTTTGCGTGATGCACTCGACCCGAAACTCAAGCAGTAAAGAGGCACCGAGATGGCGTTATTAAATGTAGAGAAGTTATCGGTGCATTTCGGCGACGAAAAAACACCGTTCCGTGCGGTTGACCGCATCAGTTATCAGATAGAGCAGGGCCAGGTCGTCGGGATTGTCGGTGAGTCGGGCTCCGGTAAATCAGTCAGTTCGCTGGCGATTATGGGTCTGATCGATTTTCCTGGCCGCGTCATGGCTGAGAAGCTGGAGTTTAACCAGCGCGATTTGCAGAAAATCTCTGAAAAAGAGCGCCGGCAGCTGGTTGGCGCAGAAGTTGCGATGATTTTTCAGGATCCGATGACCAGCCTTAATCCCTGCTATACCGTGGGTTTCCAGATTATGGAAGCGCTCAAGGTGCATCAGGGCGGCAGTAAACGCACCCGCCGCCAGCGCGCTATCGATCTGCTGGAGCAGGTCGGTATTCCCGATCCGGCTTCGCGGCTGGATGTCTATCCGCACCAGCTGTCGGGCGGCATGAGCCAGCGCGTGATGATCGCCATGGCGATTGCCTGCAAGCCTAAACTGCTGATTGCCGATGAGCCAACCACGGCGCTGGATGTCACCATTCAGGCGCAGATCATCGAACTGCTGCTGGCGCTGCAGAAGCAGGAGAACATGGCGCTGATCCTCATTACCCACGATCTGGCGCTGGTTGCCGAAGCGGCGCAGCACATTATCGTGATGTATGCCGGTCAGGTGGTGGAGAGTGGCAAAGCTGTGGATATCTTCAAAGCGCCGCGTCATCCCTATACGCAGGCGCTGCTGCGCGCGCTGCCGGAGTTTGCGGCAGACAAAGCGCGGCTGGCATCGCTGCCAGGCGTGGTGCCGGGCAAATATGACCGCCCCTCTGGCTGTCTGCTGAATCCGCGCTGCCCCTATGTGACCGATCGCTGCCGTACCGAAGAACCTGCGCTGCGCGATATTCCGGGCCGCCAGTCTAAATGCCACTTCCCACTGGATGATGCCGGGAGACCGACCTATGAGTCCTGATAACATGAAGCAGGATTATCTGCTGCAGGCGATTGACCTGAAAAAACACTACCCGGTGAAGAAAGGCCTGTTTGGTCAGGAGCGCCTGGTGAAGGCGCTTGATGGCGTCTCCTTCAACCTTGAACGGGGTAAAACGCTGGCGGTAGTTGGCGAGTCGGGCTGCGGAAAATCCACGCTTGGCCGTCTGCTGACCATGATCGAAACCCCGACCGAAGGCGAGCTTTACTGGCACGGACAGGATTTGCTGAAGCACGATCCACAGGCGCAAAAACTACGCCGGCAGAAAATTCAGATCATCTTTCAGAACCCCTACGGCTCACTCAACCCGCGTAAAAAAATCAGCCAGATCCTCGAAGAGCCGCTGATTATTAACACCGCGCTGAGCAAAGCAGAGCGGCGTGAAAAAACGCTGGAGATGATGGCGAAAGTGGGTCTCAAGACCGAACATTACGATCGCTATCCGCACATGTTCTCCGGCGGTCAGCGTCAGCGTATTGCCATTGCGCGCGGGCTGATGCTGGATCCGGATGTCCTGATCGCGGATGAGCCGGTTTCGGCGCTCGATGTTTCAGTGCGCGCGCAGGTGCTGAACCTGATGATGGATCTGCAGCAGGACCTCGGCCTCTCCTACGTCTTTATTTCGCACGACCTCTCAGTGGTAGAGCACATCGCCGATGAAGTCATGGTGATGTACCTGGGACGCTGCGTGGAGAAAGGCAGTAAAGAAGCGATCTTCAGCAATCCGCGTCATCCTTATACGCAGGCGCTGCTTTCCGCCACGCCACGTCTTAATCCGGATGAGCGGCGCGAGCGTATTAAACTGACCGGTGAGCTGCCCAGCCCGCTCAATCCGCCGCCAGGCTGCGCGTTCAACGCGCGCTGCCGTCGCCGTTTTGGCACCTGCGTGCAGCTGCAGCCAAAACTCAAACGCTATGGCGATCAGCAGGTTGCCTGCTTTGCGGTCGATCAGGATGAAAACCAGCCGCTGGAAACACCCTGATTAACGCCACTGATAAAAAAGGCTCCCGCGGGAGCCTTTCTTTTTTTCAGCGAAAACAGTTCAGCAATGCTAACCTTTATCAGGTTAACCGGGCATAAGACCGGAAATCTATCACATTACGTTATCTGACTGTCAGCGCCAGGGCTCCCCGCGCAGCGTGCTAAGACAAATTCTTAAATCACCGCGCAGGCGTTACCGGCTTACCCGCTGGGATTATGCAACGCTGAATTCATAAATATCCTTTTTTTACATAGAGTTATTTGCATTGCAGCGGGTTTTTCGTTTTGGTTAATGGCAATGTATTAGTCTCTTCTCGCCGCGTATCTCCCGCCGGCAAAGCGTCCGGTTTTTTATAAACACAGATAAAGCAGCTTTATCAGATATGCGGTTTTAATAATCAGAATTTTCTCACCGTCTTTTAATGTGTGTGCTATATTCGCCAAAAAATTCCCTCTGCTTTCACAGGCACTGATCATGAAGAATTATGACGATCTGCAGCGTTTCAAAGAAAAAACGCAGACGCTTGATATCGATTTCAAAGATATGTCGGGTCAGGCGCAGAGCGCCGATCATCATCAGTGGGCCATTCTGCGCCAGCTGAGTACAGATGACGCACCGGAGCTGGGCCAGGGGCAGCGTATCGATCTGCCTCAGCCACAGCCTGTCGGGCCTGAGGCATTTGCCGCGCCAGCCATACCCGCCGCTCCGCGTGCTCCGGCTGAGAACGGCGCCGCGCTGCTCACCAGCCTGGCGGCCACCGCGCCGGTTCGCGAGGCCGCGCCGGGCAGCAGTGCGCTGTTTCCGCCGCCGCCGCCGAAGCGCGCGCCGGCAGCGATGCCAGCGGCGGCGCTTGTGGAGCGGCAGCGCGCCGGCTCGCTGTTTCCGCCTCCGCTTTCTGAGCCGGTTATGGCCCGCTCCGCTGCCCCGCAGCCGCCTGCCAGCGCGGTGCCGGTCGCAGCAGCGCCAGCGGCAGCGCCTGTCGCTCCGCCCGCCTCTGCCCGCTTCAGCACGCTGTTTCGCTCGCGTCCGGCTGAACCCGCTGTATTGTCCAAAGAAACACTCCTCAAACCGTTACTGGAGAAGATTGCGTTATGCCGTTAGTTTGTGTGTGCTCGCCAAAAGGGGGAGTAGGGAAGACCACCATGGCGGCCAACCTTGCATGGAGTCTGGCGCGCGCCGGCAGCAAGGTGCTGGCAATCGATTTTGATGTGCAGAATGCGCTGCGTCTGCATTTTGGCGTCCCGCTGCAGGATGGCCGCGGCTTTGTTGCGCGCTCTGAAGAGCAGGCTGACTGGAGCCAGTCGATTCTGACCACCGGCGGAAATATTTTTGTGCTGCCCTACGGCGACGTTACAGAGGAGCAGCGTGAACGCTTTGAGCACAAGCTTGCCAGCGACACGCATTTTCTGCGGCGCGGTCTCGACACCGTGCTGAATTATCCCGGTCTGGTGATTGTGGCCGATTTTCCTCCCGGTCCGGGACCGGCGCTTAAAGCGATGCAGCAACTT
The DNA here is from genome assembly GCF_057197005.1 of Pantoea sp. SYBGC1. Lineage (NCBI taxonomy): Bacteria > Pseudomonadati > Pseudomonadota > Gammaproteobacteria > Enterobacterales > Erwiniaceae > Pantoea > Pantoea sp. SYBGC1. Next base: position 108,238 of record NZ_JBXUNM010000006.1, read on the forward strand.
GCCGATATGCATTTAGTGGTAATGCTTGCGGATACGGCATCCGTCTCTCTGCTGCCGCAAATTGAAAATAACCGCATGATTGGTCAGCCGCTGAATAATAAACATGGCCACTATTTTGTGCTGAACCAAAGCGACAATCGCCGCAATATCAGCCGGGAAGTCACGTCATTTATGCAGCAGCGCCTGGGCGATAACCTGCTTGGCGTTGTCCACCGCGATGAAAGCGTGGCGGAAGCGAATGCATCACAGCAGTCAGTTTACGATTTCAGTCCCGCTTCCGCGGCCGCATTTGATATTGAACTGGTGGCAAAGCGCATTGCTAATTTGCTTAGTATTCAGGTCGGTAACGGTGAAGTTCAGGCACCGATCCGCAGCCAGTATTAATAGCCGGGTTCAGGCCTGGCTCAGATAATTTATAACGCTTTTTCAGGGTGACTCATGAGTAAACTCGGGTTTTACCTGCTGCTGCTGGTGCTCGCGCCGGTGGCGGCGGTAATCATCATCACGCCTATGGACAGCCAGAAACAATATATTTTTGGCTTAATCAGCATCGGGATGATGTTTTTACTGGGCTTCAGCAAAAGCCGTAAAATAACCGTGGTAATGGTTATTCTTTCCGCGCTGATGTCGACCCGATATATCTGGTGGCGCACAACCGAAACGCTGGAATTTAATTCCGAGATCGAAGCTATTCTCGGCATTGGTTTATATCTGGCTGAACTTTACGTCTGGCTGATCTTAATTCTCGGCTTCCTGCAGACCACCTGGCCATTAAAGCGTACGATCGAACCGCTGCCGGATGATACCCGCCTGTGGCCCACAGTGGATGTATACGTACCGACCTATAACGAAAGTCTGGATGTGGTGCGCGATACCGTGCTGGCGGCGCAGTGTATCGATTACCCGCGCGATAAAATCAAAGTCTATCTGCTGGATGACGGCAAGCGCAGCGAGTTTGCGGTATTCGCCGCCGACGTGGGCGTGGGCTATATCACGCGTGATGACAACCGGCACGCCAAAGCGGGCAATCTTAATCACGCGATGACCATTACCAAAGGCGAGCTGATCTGCGTGTTCGACTGCGATCACGTCGCCACGCGCGCGTTCCTGCAGGCAACGGTCGGCCCCTTCCTGAAAGATCCGAAGCTGGCCCTGCTGCAGACGCCGCACTATTTCTACTCTCCCGATCCGTTCGAGCGCAACCTGCGCGCCGCCCGCTCTATTCCTAATGAGGGATCGCTGTTTTATGGTCCGGTACAGCAGGGCAATGACAACTGGAACGCGACCTTTTTCTGCGGCTCCTGTGCCGTTATCCGGCGCAGCGCGCTGGAAGAGATTGGCGGCTTTGCCGTTGAGACCGTGACGGAAGATGCGCACACCGCGCTGAAAATGCAGCGTCGCGGCTGGGGCTCAGCGTTTCTGGCGATCCCGCTGGCGGCCGGTCTGGCAACGGAACGCCTCGGCCTGCACGTTATTCAGCGTACCCGCTGGGCGCGCGGCATGACGCAGATTTTCCGCGTAGATAATCCGCTGTTTGGTCGCGGCCTGAAGTGGCAGCAGCGCCTCTGCTATCTCAACGCCATGCTGCACTTTCAGTTTGGTCTGCCGCGCGTGGCGTTTCTTACCGCGCCGCTGGCTTATCTGCTGTTTAACCTGAATATCATCCACTCTTCGGCGTCGCTGATCTTCGCCTATGTGCTGCCGCATCTGGTGATGTCGCTCTACGTTAACTCCCGCATGAATGGCCGCTTCCGCTATACCTTCTGGGGAGAGATTTATGAAACGGTGATGTGCTTCCACCTGGTGATCCCGACCCTGCTGACGCTGCTGTCGCCGAAGCATGGCAAGTTCAACGTAACGGACAAAGGCGGGCTGCTCGATCAGGGCTTCTTTGATTTTCATATCGTACGCCCACACGTCATTGTCGCGACGCTGCTCTCCATCGGCATTGTGGCCGGCGTAGTCCGCGCGACGGCGCATGACTATTTCGGGGTCGATCCCTGGGTTATCGCGCTCAACGTTGGCTGGGCGATTTTCAGTCTGATTATTCTGATGGCGGCCATCGCCGTGGCGCGCGAAACCAAGCAGGTGCGTAAAACCATTCGTATTGAGGTGCAGATCCCGGCTGTGATCCACTACGCCAGCGGGATTTCGTCGCGCACCCGCACCAGCGATCTCTCGATGGGCGGTGCGCAGCTGGATGCGCCTGATAACCGGCATGAACAGGATGAGATTGAAGAGATCGATCTGCTGCTGAAGTCCGGCACCATCACCATTCCGGTCAGCAAAATTTCCGGCGATGCAGAGACGATTCGCCTGCGCTTTGGCGCGATGCCGCTGGCGCGTCGCCGCGAGCTGGTTCGCGTGGTGCTGGCGCGAGCGGATGCGTGGATCCAGCCGGAGTACAAGCAGGACAATCCGCTGGTGTCGATCGGCACTATTATTCGTACCGTTTTTGAGCTGTTCTGGCTGACCTGGAAAGATCGCCGCGAGAAGCACAAGCGTGATAACCAGCCTGCGGCCAAAGAGGACAGCGCAGCATGAAAAGATTAACGCAAACGCTGCTCGCCAGTTCGCTGGCGACGGCACTGCTGCTTACTCCGGTTCAGGCTGAGGAGCCTGCGGTCACACAGGATAGCAATGCGCTGTCAGCCGTGCCGCCGCCGGAAGGGCTCACGGCCGATCAGCAGCTGCAGCAGGCCGCCGGGGCTGCCCCTTATGCGCCGGAAAACAGTGCCGGCGCGCCAGCTGAGACTGAGGCGCCGGCAATTCTGTTGCCTGCACCTGCGGCTGATACCGGAAGCGCCGTCCTCAACCAGCCGGTAAGCAGTACGATTTCCGTGGCGCAGATGGGCCAGAAACAGGGCATCACCCTTACCGGAGGACAGCTGCAGTCGGGCATTACCTTTACCCTGCCCGGTGATGAGGTGGTTACCAACGCGCGTCTCAACCTGTCGCTGCGCGTCTCATCAGCGCTGGCAGCGCGCAACACCTCGCTGCAGCTGATGCTGAACGGACAGCCGCTCGGCACGCTGCCGCTCGGCTCCAGCGACAGCGATGTCAGCGACTATCAGCTGGATATCCCGGCTGCCATGGTGGTGTCAGATAACAATCTCAGCTTTAAAATTAACGATGCGGATAAGCTGCTGTGCGAGAAAGAGAGCGCGCAGCAGTATCAGGTAACAATTCTGCCGCAAACCACGCTGAGCCTGGAGGGTCAGCAGCTGAACATCGGTACCAGTCTGCGCAACTTCCCGCGTCCGTTTATCGATGCGCAGCGTATGACTCCCGCCAGCGTGACCTTTGGTTTTGCCAGCAGCGTGACGCCGGATGCGGTGAGCGCTGCCGCGCTGGTGGCGTCGTGGATGGGCATTCAGTCTGACTACCGCGGCATTCGCTTTCCGGTGAGCCGCGGCGCACTGCCAGAGCGCAACGGTATTCTGGTCGGGCATCCGGGCGATAAAATCGGCATGGTGACGCTGCCAGCCAGCAACGGTCCGCTGCTGCAGGTGATCGATAATCCTGATAATCCGGTCTATAAACTGCTGCTGATTGTGGGCAGTGATGACGCACAGCTGCGTCAGGCGGCGAATCGTCTGACAACTAAACCGCTGACCACGGATGCCAGCCAGCTTGCTGTGCAGCCGCAGCCGCTGGCCCAGCGTAAACCTTACGATGCCCCGCGCTGGATCAACACCTCACGCCCGGTACGCCTGAGTGAACTGCTGCGGAAAGATCAGAGCCTGACCACGACCGGTATCTGGCATGACGCGCTGCGCGTTAACTTCCGCGCGGCGCCCGATCTGTTTTTATGGGATGGCGATACGATCCCGGTCAACCTGAACTACCGTTTTCCCACTGAAAGCTGGATCGACGAAAACAATTCGTTCCTGAATGTCGCTCTCAACGGAACTTTCCTGCGTAATCTGACGGTTAACAAAGTCGGCCTGCTGGAGAGCGCCTGGCACCGCCTGGGCGGCGATGCGCGTCAGGAGCACTATACCCTGAAGCTGGAGCCGTATCTGATTTACGGCGATAACCAGCTGGCGCTCTACTTTAATATCAAGCCAAAAGCGGATGCGCCGTGCGGCGTACTGCTTAACAACAACATCAAAAGCCGCATTGAAGAGGATTCGTGGATCGATCTGAGCCATACCCGTCACTTTACCATGCTGCCAAATCTCTCTTACTTTGTCGGGGCCGCGTTCCCGTTCACGCGCCTGGCAGATTTCTCGCAGACCACGCTGCTGCTGCCGGAGAAACCGGGCGATGCGGAGATCGCCACGCTGCTCGATATGGCGGCGCGCGCGGGTAATGCAACCGGCGTTGCGCTGGTACAGAACCAGGTGCTGTTTGGCCTGCCTGAAGGCGGCACCAACCTGAGCCGGCTGCAGCAGAATGATGTACTGGCGGTCAGCACCATGCAGCACAGTGCCTTTACGCAGCAGATGCTGCACGGCACGCCGTGGCAGACCAGTGGCAATACGCTGAGCGTTAACGAGCCTGGCCTGATGGAGAAGCTGCGCGGCTGGCTGACCGGCGACTGGTATCGTCAGCAGCTGGACGCCGATCGCTACTTCTCCTCTAATGAGGCGTGGCGCGGTTTTGTCAGCTATCGCTCGCCGTGGAGTGCCGACCGGCTGGTGGTAATGACGGTGGCAACCAGCGATCAGCAGCTGCTGCGCCTGCATGACGATCTTAACTCAGCGCGCATCAACGCCGGTATTCGCGGCGATACCGCCATCATTACCGATGAGAACGGGATCCGCAGCTTCCGCGTTGGCCCGCAGTTTCCGAGCGGTGAGATGCCGTGGTACATGATGGTGGTGTGGTACGCCAACCAGCACTCGGTGCTGATGGCGCTGGCCGCGCTGCTGGTTGCCGTGCTGATCGGCAGCAGCGCCTGGCTCATGCTGAAGCGTCACGCATGGCGGCGTCTTAATCCCAAAGCAGACAGTCAGTCCGGCAGGAAGTAAGGATAAAAAGAATGCATAAAAATATACTGAGTGCCGGCATCCGCCACGCCCTGCTGCTGGGTGGGGCGCTGACGCTCTCTCAGCCGCTGCTGGCGGCAGAGAGCAACAATCCTGCGCTGCAGGCGCTGTTTGACCAGGCTGCCTACTGGCATCAGAAAGCGCATGACGATCTGGCAAAGGCGTCGCTGCAGAAAATCCTGCAGGCGGAGCCAAATAATACCCAGGCGCTCTATCTGCTGGCGCTCTACTCCCAGCAGACCGGAAGTACCGCCGAGGCAGCGCAGTGGCGTGCGCGGCTGAGTGCCGTTTCGCCCAACGATGCGCATCTGGCCGAGCTGGATAACGCCCGTCAGCTGCAGAGTATTCCGCAGGCGCAGCTGTCGCTGGCGCGTCAGCAGGCGCGCAGCGGCAACATCGCCGCAGCGCTGCAGACGTGGCGCAACACCTTCAGCGGCAACGAGCCACCGCCGAGCGTCGCCGCTGAATATTATCTGACCATGGCTGGCGATCGCACGCTGCTGCCGCAGGCGGTTGAGGCGCTGCGGCAGTTTGCCGCCGATCATCCGCAGGATACCGGTGCGCAGCTGGCGCTGGGCAAGGCGATGACCTATCAGGAGTCGACCCGTCGTCAGGGAATTGAGCTGCTGGCCGGTATGGCTGACGGCAACAAAGAGGCTGACCGCTCGCTGCGTCAGGCGCTGCTCTGGCTGGCACCGCAGGCTCAGGACGCTGCGCTCTATCAGACCTGGCAGCAGCGTCATCCTCAGGATAACGCGGTACTGGAGTACTACCGTAAAAACGTGGGCGGCGCGGAAAAGGGTGCCGGCTTTACGGCTCTGAACAGCGGCGATGTCAGCGGTGCGCAGTCCAGCTTTGAAAAAGTGCTGCAGGCGAACCCGCAGGATGCGGATGCGCTGGCGGGCATGGGCTATGTTGCGCAGCGCGCCGGGCGCTACGCTGAAGCCGCAGACTACCTGAACCGGGCGGCACAGCTGGGGGGCGATCAGAGCGATGCGCGGCAGAAACAGGCGGCGGATGCCCGTTTTTACGCGCAGCTTGCCGCCGCTCAGCAGGCGCTGAAAAGCGGCGACAGTGCGCAGGCGCTGGCGCTGAGCGAGCCGCTGACCCAGGCCGAAGGCGAAAAAGGCGTGGCGGCAAAACTGTTCCGTGCCGATGTGCAGCGCCGCACCAATCAGCCGCAGCAGGCGGAGCAGACCTACCGTGCGATCCTGCAAAGCGATGCGGATAACCGCAGTGCCAAAGAGGGGCTGTTCTATGTGCTGCGTCAGCAGAATCGCAGCGCTGAAGCCAACAGCCTGCTCGCCTCACTGCCTGACAGCGTACGGCAGAGCGTGGCACCACGCGGTAACAACAGCGATCCCATCCGGGCGCAGGCGAAACGTGAGCAGGCCGCAGGCAATAGCGCTGCCGCGATTGCCACGCTGACCAGCGGCGTACAGCGCTATCCCACCGATGGCTGGCTGCGTCTGGATCTGGCGCGGCTCTATCGCGCGCAGGGCAATACGCTGATGGCGGCCAATGTCATGCAGCCGGTGATGCGCAACGGTGCGACCAGCAGCGAACTCTATGCCGGTGCGCTCAACGCCAGCGAAAGCGGCGCGTGGCAGCAGGCCAGCCAGCTGCTGGCGCGTATTCCCGATCGCAGTAAAACCGGCGCAATGCGCGAACTGGCGCAGCGCGTTAACTTTAATCTGCAAATGGCAACGGCTGACCAGTATCTGGCGCAGGGCTCGAATGCGGCGGCGGCGAACACGCTGCGCGCGCTGGCTGCGACCCCGCCGGCTAATCCGGTTGACGCCGGCAATCTGGCGGAGAAACTGGCGAAAGCGGGCGATCTCACCAGCGCCGTGGCGGTAGTACGCAGCAACATGCAGCGCGGCGTGCAGGGTAACGCCGGGGATTATGCTACGCAGGTTACGGTGCTCAACCAGGCGGGCTTAAGCGGTGAGGCGCAGCGTTTTCTCAGCTCGCCTGAGCTGCAGGCGCGCAGTACGCCCGCGCAGCTGGCTGATGTGCGCAACGGCTATCTGATCAACGAAGTGGATCGCCTGCGCGAGCAGAAACAGTATGCGGCGGCCTATGACAAACTGGTGGGTGCGCTGCAGCAGGATCCGCAAAACCGCGATCTGATGTTTGCCATGGCGCGTCTCTATCAGTCCGGCAAAATGAATAAAGAGGCGGGCGTGGTCTATGACTATCTGATCACGCAGGATACGCCGCAGCAGGATGCGCGCACTGGAGCCATTAACGTGGCGCTGGCGCAGAATGATATCAACAGGGCAAATACGCTGACGCGCGGGCTGCGTAATGAAGAGTCGCCGGAGCGACTGCTGCTGCTGGCGCGCGTAGCGGAAGCCAACGGTGAGCACAGCGAAGCGATGCGTTATCTGCGCACCGCACGCGGTAAAATGATTGGTCTGCAGGGCGCGCAAAGCGGCAGCGTACCCACGGTTGGCGGACTGGCGCTGGCAGACAATCCCTTTATCAACCGCAGCACCTCGCCGGTTGGCCGTTCATCTTCCAGCTATGGCGCAGTCATGCCGTGGCAGAACGCACCGACTGTCAGCCGCACCGCAGACACTGCACTGGCAGCCGATACGCCCGCGCTGCAGCAGAATCAGACACTGCATCAGATTGATACGATGATGGAGGCGCTGCAGGAGAAAACCGGGACCTGGGTACAGGGCCAGATGCAGGTACGCGGACGCGATGGCGAATCGGGATTGAGTAAGCTGACGGAAGCGAAAGCGCCGCTGACCTTTTCCACGGTGCCGTTTGGCGAATCGCGGTTTGATTTTACCGTTACGCCGGTTTCACTGACGGCGGGCAGCGCTGGCGGAGATGCATGGCGTCGCTTTGGCAGCAATGCGCTGGTGCAGGGCAATGTGGTGGCGGCAGGCGATGCAAAACTCACTGACGTACCCGCTTCAGCTACCGATTCGCAGTCCGCTTCCGGCGTTGAGCTGAACATGGCGCTGAAGGGCGACAGCTATAAAATCGATCTCGGCAGCACGCCGCTGGGCCAGGATCTCAGCACGCTGGTGGGCGGGATCCAGTGGTCACCGAAGCTGACTGATTTCCTGACGCTGATCCTGACCGGTGAACGCCGTGCCATGACCGACAGCCTGCTTTCCTATGTGGGCGCAGAAGATAAAACCAGCGGCAAACGCTGGGGACGCGTAACGAAAAATGGCGCGAATGCCCTGCTGAGCTATGACAACGGCGATGCCGGACTCTATGCCGGCGGCGGCGCTTATAGCTACATTGGCGAAAATGTGGCGAGCAACCAGAGCGTTCAGGCAACCGCTGGCGTTTATGTACGGCCTTTCCACTACGACGATCGCGAGCTGAAGGTGGGGATGAACCTCTCCTGGATGGATTTCTCCAAAAATCTTAGCTATTTCAGTTATGGTCAGGGCGGCTATTTCAGCCCGCAGAACTATGCGTCCGTTTCATTCCCGGTGGATTTCAGCCGTCAGTTTGACGATCTGAAAGTCAACGTCGGGGGATCGGTAGGGTATCAGTCTTACAGCCAGGATAAGAGCGCCTATTTCCCGGACGATGCTGCGCTGCAGTCGCAGCTGCAGAGTCTGGCCGATCGCGGCTTTGTCAGAAGTGCTTACTACAGCGGTGAAAGTAAAAACGGCATAGGTTACAACCTGCACGCCGGTGCGGATTATAAGATTAATAAAGATGTCACGATTGGCGGGCAGCTGGGGTATGACACCTTTGGCGACTATAACGAAAGCACTGCCAACCTCTACTTCCGCTATATGTTTGGAGATAACTGATGAGCGAGCAACCCACCGCACGCGTGACCTGGTCGCCTCAGCCTGGCTGGTTTGACCTGGTCTGCGTAATGACAGAGGGCGTGCTGGAGAACGGCGGCGATGAGGCCACGGCTTTTCTGGCCAGCACCGGGGAGACGCTGGCGATGCGCTATCCGCTGCCGGCTTCACGTACCGTGCAGGATCTGGAGCGGGAGATGAATCTGCAGCTGGCCCGCTTCAACTGGGGCTTTGTGCAGCTGCACCCGGCAGAAAATGCGATTCAGATTGAGCATCATGCGCTGCCAGCCGGTCACGACACGCTGCCGGCTGAACGCTGGCGGCTGGCAATGGGCGCCGTGCTGGGCGGCCTGTATGCGCAATGGCTGCGCGATCAGGGCGGCAGCGCCGCAGTACCGCTGACGCTGGAAAACAACAATGGCTCAACGCTGCTGTATCGATATCAATAGGAAGCGGTAATGAATGTAATGCGGCACGGGCGTCGGTGGATGCTCTGTTTAATGATGATATTTTTTAGCGCGCAGGCGATGGCAGACGGCTGGAGCAGTTATAAAAGCCGCTTTCTGAACAGCGACGGCCGGATTATCGATACCGGCAACAAAGGCGTCAGCCATACAGAGGGTCAGGGCTACGGTATGCTGCTGGCGATAGCGAATAACGATCGCGCTACCTTTGATCTGCTGTGGCAGTGGACGCGTACCCACCTGCATAATCCGCAAAATGATCTGTTTTACTGGCGTTATGTGCCTGATGCGGCCGATCCGGTGGCAGACAAAAACGACGCCAGCGACGGTAATGTGCTCATTGCCTGGGCGCTGCAGCGTGCGGCTCAGAAGTGGGGAGGGGATTATCAGCAGGATTCCGATCGCATTCAGCGGGCAATTATTAAGCTGAACGTGATCGATTACGCCGGACACAAAGTTATGCTGCCTGGCGCAAACGGCTTTAATAAGTCGAGCTACGTCGTGCTGAACCCCTCCTATTTCCTGTTTGCTGCCTGGCAGGCGTTTGCACAGCAGAGCCATCTGCGCGTCTGGAACACGCTCATTGACGATGGCATGACGCTGCTGGGTGAGATGCAGTTTGGTAAAACCGCGCTGCCGCTGGACTGGGTTGCACTGAATGCGGATGGCTCTGTCGCGCCGGCGGTGGGGTACTCTAACCGGTTCAGTTATGATGCGATTCGCGTGCCGCTGAATATCTGGTGGTACGATCCGCAGAGCCTGCGGCTGGTGCCTTTTCAGCGCGTCTGGCAGGGCTATCCGCGTCAGACCACGCCGGCCTGGTTCGACGTACTGGCTAACAGCCCGGCACCTTACAATATGGAAGGTGGCCTGACAGCGGTACGCGATTTGACGCTGAACCAGACCGGTCATCTCAGCGACCGCATTCAGCCGGAACAGAACTACTTCTCTGCCAGCCTGCAGCTATTAGTGTGGCTTGCCTGGCAGGAAAAAGGTTAATGCTCTTCTGCGAGCGCGCGGTGCGCGCTCGCGTTCTCCCGCTCCCGGCAACGGGCAAAACACTGAAAACGCGTCTCTCTCCCTTCCGACCGATGATTTTCACCCTTATCGCGGCGTACAACGTCTGAGACCTGGGATATACTTGCTGCGCATTCAGGCTACTATCACTCCGGATTATGGCGGCATTGCGGCCGGGAGAAATTTTTTTGCGCGTCAGTCGCTCGTTAACCATCAAGCAAATGGCAGCCGTGTCTGCGGTTGTGCTGGTAACGATCACGATTTTTATCGTTATCCAGCTCTTTCACTTTGTGCAGCAGCGCAGGGTTGATTACGCCCAGCAGATGGAGAATGTGGCGCACACGGTACGCCAGCCGCTCTCAGAGGCGGTGCTGAAAGCGGACATCCCTCAGGCGGAGCATATCCTTAATACACTAAAACCCGCCGGTATTCTGTCGCGGGCCGATGTGGTGCTGCCCAATGCGTTTCAGGCGCTGCACGCCGATTTTGCACCGGAAAAGCCGGTTCCGCGTCTGGTCGCCCGGCTGTTTGAACTGCCGGTGCAGATTACGCTGCCGCTGTATGCGATAGAGCGGGGCGGCATGCCAAAACCCATCGCCTATCTGGTGCTTCAGGCGGACTCCTCACGCGTTTACCAGTTTCTGCTCAGTACGCTCTCAACCATGATCACCACCTGGCTGCTGATGGCGCTGATCCTCTCGGTCGCCATTAGCTGGTGTATTAACCGTCTGGTTGTGCACCCGCTGCGCGATATTTCACGCGAGCTGCAGGAGCTGCCGCCGCCAGCCATCCTGACACACAAGCTGACGCTGCCCGGCAATCACCGCGATGATGAGATAGGCATGCTGATCCGCAGCTATAACCGCAATCAGCAGGTGCTGGAGTCTGTTCACGATGAGATGAGCCGGCTGACCACCCATTTTGCCGTGACGGATCTGCCTAACCGCACGCTGTTCCTGGCGCTGCTCGACCAGCATCTGCAGCAGCGTCACCGGCAGCAGCCCTGGAGCGTCATGGTTATTCGTATCGAAACGCTGCAGGAAGCCAACGGCGTGCTGAGCGATGAGCAGCGCGATACGCTAATGCTGACGCTGGTAGAGAAAATCCGCAGCACGATTGATGATCATACGCTGCTGGCGCAGACGGGGCCCAGCGATTTTGCGCTGCTGCTGAAGCGGGCGCACAACCCGTTCCGTGCGATGCGCCTGGCGCGCAACCTGATGCTGCGTATCAATCAGCCAGTCAATCTGTATCAACTGCAGCTGCGACCTAATGCCAGTATCGGGCTGTCGCTCTCTGACGAGAGCCTGTGCTCTGCACGCGAGCAGCTGGATCGGGCGACGTCAGCCATGATGTCAGCGCGGCATCAGGGGAAAAATCAGATCCTGTTTTTTGATCCGGTACTGACCGAACGGGCGCAGAAGCGGCTGACACAGGAGCATGACATTCTGCAGGGACTTCAGGCGGGCGAATTTGCACTTTATCTGCAGCCCCAGCTCAACATGGCAACCGGCGAGCTGACGGGTGCTGAAGCGCTGCTGCGAATGCGGATGGCGGATGGCAGCTACGGGCTGCCGGAAGAGTTCATCGCCAGCGCGGAAGAGATTGGGGTGATTTCCGCCATCGGTCGCTGGGTGTTTGAAGAGGCGTGCCGCATTCTGGCCGGCTGGCAGCGACGGGGAATTACGCTGCCGCTGAGCGTAAATATTTCGGCCCTGCAGCTGCGCGACAGCGGCATGGTGACGCATCTGCAGAGCCTGCTGGAACGGCATCGCATCCGGCCAGGTTCTTTGGTACTGGAAGTTACCGAAACCGCCGGGATAGGCGATGCTGAGCAGGCGATGGCGCTGCTGCTCGCGCTACAGCAGACCGGGGTTGCCGTTGCGCTGGACGATTTCGGTATGGGCTACTGCAATCTCAATTACCTGCATCAGTTTAAAGCGTTACCGGTTAATAAGCTGAAGATGGATCGCAGCTTTGTCGCCGCGCTGCCGGACGATGACACCATGGTGCGTATCGTGGCCGCCGTGGCAAAGATTGTGGATGCCGATGTTGTGGCTGAAGGAGTAGAGACGGCGGAGCAGCGCGACTGGCTGCTGGCGCGCGGCATCACTATCGGTCAGGGCTATCTGTATGCCGAAGCCCTGCCGCTTACCGCCTTTGAGCAGGGCTGGCTGCAGCGCTGTTCACGCACGTGATAGTGACCTTATCAATTGATTGTTCTGCAGAAACCGCGCCACAGCGCCAGCTGAAGCGTTTCAGTTCATAGTTAGAGTTTTGTAACTTTTGTAAGGAATGTCAGGGGATACTCATCCTGTTAACAGGGTGTTATTTTCAGTTTATCGGTAAGGTTTTACGCTCTCAGGCGGCTTGCCGCATGCGTTTCTCCCTGACACAGGCGGTGAATGCCGTCTCTACCTGGACACCTGTTATGAAACTGTTTAAAAGCCTCTACTTTCAGGTGCTGGTTGCCATCGGCATCGGCGTTCTGTTAGGCCATTACTATCCCGAATTAGGCGCGCAGATGAAGCCGCTTGGTGATGGTTTTGTAAAGCTGATCAAGATGATCATCGCCCCCGTAATCTTCTGTACGGTGGTGACCGGTATCGCCGGCATGGAGAGCATGAAAGCCGTTGGACGCACCGGCGCAGTAGCGCTGCTCTATTTTGAAATCGTCAGTACTATCGCGCTGATCATCGGACTGGTAGTAGTGAACGTGGTTCAGCCTGGCGCAGGAATGAACGTGGATCCCGCCACCCTGGATGCGAAAGCGGTAGCCGTTTATGCACAGCAGGCAGAACAGCAGGGTGTGATCGCGTTCCTGCTTGATATCATTCCGGGCAGCGTTATTGGTGCCTTTGCCAGTGGCAACATTCTGCAGGTGCTGCTGTTCGCTATTCTGTTTGGTTTCGCACTGCATCGCCTCGGCAGCGCCGGTACCGTGATGTTCAACGTTATCGAAAGCTTCTCCAAAGTGATCTTTGGCGTAATCAATATGATTATGCGTCTGGCACCTATCGGTGCGTTTGGCGCCATGGCCTTCACCATCGGTAAATATGGTGTCGGCTCGCTGGTGCAGCTTGGCCAGCTGATCATCTGTTTCTATATTACCTGTATCCTGTTTGTCGTGATCGTGCTGGGTGCAATTGCGCGCTGGGCTGGCTTTAACATCTTCAAATTTATTGGGTATATCAAAGAAGAGCTGCTGATTGTGCTGGGTACGTCATCGTCTGAATCAGCGCTGCCGCGCATGCTGGATAAGATGGAGCGCCTTGGCTGCAAAAAATCGGTGGTGGGGCTGGTTATTCCAACGGGCTACTCGTTTAATCTGGATGGCACCTCAATCTATCTGACCATGGCCGCCGTGTTTATCGCGCAGGCGACCAATGCCCATATGGATATTTTCCATCAGATCACCCTGCTGGTGGTGCTGCTGCTCTCCTCGAAAGGAGCGGCGGGCGTTACCGGAAGCGGCTTTATTGTTCTGGCCGCGACGCTCTCTGCGGTAGGGCATCTGCCGGTCGCAGGCCTGGCGCTGATTCTGGGCATCGACCGCTTTATGTCCGAAGCGCGTGCGCTGACTAATCTGGTTGGTAATGGCGTTGCCACAGTGGTGGTGGCTAAGTGGGTAGGTCAGCTGGATGAAAACCAGATGAAAGAGACGCTTTCTTCAGCCAAAAAGGTCAGTCACGTCTCTCATACCGGCGCATAATCCACAATTTGCGTTAATTTCCGATTAAATGCCCGCTGTCACTTGCCCTGACAGCGGGCATTTGCATAATAAACCCCGTTGATTTTTTTCCCGATTTTTTTCCTTGTTGCGCGACTTCCTGGCCATCCTGTGGTCAAAGGAACTGTCATTATATAAACGCGGCGGCAATACGCCGCGCGGGCCGCTTTCCCGGTGGCCAGTCAGTCCGTGCTAACAAGCGTTTTTCTGTTTGATTAGGGGTTCACATGCAGGGCACCAGAATTCGGCTTTTGGTTGGCGGCTTGCTGCTTGCAGCGACCGGTTTCGGCGCGCACGCCGAAACACTTCAGCCCGATCCCGCCTGGCAGGAGGGCAAACTGGACAACGGGTTCAGTTGGCAGCTGCTGACCACACCACAACGTCCCAGCGATCGCATTGAGCTTCGCCTGGTGGTTAATACCGGCTCACTGGCGGAGAGCGCTCAGCAGACCGGTTTCAGTCACCTGTTACCGCGCCTGGCGATGGTGCATAACACCGCGCTGGATACCAATCAGCAGCGGTCACTGTGGCAGCAGGCGATGGATCCGCAGCGCCCGCTGCCGCCAGCGATCTCGTCATACGACTATACCCAGTACAACCTCAGTCTGCCCAACAACCGGCCAGAACTGCTTAAAGAAGCGTTGAACTGGCTGGCCGCGACCGCGGGTAAAATGAGCATTAATGAGCAGGTGGTCGCGACGGCATTAAGCGCGACCGATCCCATCGCCACCTGGCCCTCTGACACGCAGGATGTCTGGTGGCGCTACCGCCTGAAAGGCTCAACCATGCTGGCGCACGACCCTGGTGAGCCACCGCGCGCCCCGGTCGATCCCGCGCAGCTGAACAGTTTTTATCAGCAGTGGTATACGCCAGATAATATGACGCTCTATGTGGTCGGTAATGTCGACAGCCGCACTATCACGGAGCAGATTGGCAAGACCTTCGCAACGCTGAAAGGAAAACGCGATACGCCGGCACCGCTGCCCACGCTGTCACCGCTGCCGCATCAGCCGGTTAATCTGGTTGATGGCTCTCTGGCGCAGGATCGACTGTCGCTGGTGTGGGATACATCGTGGCAGCCGATTCGCGAATCGCAGTATCTGCAACGCTACTGGCAGAGCGATCTGGCGCGTGAAGCGTTGTTCTGGCACGTGCAGCGCGCGCTTGCAGATAATAAAGCGCAAAATGTGCAGGTCGGCTTTGACTGCCGCGTGCTTTATCAGCGCGCGCAGTGCTCCATTAATATGGAAAGCCCCAATGCCTCACTGCCGCAAAACATGAATCAGATCGCTAAAGCGCTGGCCGTGGTTCGCGATAAAGGGCTGCCGCAGGATGAATTTGATGCGCTTATGGCGCAGAAGCTGCTGGAGCTGAATAAGCTGTTTACCACCTACGCCCGTACGGATACTGACATTCTGATGGGGCAGCGCCTGCGCTCGCAGCAGAACGCGGTAGTGGATATTGCTCCCGAGCAGTATCAGAAACTGCGGCAGTCTTTCCTGAGTGAGTTAACGCGCGAGCAGCTCAATCAGGAACTGCGTCAGCAGCTGACGCAGGAGCTGACTATGGTACTAATCCAGCCGCAGGGCGAAGCAGAGACCAATGTGAAGATGTTGCAGGAGAGCTGGAATAAGGTGATGGCAGTGCCTGATGCACCCGCAGCACCGGCCCCGGACGAAAGCAGTAAAGCAGAAAACAGCGCCGATCGGGGCGCATAAATGCGTCCCCTGTGATGAATTACCTTACGATAAATTCCCCCGTAGGGGCGCCATTCATGGCGCCCTGGCCGATGCACGCACGGGACGTAACAACGTCAGGTTTTCGCCCGCAGCCATTCGGTGACCAGCATCGGCCAGCTTGCCAGCGGCAGATCGGCCACGCCGCGGATACCGAAACCGTGCCCGCCTTTCTGATAAAAATGGATCTCGGCCGGGATTTTATGCTCACGCAGCGCGCTGAAGAACAGCATGCTGTGATTAACGGAAACCGCTTCATCGTCAGCCGCATGGATCAGCAGGACTGGCGGCGTTTGCGCGTGCACGCGCGTCTCCAGCGAATAGGCATCGATACTTTTCTGGTCCGGCCAGGCGCCCAGCAGGCGCGTGCGTGAACTTTCGTGTGCCAGGCCGTCACGCATACTGATAATCGGGTAGATCAGCACCATAGCGTCGGGGCGCGGTGAGAGCGCATCGATGCGATCCTGCACCGGATAGAGCTTCTCGTTAAACCGCGTTCCCAGCGAGGCCGCAACGTGGCCGCCTGCGGAAAAGCCCATCATCACAATATATTTGCCGTTTTTCCCCTGCTGCGCCCGTTCGCGCAGCACGCGGACCGCCCGCTGGGCATCGGCCAGCGGTGCATCCGCACCTTCATGATGCCCGTCATAAGGCAGGCGATATGTCATAACGGCCAGCGTGTAGCCCATCGAGGTAAAAAACGTGGCCAGCGCGCTGCCTTCACGATCGATCAGCACCCGCTGATAACCGCCGCCCGGTGCCACCAGCAGGGTAATCCCGTTGGAGGTTTCCGGATACCAGATGGCCATTTCCGGGCAGCGCACGCCGGTTGCTGCGCGATCGTAAGGTTCATACTCTTTAGCCAGGTCAACAATCTGCGGCTGAGCGCGGGAGTCACTGGCGCCTGGCGCATCACCGGATGGCCAGATATTGATAATTTCTGTGTGCATAAATCTGTCCTGAGCAGGGCGTATAGTCGTTGTTTTTCTGCGGCCGAAGGAACAGCGTCCTGCTGTTATTGATTAAAAGATGGTCTTCTTTTGCGTTGTCGTCCAGCCGAAAAAGCGATAACCAGCGAGAATCAGACTATACCTGGCAGGCGGGAATTGCCTTTTAATGCACTGAATTTAAACGGTTATGATTAGGGAAGATAATAAATGCACACTTCAGATAAAGTGCGAAAGAGGGAAGAGGCGCACTAAGCGCAATGAACAGGATAAAAGAGAGTATTAACTCAAACCGGTCCCGGTAAATTTCAGCAGAGAAATAGCTCCGGCTGCGCCTTTTCCGAACTCTTCCGGCGGCCGGTTTCTGGCGCGTCAGTTTGCCTTAAGTCCTTAAATCGCTATCTGGTGACGATTTAGCAGACAAAGCATCCTCTGTTTCTGCGATTAAGCCAGAGACGCGCTGTTAGACTCGACGCCCTATATGGCTGCACAAAGCGATAAAGTTATCCAGGAACCAGCCGATACTTGCCGCCGGGTTGCTTTCTGCAGGCACTCACCACCGACCAGGAAAAAACCATGGTGATGAAGGATTCCGGACACCGGCTGCCCGTTTCTCTTAAACATACGCAACCGGATATCGCATTTTTCCGGCAGCAGTGCCAGCGTACTTATACTTTTCAGCCTATTTATCAGATATCTGGCCGCCTGCTGGCGATTGAGCTGCTGACCGCCGTGACGCATGTGGCTATGCCGGAAAAGCGTCTTTCACCGGAAAGCTACTTTGCTGCGCTATCAACAAAACAGCGGCTGGATGTGGTACATGAACAACTTACGCTGCTGTTGACGTGGTCGCACTTTTTTATCCGGCACCAGCTGGTGGCATCGGTCAATATTGATGGGCCGACGCTGCTGGCGATACAGCAGCATCCGGCGCTCCGGCGACTGATTGGCCGGCTGCCGTGGGTGCGCTTTGAACTCACTGAGCATCATGCGCTGCCGCAGGAGGAGATGGTGGCGCAGATGCCGGAGCTGGGGCCGCTATGGCTGGATGATTTTGGCTCCGGCATGGCAAACTTTTCCGCACTGACCGAACTGCGCTATGACTACATCAAATTATCGCGTGAACTCTTTATGCTGCTGCGCGCGTCAGAAGAGGGGCGGGTCCTTTTTTCAACGCTGCTGACGCTTATTAATCGCTACTGCAACGGCGTAATCGTTGAAGGCGTAGAAACCGAAGAGGAGTGGCGCCAGGTACAATCCTCTCCCGCTATTGCAGCTCAGGGATACTTTTTTTCCCGTCCGCTTCCTTTTAATCAGCTGGAATCGCTGCCGTTGATGCTTCTCTGATGTTGTTACGCTGCGTCTCGACTATCTTTAATGAGACGTGGAAACAAGGAGGAAAAAGCATGACTCGCACGGGAAAAGCTGCCAGCTGGGTAGCGGGGATTCTGCTGTTACTGATCGTGGTACTGGTAGTGGTGATTGCCACCTTTGACTGGAACCGCCTGAAACCAACTATTAATCAAAAAGTTTCAGCAGAGCTGAACCGCCCTTTCGCGATACGCGGCGACCTTGGCGTACACTGGGCGCGTAACCGCGCAGAGCCGGGCTGGCGCAGCTGGATCCCCTGGCCGCAGGTACACGCTGAAGATATCATGCTGGGCAATCCACCCGACATTCCTGATGTAACGATGGTACACCTGCAGCGCGTTGATGCGACGCTGGCGCCCCTGGCGCTGCTGCACAAAGAGATCTACCTGCCCTGGATTAAGCTGCAGCAGCCTGACGCGCGTCTGATACAGCTCGCCAGCAAGAAGAATAACTGGACATTTACGCTCGCCAGCAGCGAAAACAGCGAGGCTGACGCCGCTCCCTCAGCCTGGTCATTCCGTATGGATAATATCCTGTTTGATCAGGGGCAGCTGCGCTACCGCGATGCGATCAACAAAGCTGATGTAACGGTAAATATCAACTCACTCGGTAAACCTGTGCCTTATGCTCAGGTTACCGGCGGCGATGATAAGCAGAAAGGCGCCGGCGATTTTGTTTTTGGCTGGCAGGCGAAAGGCACCTATAACCAGCAGCCGCTTTCCGGCGAAGGCAGAATTGGCGGCATGCTCTCACTGCGCAGTAAAACCACGCCGTTTCCGCTGCAGGCCGATCTGCGTAACGGCACCACGCGAGTGAGGCTGGAAGGCACGCTGCAGGATCCGCTCAACCTGGGCGGCCTGGATGTGCGCCTGCGTTTTTCCGGCGATACGCTGGCCAACCTTTATGGCTTAACCGGCGTGCTGCTGCCTGATACCCCGCCTTATGAAACTGACGGTCATCTGACTGCCCGCTTTAATGACGCAAAAGGCGCGCTGTTCCGCTATGAAAAATTTAATGGCCACATCGGTGACAGTGATATTCATGGATCGCTCACCTATCGTCAGGGCAAACCCCGGCCGAAACTGAGCGGCGAACTCACTTCCCGTCAGCTGCGCATGGCCGATCTCGGCCCGCTGATTGGCGTTGATTCCGGTAAAGGCAGTGAGAAAACGGCGCGGGCGAAAGCGCAGCGTGGTGAAGCCGCCACGCAGCCTGCCGATCGCGTGCTGCCTTACGATAAGTTTGAAACCAAAAGCTGGGATGCGATGGATGCCGATGTGAAGTTTAGCGGCAAGCGCATTGAGCACAGCAGTAAGCTGCCGCTCAGTGACCTCTATACGCATCTGACGCTGGAAAAAGGCGATCTGCTGCTTGATCCACTGCGCTTCGGTATGGCCGGCGGCAATATCAATACCACTATCCGGCTCGAAGGCAGTCGTTCGCCGATGCGCGGCCGCGCCGATCTGCACGCGCGCAAACTGCAGCTGCGCCAGCTGTTTCCTGATGTAACCGCCATGCAGCGCAGCCTGGGCCAGCTCAATGGCGACGCAACGCTAAGCGGTACCGGCAATTCGGTTGCCGCACTGCTGGGCAGCAGCAACGGTCAGCTGCGCCTGCTGATGAACAATGGCCTCATCAGCCGCAGCCTGATGGAAATCGCCGGGCTTAACGTCGGAAACTATGTGGTGGGTAAACTGTTTGGTGATGATGAGGTGCGCATCAACTGTGCCGCCACCGATCTTACGCTGCGCCAGGGTGTCGCAACGCCGCGGCTGTTCGTGTTTGATACCGAAAATGCGGTAATTAACGTCACCGGTAACGTTAACTTTGCCAGCGAGCGACTCGATCTGTCGGTGAATCCGGAGAGTAAAGGCATTCGCATTATTACGCTGCGTTCTCCGCTCTATGTGCGCGGAACTTTTAAAAATCCGGATGCCGGAGTCAAAACCGGACCGCTTATCGCGCGCGGTGCGGCTGCCGTGGCGCTGGGGGCGGTTGTGGCACCGGCTGCCGCGCTGCTGGCGCTGATTTCACCCAGCGACACCGACGATAATCAGTGCAGCAATGTGCTGCAGCAGATGAAGAGCCAGAAGTGATTAACTGCGCCACAGCACCTTAATAATGTGGTAACCAAACGCGGTTTTTACCGGTCCGTAAGGCTTCAGCAGCGGGCAGGTAAAAACCGCTTTATCAAAAGCCGGCACCATCTGTCCCTGACGAAACTCACCTAAATCACCGCCGTTGCGTCCGGACGGACAGGTTGAATGTTTTTTTGCCAGCTGCTGAAAGTTGCCTCCTTTCTCCAGCTGCGTCAGCAGGGCTTTCGCCTGCGCTTCCTCTTTCACAAGGATATGTAAAGCTGCTGCGGTTTTCGCCATGGTGCTCTCCTGTTATGTATAATGTGCGACGCATTATAGCGTAGTGCGCGTCAGTTGCAGGGGCGCCATTCATGGCGACCTTTGCGCTCAGGTGCGCATCAATGCGCACCCTGCGACGCGATGTAACTCTTCCTGTCTGATTCAATCGAGTGATGTTTTTATGCGTTTAAACCCCGGCCAGCAACGTGCTGTCGAATTTGTCACCGGCCCCTGCCTGGTGCTGGCGGGCGCGGGTTCCGGTAAAACCCGCGTCATTACCAATAAAATCGCTCACCTGATCCGCGAATGCGGTTATCAGGCGCGCCATATTGCCGCGGTGACGTTTACCAATAAGGCGTCGCGCGAAATGAAAGAGCGCGTGGCGCAAACGCTGGGGCGCAAAGAGGCGCGCGGCCTGATGATTTCAACCTTTCACACGCTGGGGCTGGAGATTATCAAGCGTGAATATGCCGCGCTGGGGATGAAATCGAGCTTTTCGCTGTTTGACGATCAGGATCAGCTGGCGCTGCTGAAAGAGCTGACCAGCCAGTGGCTGGAAGAGGATAAAACACAGCTGCAGCAGCTCATTGCCACGATCTCAAACTGGAAAAACGATCTGATCGATCCGCAGGGTGCGGCAGCAATAGCAAAATCCCAGCGTGACCAGATATTTGCGCACTGTTATCAGCTTTATGATCAGCATCTCAAATCGTGTAACGTGCTCGATTTTGACGATCTTATCCTGCTGCCCACGCTGCTGCTGCAGCGCAATGAAGCGGTACGCGAACGCTGGCAGCAGCGTATTCGCTATCTGCTGGTGGATGAGTATCAGGATACCAACACCAGCCAGTATGAGCTGGTAAAGCTGCTGGTCGGCGCGCGCGCGCGATTTACCGTGGTGGGCGATGACGATCAGTCTATCTACTCCTGGCGCGGGGCGCGTCCGCAAAACCTGGTGCTGCTGAAAGAGGACTTTCCGGCGCTGGAGGTCGTGAAGCTGGAGCAGAACTATCGCTCCACGCAGCGTATTCTCAAAGCAGCCAATATATTGATCGCCAATAATCCGCACGTGTTTGAAAAGCGTCTCTTTTCTGAGCTGGGCTCAGGCGAATCGCTGAAGGTGCTGAGCGCGAATAATGAAGACCATGAAGCGGAGCGCGTGACCGGCGAGCTGATCGCACATCACTTTATCAACCGCACCCAATATAAAGATTACGCCATTCTCTATCGCGGCAATCATCAGTCGCGCGTGTTTGAAAAGCTGCTGATGCAGAACCGCATTCCCTACCGTATTTCCGGCGGAACTTCGTTCTTTTCACGCCCGGAGATCAAGGATCTGCTGGCCTATCTGCGCGTACTGACTAACCAGGACGACGACAGCGCGTTTCTGCGCATCGTCAATACGCCGCGTCGCGAAATCGGCCCGGCCACGCTGCAGAAGCTGGGTGAGTGGGCCACGCTGCGTAATAAGAGCCTGTTTAATGCCAGTTTTGACATGGGGCTGGCTCAGACGCTGAGCGGGCGCGGTCTGGAGCATCTGCAGCGTTTTACCCACTGGCTGAATGAGATTGTGCAGCTGACTGAACGGGAGCCGATTAGCGCGGTGCGCGATCTGATCCGCGGTATCGACTATCAGAGCTGGCTGTTTGAGACCTCCGGCAGTCCGAAAGCCGCAGAGATGCGGATGAAAAACGTCAATACGCTGTTCCAGTGGATGACGGAAATGCTTGAAGGTGATGAGCTGAATGAGCCCATGACGCTGGCACAGGTTGTCACGCGCTTTACCCTGCGCGATATGATGGAGCGGGGAGAGAGTGATGAAGATCTCGACCAGGTTCAGCTGATGACGCTGCACGCGTCAAAAGGGCTGGAATTTCCCTATGTCTACCTGGTGGGCATGGAAGAGGGTCTGTTGCCGCATCAGAGCAGCATTGATGAGAACAATATCGAAGAGGAGCGGCGTCTCGCCTATGTAGGTATTACGCGCGCGCAGAAAGAGCTGACCTTTACGCTCTGCCGTGAGCGCCGCCAGTATGGTGAACTGGTTCGTCCTGAGCCCAGCCGTTTTTTGCTGGAACTGCCGCAGGATGACGTCGAGTGGGAGCGTGAGAAAAAAGTGGTAAGCGCAGAAGAGCGCGTTAAAACCGGGCAAACCCGGGTGGCTGGGTTGCGGGCAATGCTGGCGAATGCAAAAAAGTGATGGCAGCCGTCACGCCATCAGGAGAAGGTCAGGAGCCAGTGAACGTAGGACTGAAAGTGGCTCTCCTGCTCCAGCAGCTCGGCGCGCAGCGGATGCGCCTCCAGCCAGCCCGCCGGCAGCGTAAGGTGCAGCGCATCCTCTTCTGCCAGTAAGCGTACCGCCGGAAGCGTATCGTCACGGCGACGCGTGGAGAAGATGATCGCCAGGCGCAGCAGGCGGCTCAGGCGTTCTGCCGTACGCGGCGGTACGGCATTCTGCTGGGCCAGCAGAGCCAGATCGATACTGCCGCTCTGGTTCTGCAGCAAACAGGCGAGCACTTTTTTCTGCGCGGGCGTAAAGCCAGGCAGATCAAGATGGCGGATCAGATAGGCGGCGTGCTGAGGAGCCTGACGAAAATCGACGCTCAGCCCGATTTCATGTACGGCACAGGCGCTTAACAGCAGATCGCGACAGCGCTGATCAAGCTTCCAGCTCTGGCTGACCTGACGAAAAAAACGTTCAGCCAGCTGCTGCACCCGGTCGGCCTGTTCCACATCGATAGAAAAACGGCGCTGCACATTATGCAGCGTACGGCTGCGGATATCGCGATTGACCGGCAGATGCAGCATGCCATACACCAGGCCTTCGCGCAGCGCGCCGCCTGCCAGCGTCATGCTATCAATATTCAGTTCGTTGAAAATGGCGATGAGAATCGACAAACCGCTGGGAAAGACCAGCGCGCGCTCCAGCGTCAGCCCTTCAATTTCCAGCTCTTCCAGCTTGCCGCACTGAATAGCGCGCTGCTTCAGCTGCTGCAGCTTACTCAGGGTGATACGCTCATCCATCCCCTGCGCCACCATGATCTCCTGCAGAGCCTGAACCGTACCGGATGCACCGACGCAGATCTGCCATCCTTTCTCACGCAGCGTCGCTGCCACAGGTTGCAGCATGTCGCGCGCCGCCTGTTCTGCCCGGTCAAAATTCTCCTGCGTCAGATGGCGATTGCTGAAAAAACGCTCCAGCCAGGTCACGCAGCCCATTGAGAGGCTGAACAGCGTGGTCGCGTGCGAACCTTCACCGGTAACCAGTTCGGTGCTGCCGCCGCCGATATCGACTACCAGACGCTGGTCAGAGCCGCCGGTAGTATGAGCCACGCCCTGATAAATCAGCCGCGCTTCTTCCTCACCGCTGATAACATTGACCGGACAGCCCAGGATCGCTTCAGCAGTGGCGAGAAAGTCTGGCGCATTGCGTGCGATGCGCAGCGTGGCGGTTGCCACCACGCGGATCTGCTCTGGCGGGATATCCTGCAGCTGTTCCGAAAACAGCTTCAGGCACTGCCAGCCGCGCTGCATCGCCTCAGCAGAGAGTTCGCTGTCAGCATTAAGTCCTGCTGCCAGCCGGACTTTGCGCTTGATGCGCGCCACGGTCTGAATAGTGCCGGAAACTTCACGCACCACCAGCATATGAAAGCTGTTAGACCCGAGGTCGATCGCTGCATAGAGTGATGATGCGCTTAGCATGTGGGATTAACCTGAGCGTTTACGGTTATGGTTACGGGGCGCGCTGCTCCGGCGATTACTGTTGTTGCCGCCGCGGCGCTGACCGTTGCCGGTGCGGTTACGCTGCAGACGTTTTGCCGGTGGCAGATCGCTGAGCAGCGCATCGCTGTTGTATTTGCTGACCGGAATGCCGTGACCGATATACTCCTCAATCGCAGGCAGATTCAGCGCATACTCTTCACACGCGAGGCTGATAGAGTGTCCGCTGGCACCGGCACGGCCGGTACGACCGATACGGTGGACGTAATCTTCACGATCGTCCGGCAGATCATAGTTAAAGACGTGCGTTACGGCCGGAATATGCAGACCGCGTGCCGCGACATCCGTTGCCACCAAAATATCCACGTCGCCTTTGGTAAAATCATCGAGAATGCGCAGGCGCTTTTTCTGCGGGACATCACCGGTCAGCAGACCCACACGATGACCGTCGGCGGCCAGATGGCCCCAGATATCTTCACAGCGGTATTTGGTGTTAGCAAAGATGATGGCGCGATCCGGCCACTCTTCTTCGATCAGCGTCTGCAGCAGGCGCATCTTCTCTTCATTGGATGGATAGAAGAGCTCTTCTTTAATGCGGTGGCCGGTTTTCTGTTCCGGTTCCACTTCGACATATTCCGCGTTGTTCATATGCTCAAACGCCAGTTCCCGGACGCGGTAGGAGAGCGTTGCGGAAAACAGCATGCTCAGACGCTGCGTGGCAGGCGGCATGCGGCGGAATAGCCAGCGAATATCTTTAATAAAGCCGAGATCGAACATGCGATCGGCTTCGTCCAGCACCACAACCTGAATGGCGCCCAGGTTCACATGATTCTGTTTTGCGTAATCGATCAGACGTCCGGTGGTGCCCACCAGGATGTCGACGCCATCAGCGAGCACTTTAAGCTGCTTGTCATAGCCGTCGCCGCCGTAAGCCAGACCCATTTTCAGGCCGGTCACTTTAGCCAGCGGTTCCGCATCGGCGTGAATCTGTACGGCCAGCTCGCGCGTAGGGGCCATGATCAGCGCACGTGGCTGATTAACCTGGCGCCCTTCAGCAGCAGGGTGAGAAAGAAGATAATGAAACGTTGACGTCAGAAACGCCATCGTTTTGCCGGTACCGGTTTGCGCCTGACCCGCAACATCACGCCCTGAAAGCGCAAAAGGCAATGCGAGCGCCTGGATAGGCGTGCAGTGCTGAAAGCCTTTGCTATCAAGGGCTTCCACGACCTGAGGGTGCAGGGCGAAGTCGGAAAACTTCTGTTCGGTTAAGTGTGTTTTGCTCATAGTGTGGTAGAATATCAGCTTACTATCGCTTTACGAAAGCGTATCCGATGAAATAAAGTTAACCAACGTTGGTATATTTTACGCCAATTCGCCAGGCATAATCTTTGGAGTTAAACATGAGCAGCGATAAAATCGTTCACCTCACCGATGACAGTTTCGATACTGACGTGCTGAAAGCCGAGGGTGTTACCCTGGTTGACTTCTGGGCTGAATGGTGTGGTCCTTGCAAAATGATCGCCCCGATCCTTGATGAAGTTGCTGAAGAGTACGACGGTAAGCTTACCATCGCCAAGCTGAACATCGATGAGAACCCAGGTACCGCGCCAAAATATGGCATCCGTGGTATTCCGACCCTGCTGCTGTTTAAAAACGGCGAAGTGGCGGCAACTAAAGTGGGTGCGCTGTCTAAAGGCCAGCTGAAAGAGTTCCTGAACGCCAATCTGGCGTAAGCGCAACGCGCTCTGTTCCGCAGTGGTGAATTTTTTCGCCACTGCTGGACGCCGCTGGTCAGGCGTGCTAATTTGACGATACTGCATTACGCACTTACCTTTGTAGTTTGCATCTAAAGATTTCTCTTGTCAGACCCCGCTCGAGTTGAACGTTTTTGTGGTTTGGCAATCTGACGGCTAGCATACCCGGCATCATCTTTCGACCGTCTCTCGCTTTCTATCGCCCTATCAGACGATACCCGCCGAGCAGCGTTGAAAAAGAGCCATTAACAGGCATGGAATTTTTGCCATACCATTCACGACAATCATTTCGAGAATTACCCCGAGTTTAAGAACCCATCACTATGAATCTTACCGAATTAAAGAATACGCCGGTTTCTGAGCTGATTACTCTCGGCGAAAATATGGGGCTGGAAAACCTGGCGCGCATGCGCAAACAGGACATTATTTTCGCCATCCTCAAACAACATGCGAAGAGCGGCGAAGACATCTTTGGTGATGGCGTGCTGGAGATATTGCAGGACGGATTTGGATTCCTCCGTTCCGGAGACAGCTCCTACCTCGCCGGTCCTGATGATATCTATGTTTCCCCCAGCCAGATTCGTCGTTTTAACCTGCGTACCGGCGACACCATTTCCGGTAAAATCCGTCCGCCAAAAGAGGGCGAGCGCTATTTTGCCCTGCTGAAAGTTAACGAAGTTAACTACGACAAGCCGGAAAACGCCCGCAGTAAGATTCTGTTCGAAAACCTCACGCCGCTGCACGCTAACAGTCGTCTGCGTATGGAGCGGGGTAATGGCTCAACTGAAGACTTAACCGCTCGCGTGCTGGATCTGGCATCGCC
This sequence comes from Pantoea sp. SYBGC1, assembly GCF_057197005.1. Taxonomy (NCBI): domain Bacteria; kingdom Pseudomonadati; phylum Pseudomonadota; class Gammaproteobacteria; order Enterobacterales; family Erwiniaceae; genus Pantoea; species Pantoea sp. SYBGC1. The sequence goes on from NZ_JBXUNM010000006.1 coordinate 134,942, forward strand.
AATTGGCCGCGGCCAGCGTGGTCTGATTGTGGCACCGCCAAAAGCGGGTAAAACCATGCTGCTGCAGAACATTGCGCAGAGCATCGCGTATAATCACCCGGATTGCGTCCTGATGGTGCTGCTGATTGACGAGCGTCCGGAAGAAGTGACCGAGATGCAGCGTCTGGTTAAAGGTGAAGTTATCGCCTCTACCTTCGATGAGCCCGCATCCCGCCACGTGCAGGTTGCTGAAATGGTCATCGAAAAGGCCAAGCGCCTGGTCGAGCATAAAAAAGATGTCATCATCCTGCTCGACTCAATTACCCGTCTGGCGCGTGCGTATAACACCGTGGTTCCTGCCTCAGGTAAAGTCCTGACCGGTGGTGTTGATGCCAACGCCCTGCATCGTCCGAAGCGTTTCTTCGGTGCAGCACGTAACGTGGAAGAGGGCGGTAGCCTGACTATCATCGCCACCGCGCTGGTTGATACCGGCTCGAAGATGGATGAGGTCATTTACGAAGAGTTTAAAGGTACAGGTAACATGGAACTGCACCTGTCGCGTAAGATCGCGGAAAAACGCGTCTTCCCGGCCATTGACTACAACCGTTCCGGCACCCGTAAAGAAGAGCTGCTCACCTCTCAGGAAGAGCTGCAGAAGATGTGGATCCTGCGCAAAATTATTCACCCGATGGGCGAGATTGACGCGATGGAATTCCTCATCAACAAGCTGGCGATGACCAAAACCAATGATGAATTCTTCGATATGATGAAGCGTTCATAAGCGGTTAAAAGCGAAGCAATGATATTGTTACGCAGGTAATAAATCGGCATTATTTCTGTTAAACGCCACGGCTTATCGTGGCGTTTTTTATTTGTGCGCATTAGGATTAGGCGAGTCAGAAACGTTTTAGAATGACGCAAGCAGAAAGGCGGCGATTTTTTCAGCAACCGCGCGCGCTGCGGCCTGGTCAGACAGGGATATACAGCAATAACCGGGATTTTGCTTATTGTTGTCCACGATTTTAGCTGAGAGCGTTAATGTGAATTTACTCACTATGGGTGCAGAGCTGGGTTTAACTTTTCTCTTCTCTCTGGCATTCCTTTTTATGGCCCGTAAGGTCGCAAAAAAAATCGGATTAGTTGATAAGCCCAATGCAAGGAAAAAGCATCAGGGCGTTATTCCTCTCGTTGGCGGTATTTCCGTTTACGCTGGCGTTTGCTTCGCTTTCCTTATTACGCAGTCCTATATGCCGAACGGCCTGCTCTATCTGTTCTGTGCCGGCGTGCTGGTGCTGGTCGGCGCACTCGACGATCGCTTTGATATCAGCGTAAAGTTTCGCGCCTGTATGCAGGCGATTATCGCCGTGGTCATGATGTATGGCGCCAAGCTCTATTTGCTGAGTCTGGGTTTTATTGTGGGTCCGGTGGAGATTGTCGTAGGTCCCTTTGGCTACGTATTAACGCTGTTCGCCGTCTGGGCGGCAATTAATGCGTTTAACATGGTCGACGGTATCGATGGTCTGCTGGGCGGGCTCTCCTGCGTAACGTTCGGTGCAATGGGGATCATTCTCTATTTCGACGGCATGACCAGCCTGGCAATGTGGTGTTTCGCCATGATCGCCGCCACGATTCCCTATATTTTGCTGAACCTCGGTTTTCTGGGCAAACGCTATAAAGTGTTTATGGGTGATGCCGGCAGTACCATGATTGGTTTCACCATTATCTGGATCCTGCTGGAAACGACGCAGGGCCTGAGCCATCCTATTACGCCGGTAACCGCGCTGTGGCTGATCGCCATCCCGCTGATGGATATGGTGGCTATCATGTATCGCCGGCTGCGCAAGGGCATGAGTCCATTCTCAGCCGACAGGCAACATATTCACCATCTCATCATGCGTGCCGGCTTCTCGTCACGTCAGGCTTTTTTACTGATCACGCTGGCGGCGGCGCTGCTGGCAGGCATTGGCGTGCTCGGCGAATATCTGGCGTTCATACCTGAGTGGGTCATGCTGGTGCTCTTCCTGGTGGCATTTCTGCTCTATGGCTACTGCATTAAGCACGCGTGGCGTATGGCACGAATGATTCGCCGTCTCAAGCGCAGATGGAATCACGCGCATATCAATAAAACATGACCTGGATAAGCATCAGATAAGGACACCGCTGTTATGAACTCTGTTGTGGAGAACGAACTGGATATTCGCGGCCTGGGCTGCACGCTGTGGCGCGGTAAACGCTGGATAGCGGGCTGCGCTGTTCTGTTTGCCCTGCTGGCCTGGCTGGCTTCAATGCTGATGAAACAGGCGTGGAGCACCACGGCAGTTACCGACAGGCCTACGGTTAACATGCTGGGTGACTACTATGTACAGCAGCAGTTTCTGAACAACCTCGATATCCACAGCAATACGCTAAGCCTGAATAATCCGGCCCCTACCGTGATGGATGAGGTCTATCAGGAGTTCACCATGCAGCTCGCTTCCTGGGATACGCGGCGCGACTTCTGGCAGCAGACCGACTATTTTAAAAGTCGTAAAAGCGGTAATGCGCATAATGATGCGGCTTTGCTGGATGATATGATCACCAATATCCAGTTTATGCCGGCAGATAGCGCGCACAACACGCTTGATACGGTGCGGCTGGTGGCAGAAACCGCCGGCGACGCTAACAATCTTCTGCGTCAGTACATTGCTTACGCCAGTGAGCGTGCGGCGCGCCATCTGAATGAAGAGCTGAAAGGCGCATGGCAGGCGCGTAACGTGCAGCTGCAGTCGCAGGTTGATCGGCAGCAGGCGGTGGCGCAGGCGGTGTACGATCGCCAGCGTCAGCGCATTGAGCAGGCGCTGAAGCTCGCCAGTCAGCAGGGTATTACCGATAACCGTGCGCCTGCTGCAGGTGAGAGCCTGCCAGAGAGCGATCGCTTTTTACTGGGCCAGCAGCGGCTACAGGCGCAGCTCGATATGCTGCAGGCCAGCGGCCCCGCCTACGATTTGAGCTATGATCAAAACAGGGCGATGCTGAGCACGCTACAGGCTGGCCCCCGCCTTGATAAACAGTTCCAGACTTACCGCTACCTGCGCACGCCGGAAGAGCCCGTTTCACGCGACAGCCCGCGCCGTCTGTTTATGATGGTGATGTGGGGAGCGATCGGTGCGCTGGTCGGAGCGGGTGTGGCGCTGGTGCGCCGGCCGCGCGCGTTATCAGCTATTCGCCAATAAGAGAATCAGCGTGAAAGTACTGACTGTATTTGGCACCCGTCCTGAAGCCATCAAAATGGCGCCGCTGGTGCAGGCACTGGCGCAGGATGCTGCGTTTGAATCCCGCCTGTGCGTCACCGCACAGCACCGTGAAATGCTCGATCAGGTGCTGCATCTGTTTCAGCTGCAGCCCGATTACGATTTAAATATCATGCGCCCGGAGCAGGGGCTGACCGAGATTACCTGTCGTATTCTGCAGGGCATGAAAACCGTCTTAGCCGATTTTAAACCTGATGTGGTGCTGGTGCATGGTGATACCACCACCACGCTGGCGGCCAGCCTGGCGGCCTTTTATCAGCAGATCCCGGTAGGACACGTCGAGGCCGGTTTACGCACCGGTAATCTGATGTCGCCCTGGCCGGAGGAGGCTAACCGCACGCTCACAGGCCATCTGGCAAGCTATCACTTTACGCCGACCACCACATCGCGGCAGAACCTGCTGCGGGAAAACCTGCCCGATGCGCGTATCTTTGTCACCGGCAATACGGTAATCGACGCGCTGCTGTGGGTGCGCGACCGCGTGCTGACCAACGCCGATCTCAATGCCCGCCTGGCGGCGCACTATCCGTTTCTGGAACCGGACAAAAAGCTGATCCTGGTTACCGGTCACCGGCGCGAAAGTTTTGGTAAGGGCTTTGAGCGTATCTGCAGTGCGCTGGCGCAGATTGCGCGCCTTCATCCGCAGGCGCAGATCGTCTATCCGGTGCATCTCAATCCCAACGTCAGCGAGCCGGTTAACCGGATACTTAGCGGCATCGGTAATATCATTCTGATCGAACCGCAGGAGTATCTGCCCTTTGTCTGGTTAATGAACCGTGCCTGGCTGATCCTCACCGATTCCGGCGGGATTCAGGAAGAGGCGCCGTCGCTGGGGAAACCGGTGCTGGTGATGCGCGACACCACCGAGCGGCCGGAAGCGGTCGCGGCAGGTACGGTAAAACTGGTTGGCACCGATGTCGATACCATTGTCGCTGAAGTCACTTTGCTGCTGCAGGATGAAGAGGCGTGGCAGAGTATGAGCCGGGCACACAACCCTTATGGCGACGGCCACGCCTGCGCACGCATTCTGCAGGCGCTGAACAACAACAGAGTTTAATTATGTCTTTTAATACCATTTCCGTGATCGGACTGGGTTACATCGGGCTGCCAACGGCAGCCGTTTTCGCTTCAAGGGGAAAGCAGGTCGTAGGCGTGGATGTCAATCTGCGCGCCATTGAAACCATCAACCGGGGTGAAATCCATATTGTGGAGCCCGATCTCGGCGAGGTGGTCCGTCAGGCGGTGCAGCAGGGGCTGCTGCGCGCCACCACGACGGCAGAACCGGCAGATGCGTTTCTGATCGCTGTCCCCACGCCCTTTATGAACGATCATCAGCCAGACCTGAGCTTTGTCCGCGCGGCCGCGCTGTCGCTGGCACCGGTGCTGAAAACAGGCGATCTGGTAATTCTGGAATCAACTTCGCCAGTCGGCGCTACAGAGCAGATGGCGGAATGGCTGGCCGAGGCGCGTCCCGATCTGCGCTTCCCTCAGCATGATGGCGAGAGCGATATCTTTATCGCCTACTGTCCGGAGCGGGTGCTGCCCGGCAAGGTGATGACCGAACTGCTGGAGAACGATCGCGTGATTGGCGGCATGACGCCCGCCTGTTCGGCACGGGCCAGCGAGCTGTATCGTATTTTTCTGCGCGGAGCCTGCGTTGAAACCAACGCGCGTACGGCGGAGATGTGCAAGCTGACGGAAAACAGCTTCCGCGATGTCAATATCGCCTTTGCTAATGAGCTGTCGCTGATCTGCGCCGATCAGAAGATCAACGTCTGGGAGCTGATTGCGCTGGCGAACCGGCATCCGCGCGTCAATATTCTGCAGCCCGGACCGGGCGTGGGCGGACACTGTATTGCCGTCGACCCGTGGTTTATCGTGGCGCAGAACCCGCAGCAGGCGCGGCTGATCCGTACCGCGCGTGAAGTGAATGATGCCAAACCAGGCTGGGTACTGGAGCAGGTAAAACAGGCGCTGGCGGAGTGCGCGACGCAGAGCGATAAGCGCGCCAGCGAGATCGCTATTGCCTGTTTCGGGCTGGCGTTTAAGCCCGATATCGACGATCTGCGTGAGAGCCCGGCGATGGTGGTCGCGCAGCGCATTGCGGCGTGGCACAGCGGAGAAACCTGGGTTGTCGAGCCGCACGTTACAACGATTCCTGACCGGCTGGCGCAGGACGCCTCGCTGGTAACCGTGGAGCAGGCGCTGCAGCAGGCTGACATTCTGGTGATGCTGGTCGATCATGCACAGTTCCGGGCCATTGACGCTGCGCAGATTACCCAGCCGTGGATTGTCGATACCAAAGGGGTATGGCGATGAAACGCTTTCTGATCACCGGCGGCGCGGGATTTATAGGCTCAGCGCTGGTGCGCTTTCTGATTGAAAGCACGGAGCATCAGGTCGTGGTGGTGGACAAGCTAAGCTACGCCGGCAATCTGGCGTCGCTGGCTGGCGTGCAGCAGCATCCGCGTTTTGCCTTTGAACAGGTTGATATCTGTAACCGGCCGGCGCTTGATCGGGTGCTGGCGCACTATCAGCCCGACTGCGTAATGCATCTGGCAGCAGAAAGCCACGTCGACCGCTCGATTGATGGGCCATTCGCCTTTATCGAAACCAACATTGTCGGCACTTATCATCTGCTGGAAGCGGTACGCCACTACTGGCAGGCGATGGAGAGCACGCGCAAAGCGGGCTTCCTGCTGCACCATATTTCCACAGACGAAGTCTTTGGCGATCTGCACGGTACGGATGATTTTTTCACCGAAACCACGCCTTATGCGCCGAGCAGCCCCTACTCCGCATCAAAAGCCAGCAGCGATCATCTGATGCGTGCCTGGATGCGAACGTACGGACTGCCGGTGATCGTTACCAACTGCTCCAATAATTATGGCCCGTGCCATTTTCCGGAAAAGCTGATCCCGCTGACTATCATCAATGCGCTGGCGGGCAAGTCGCTGCCGGTCTATGGCAACGGCAGCCAGATCCGCGACTGGCTCTATGTGGAAGATCATGCGCGTGCGCTCTATACCGTTGTCAGTCACGGCAAAGCAGGAGAGACCTACAATATTGGCGGGCATAATGAGCGACGTAACCTTGAGGTAGTGCACGCCCTGTGCGATCTGCTGGATGAGCTTGCCGCCGGGCAACGTCCTGCGGCAATTAACAGCTACCGCGAGCTGATCGCCTTTGTCACCGACCGTCCCGGACACGATCTGCGTTACGCCATCGATGCCAGCAAAATTGCCCGCGAGTTGGGCTGGACCCCACAGGAAACCTTCGAGAGCGGCATACGTAAAACGGTGGAGTGGTATCTGGCCAACCCGCAGTGGTGGCAGGCTATTCTCAACGGCAGCTATCGCGCTGAACGCCTCGGCTTAAACGCATCGCGCTGAAGCAGAGCCAGAAGGAGCAATGATGAAAGGTATTATTCTGGCGGGTGGTTCAGGCACGCGCCTGCATCCGATTACCCGCGCAATTTCCAAGCAGCTGCTGCCGGTGTATGACAAGCCGATGATCTATTATCCCCTTTCAGTGCTGATGCTGGCAGGCATCCGCGATGTGTTAATCATTACCACGCCTGAGGACCGGGCGCACTTTGAGCGACTGCTGGGGGATGGCAGTGAGTTTGGTGTCCGGCTCTCCTATGCTGAACAGCCAAGCCCGGATGGACTGGCGCAGGCGTTTATTATTGGTGAATCGTTTATTGGTGACGACCACTGCTGTCTGGTGCTGGGCGACAATCTCTACTTTGGTCAGGGTTTTAGTCCGAAGCTGAAAAAAGTGGCTGCCCGGACGGAAGGGGCGACGCTCTTCGCTTACCAGGTGATGGATCCCGAGCGGTTCGGCGTGGTGGAATTTGATGAGGCGTTTAATGCGCTTTCAATCGAAGAGAAGCCGGCGCAGCCAAAATCGCGCTGGGCGGTGACCGGACTCTACTTTTACGATCGCCGCGTGGTGGAGTTTGCCAAGCGCGTCCAGCCCTCGGCGCGCGGTGAGCTGGAAATTACGGCGATTAACCAGATGTACCTGGAGGCGGGCTCACTCTCTGTTGAGCTGCTGGGGCGCGGGTTCGCCTGGCTGGATACCGGCACGCATGACAGCCTGGTTGAGGCCAGCGTCTTTGTGCAGACGGTAGAAAAGCGGCAGGGATTCAAGATAGCCTGCCTGGAAGAGATTGCCTGGCGCAACGGCTGGCTGAGCGATGCTCAGCTACAGGCGGCAGGCGAGGCGTTAACCAAAACCGGCTACGGCCGGTATCTGCTGGATATTTTACATGCCCGTCCGCGTCAGTATTGATCCCCTTGAGTGGGAGAGTGAGTTCTTTCATCAGCCCACGGCGCGCCTGACGCTGCAGGGTGAGCTGACGTTGCCGCAGGCGCTGCAGCAGGCGACGGGACTGCTGCAGATAAAAGTTCCGGCAGAGCAGACTGCGGCGATTGATGCGGTCTGCCAGCACGGCTTTCAGCTGGTTGAGGGAGAAGCCGATCTGACGTTACCGCTGACGCAGACGGCGCGTCAGCCCGGCATACGAATTGCGCGTGAGGCGCAAATCCCGGCGCTGCGTGCCGCCGCCGCAGAAGCCTTCAGCCAGAGCCGGTTTCGTGCCCCGTGGTTTGACGCGGCCGACAGCGGCCGGTTTTATGCGCAGTGGATTGAAAACGCGGTGCGCGGCACCTTTGATCACCAGTGCCTGATCGCCTGCGATGAACAGGGCAGCCTGCAGGGCTTTGTCTCCCTGCGTGAAGTGAACGGCGATGTGCGTATCGGACTGCTGGCGGTGCTGCCTGACGCCCGGTCGCAGGGAACCGGCCAGCGTCTGCTGCTGGCTGCGGCTGACTGGGGCCGGGTGCGCCAGCTGGCGCAGCTGCGCGTTGCCACGCAGCTCAGCAATCTTGCAGCGATGCGCCTCTATTTACGCTGCGGTGCCCGGCTGGAAAGCACCGCCTACTGGTTTTACAGGAAAGCATCATGATCCCTTTTAACGCGCCCCCTGTGGTGGGCACTGAAACAGACTATATGCAGTCGGCGATGGCCAGCGGCAAGCTGTGCGGTGACGGCGGCTTTACCCGCCGCTGCCAGCAGTGGATGGAGCAGCATTTTGGCAGTAAAAAAGTGCTGCTGACGCCCTCCTGCACCGCCTCGCTGGAGATGGCCGCGCTGCTGATCAACATCGAGCCCGGTGATGAAGTGATCATGCCGAGCTATACCTTTGTCTCCACCGCAAACGCGTTTGTGCTGCGCGGTGCCACCATTGTCTTTGTTGACGTGCGCCCGGATACGATGAACATCGATGAGACACTGATTGAGGCTGCGATCACGCCGAAAACGCGCGCTATCGTACCGGTACACTATGCGGGCGTGGCGTGTGAAATGGACACTATTATGGCGCTGGCCGCAAAGCATCAGCTTTATGTCATCGAAGATGCTGCACAGGGCGTCATGTCACAGTATAAAGGCCGCGCGCTTGGCACCATCGGGCACATCGGCTGCTTTAGCTTTCACGAAACGAAAAATTACACCGCCGGAGGTGAAGGCGGCGCGACGCTGATAAATGATGCGGCGCTCACCGAGCGTGCTGAAATTATCCGGGAAAAAGGCACCAACCGCAGTCAGTTTTTCCGTGGTCAGGTGGATAAATATACCTGGCGCGATATCGGCTCAAGCTACCTGATGGCCGATCTGCAGGCAGCCTATCTCTGGGCGCAGCTGGAAGCGGCACAGACCATTAATCAGCAGCGACTGCGACTGTGGCAGCGCTACTACGATGCGCTGCAGCCGCTGGCGGCTCAGGGGCGGATCGCGCTGCCGGCAGTGCCGGATAGCTGCCGTCATAACGCGCATATGTTCTATCTGAAACTGCGCGACAGCGACGATCGCGAAGCGCTGATACGCTGGATGAAAGAAGCGGAAATCCTCACGGTATTTCACTATATCCCGCTGCATACGTCGCCTGCCGGTGAGCGGTTTGGCCGCTTCCACGGTGAAGATCGCGTCACCACGCGCGACAGCGAGCGCCTGCTGCGCCTGCCGCTGTTCTATAACCTGTCAGATAACAATCAGCGTACCGTGATTAGCTCTCTGCTGAGCTACTTTGCCTGATGTCGCTGGCAAAAGCATCGGTCTGGACCGCGGCCTCCACGCTGGTAAAAATTGCGGCTGGCCTGCTGGTGATAAAGCTGCTGGCGCTGAGTTTCGGTCCGGAAGGCGTCGGGCAGGCGGGTAACTTCCGGCAGCTGATCACCGTGCTCGGCGTACTGGCCGGCGCAGGCATTTTTAATGGCGTGACCGCCAGCGTGGCGCAGCTGCAGCATGAACCTGCACAGCTGCGGGCGCTGACCGGCACGGCCTCTGCGATGGTGCTGGGCTTCTCGGCGCTGCTGGCCGCCGGTCTGCTGCTGGGCGCGGCACCGGTCAGCCGGGTGCTGTTTGGGCATGAGCACTACCAGAGCGTGGTGCGCATCGTGGCGTTTCTGCAGTTTGGCATCGCCTGGGCAAACCTGGCGCTGGCGCTGCTGAAAGGCTTTCGCGATGCGCGCGGCAATGCGCTGGCGCTGATAACCGGCAGCCTGACAGGCGTGGCCGGTTATATTATTTGCTGGTGGCTGGGCGGTTATCAGGGAGCGCTGGCGGGACTGGCGCTGGTTCCGACGCTGCTGGTAGTACCGGCGCTGATTATGCTGCGGCGACATCGTGCGGTGCTGCCGCTGCGCTGGCTCAGGCCGGTATGGCAGCCGGAACGGGCACGCAATCTGGCAAAGTATACGCTGATGGCGCTGATGACGTCGATCACGCTGCCGGTTGCGTGGGTGATGATGCGTAATCTGCTGGCGGAACAGCAGGGCTGGGCGCAGGTGGGATTATGGCAGGGCGTGACGACGATCTCTGACGCCTATCTGCAGTTTATTACCGCCACTTTCAGCGTCTGGCTGCTGCCGACGCTGGCACGCCTGGAGGATAAGCAGCAGATTGCGCGGGAGATAGGCCGCGCGCTGCGGTTTGTACTGCCGGCGGTGGCGGCCGCCAGTTTCGCTGTCTGGCTGCTGCGCGACATGGCGATCTGGCTGCTGTTTTCTCCGCAGTTTAGCGGCATGCGCGATCTTTTTATCTGGCAGTTATGTGGCGATCTCTTTAAAGTCGGCGCCTATGTTTTCGGATATCTGGTGATCGCCAAAGCGTCGCTGCGCTTCTATATTCTCACCGAGATCAGCCAGTTTGCTTTGCTGACGCTGTTTTCGCGCTGGCTGATCCCGCTTCACGGCGCGGCTGGCGCAGCGCAGGCGTATATGGCGACCTATATACTCTATTTTGCCCTTTGCTGTGGCGCTTTCCTGATTTATTGCCGGACAAAATGACGTTATTTCATGTGCTGGGATCTGATATCCCGCATCACAATCAGACGGTGCTGCGTTTCTTTAATGACGTGATGGGCACTGAATTGCCTGCCGCCGCGCCGCGCCGCTTTATGGTGGTTGCTGCGCCTGGCTCGCTGCCCGCCTGTAGCCAGCTGCAGATCGAAACTTTCACCACTAAAGCCGCGCTGGCGCAGGCGGTGATAGCGCGTGCCGCCGATCGCTCTCAGCGCTTTTTCTTTCACGGACAGTTTAACCCGCGTATCTGGCTGGCGCTGCTCAGTGGAAAGATCCGCCGTCATCAGGCGTTCTGGCATGTCTGGGGGGCTGACCTGTATGAAGAGGGCGCCGGGCTGAAATATCGTCTGTTCTATCTGCTGCGACGCATCGCACAGGGGCGTGTGGCTCAGGTATTTGCTACGCGCGGCGATCTCTTTTTTTATCAGCAGCGGCATCCGCAGGTGCCGGCGTCACTGCTCTATTTTCCGACGCGCATGCCTGATATTGCGCTGCCGTCAGCCACAGTATCGGAGGGTGCGCTGACGATCCTGCTGGGTAACTCCGGCGATCGCAGCAACCGGCACGTTGAAGGATTACAGGCGATACGCCGGCAGTTTGGCGAGCAGGTCAGCGTGCTGGTCCCGCTTGGCTACCCGGCCAACAACTATGCCTATATCGATGAGATCGATGCGGCGGCGCAGCGTCTGTTTCCGGCCGGGCAGGTTACGCTGATCCGCGACAGGCTCGATTTTCCAGCCTACCTGCAGCTGCTCAGACGCTGCCAGCTTGGCTATTTTATGTTTGAGCGGCAGCAAGGGATTGGCACGCTCTGTTTGCTGATTCAGGCTAACATTCCCTTTGTGCTGAACCGTAAAAATCCGTTCTGGCGCGATCTCAGCGAGCAGGGTGTTCCGGTGCTGTTCAGCTGTGATGAACTTGATGCCAGCCGCATTGCGGAAGCGCAGCGCCAGCTGACGGCGTGTGACAAGCCGGCCATCGCTTTTTTTGCGCCGGGCTATCTTGCCGGCTGGCGCCATGCGCTCAGCCTGAGTGAAGGAAGTGCATCATGAGTCTGCTGCAGTTTAGTGGTCTGCTGGTGGTTTATCTCTGCTCGCTGGGCTTTATCCTGACGCTCACCTGGCGTGAGTTCAGGCGCGTGCGCTTTAACTTTCATCTCTTCTTTACGCTGCTGTTTCTGCTGACCTTCTACTTTGGTTTTCCGCTGACCAGCATACTGGTGTTCCGCTTTGATGTGGCCGTGGTACCGCCAGCCTTTCTGCTGCAGGCGCTGCTGGCAGCCACCAGCTTCTACGCTATTTATTACGTCAGTTATAAAGTCCGGCTGCGACCAGCCAGTGCCGCGCCGCGCAAGCCGTGGCTGGTTATGGATCGGGTGGAGACGCATCTCACCTGCCTGCTGCTGGCGCTGGTGGCGATTGGCACGGTGACCGTGTTTTTCATGCATAACGGGCTGCTGCTGTTCCGGCTCTCCGCCTATAACCAGATTTTCTCGAGTGAGGTTTCTGGCGTGGCGCTCAAGCGCTTCTTCTATTTCTTTATTCCGGCGATGCTAATCCGCTATTTTCTGCATCCGACACAGCGGCAGTGGCTGCTGTTTCTGCTGGTGACGGTGGCGTTTGGCTTGCTGACCTATGCGCTGGTGGGCGGTACGCGCGCAAACATCATCATCGCTTTTGCGCTGTTTCTGTTCATCGGTATTACGCGCGGCTGGATCACGCTCTGGATGCTGGCAGGGGCAGGCGCGATGGCGATCTGCGGTATGTTCTGGCTGGCGCTGCGGCGCTACAACCTGGATGTGGCCGGGGCAGAGGCCTTTTATACGTTTCTCTACCTGACGCGGGATACGTTCTCGCCGTGGGAGAACCTGGCGCTGCTGCTGCAGAACTATGACAAAATCGACTTTCAGGGGCTGGCGCCGCTCTGGCGCGACTTTTATGTCTTTATTCCGGGCTGGCTGTGGCCCGATCGCCCCTCTGCGATCCTGAACAGCGCTAACTACTTTACCTGGGAAGTGCTGAATAACCACTCCGGCCTGGCCATTTCGCCGACGCTGATCGGTTCGCTGCTGATCATGGGTGGCGTGCTGTTTATTCCACTGGGTGCGGTCGCGGTGGGTCTCCTGATGAAAGGCTTTGACGCGCTTTATACGCAGGGACGTGACAGCGACAACCGCTATAGCGGCGCGGTGCTGCAGAGTTTCTGTTTCGGCGCGGTGTTTAACATGATCGTTCTCGCTCGCGAGGGGCTGGACGCATTCGGCTCGCGCGTGGTGTTTTTCTGCATCATTTTTGCCGCCTGTACAGGCCTGGCAAAGCTGCTCAGCTGGCTGCTGGCGCGCGCAGGGCTTATTCGTCCGCGTCGTGTTCAGGCGCTGCGCGGTTCCTCCTGATCACCGGGCAAACGGAAGATGAAAACCATGAAGACCACTGAGCCGCATTACGCGATACGCGGCGTTGATCTGCACGCGTTTAACGATATGGAGAGCTTTGTCAGCTTTCTGCTGCCTGACAATACGCCCCGTTGCGGTACGCTGATTGCCATCAATGCTGAAAAGATGCTGACGCTGGAAGAAGATGCGCAGCTGCGCGCTCTGATTAGCGAAGCTGAGTTTAAATATCCGGATGGCATCAGTATTGTCCGCTCGCTGCGCAAAAAGTATCCGCAGCTGCAGGTTAGTCGCATTGCCGGTGCCGATCTGTGGGAGGCGCTGATGGAGCGCGCCGGACGCACCGGGATCCCGGTATTTTTAATTGGCGGCCGCGAGCAGGTACTGCAGGAGACCTGCGACAAACTGCAGCGTCAGTGGAACGTAAATATTGTTGGCAGCCAGAACGGCTATTTTGCCCCGGCTGACCGCGAGGCGCTGTTTGCACGTATCGCTGCGAGCGGCGCAAAAATCGTTACCGTAGCGCAGGGCTCACCACGTCAGGAGCTTCTGATGCGTGACTGCCGCCAGCACTGGCCCGACGCACTCTATATGGGGGTGGGCGGCACGTATGATGTTTTCACCGGCAACGTTACCCGTGCACCACGTCTCTGGCAGCGTCTGGGGCTGGAGTGGCTCTATCGGCTGATCCGGCAGCCTTCACGCTGGCGCCGGCAGTTAAAGCTGCTGAAATATTTGCGCTACCACTGGCGGGGCGATCTCTGAGGCTGCTGATTAATCCAGCGATTTTTTAGCTTATAAGCATGAAATTGCGCTATTTATCGACGGAATGCACAAAGCATAACCAAACGCGTTTTTTTCTTTAAAAAGCACTGGACAGGGTGAAGCCAAATACGTAGTATGCCCATCCGCAACGGCGCTACGCGCCCGTAGCTCAGCTGGATAGAGCGCTGCCCTCCGGAGGCAGAGGTCTCAGGTTCGAATCCTGTCGGGCGCGCCATTTTCTTTCAGGCGCAAGAGCTTCGGTGGTTTGTTTTAACCGCGTTATGCAGTGAATAGTAAGCGTGACAGCTTACGCACCAGAATTATGGTGGCTATAGCTCAGTTGGTAGAGCCCTGGATTGTGATTCCAGTTGTCGTGGGTTCGAGTCCCATTAGCCACCCCAGATTTTGCTGGGACATGCGAAGGTGGCGGAATTGGTAGACGCGCTAGCTTCAGGTGTTAGTGTTCTTACGGACGTGAGGGTTCAAGTCCCTCTCTTCGCACCAGGCAGAATTTTAGTAACAGAAGTAAAGAAGTAAAAAATCGGCGAGTAGCGCAGCTTGGTAGCGCAACTGGTTTGGGACCAGTGGGTCGGAGGTTCGAATCCTCTCTCGCCGACCATATTCGAAAAGCCTGCTTGAAAAAGCAGGCTTTTTTCGTTTGCGTGTAATCTGTGGCCAGGGCCGCATAAATGCGACCCCTACAGAAAACACGCGACACGATCTGCGAACCCTGAAAATACGCGATACGATCTGCGGCCTCCACAAAACCGTAAGGGCGCCATTTATGGCGCCCTGGTTAAAGACGGATTTGATACGTAATCACGTAACCCGTGATAGGGTCTGCGGCCCCAAAAAACCGCAGGGGCGCCATTTATGGCGCCCTGGTTAAAGGCGGATTCGATACGTAATGACGTAACCCGCGATACGATCGCGGCCCCAAAAAACCGCAGGGGCGCCATTTATGGCGCCCTGGTTAAAGGCGGATGCGATACGTAATGACGTAACCTGCGATACGATCTGCGGCCCCAAAAAACCGTAGGGGCGCCATTTATGGCGCCCTGGTTAAAGGCGGGTGCGATACGTAATGACGTAACCCGCGATACGATCTGCGGCCAGGGTCGCATAAATGCGACCCCTACAATTTCGCAGGGGCGCCATTTATGGCGCCCTGGTTAAAGGCGGATTTGATACGTAACCACGTAACCCGTGATAGGGTCTGCGGCCCCTACGATCTGCGGCCAGGGTCGCATAAATGCGACCCCTACGATTTCGCAGGGGCGCCATTTATGGCGCCCTGGTTTGAACCCGCAATGCGACCCCTGCAGTTATTGTCGTATTTTTGCGACAAATAACTAATTGATAATATTATCTTTATTCCGCAAGAGATCTGTTTGTCGTGGTTTTGCGACAGAAATGACCGCAGTGGCATACTGCCTGCGGCATCCCGCTTTTCAGATAGAAGAACAGCAGCGTTAACTTCCTGAACCCTAAAAGCTTTTTAAGAAAAATGCCATTTTGGCACATCTTGTGCAATACTTCCTGTCGTAGATGCTCATTCCACCTCTTATGTCCGCCCTGGCGACATAAACCTGGGAATGATGCAGAGCCCCTTACGGTATCCGTTGTCCAGCCTGGCAGTAACGCTGTGCGCTACTGTAGTTAGACGGACATTACGTTGAGTCGGATACCATCAGTTGTCTTACGACCTGATCTTACACCTGCTTCTGGCAGGTGTTTTTTTATCTTTTTGCGGCGGGATGGCACGGTTCAGGCAAAAAAAAGCCGGGACAAGCCCGGCAGACAAACAACAAGCATAAATCAGGTTGCCGGATTGTTCTTCAGCGTCATCAGCAGACCCTCGCGGCGCATGCTGGCCGCATCCTCCGGACGCTGCAGGCGATCGTAGACGTCCGCCAGCCAGGCATAGTCAAACGCATCAGGACGCTGCGCCAGCGCCTGTTCAAACGCATCGGCGGCCTGCTGCCATTCGCCGTGGCGCATCAGCAGCTGCCCCAGCGTACTGTGCAGCAGCGGCGTTGCGCCATGCTGTTTGATCTGCTGACGCAGCGCTTTCTCCAGCGCATCAGGGTTGCCGCTTTTAATGCGCGGCATCAGCAGCACCAGCCGATCGTCATACTGCTTTTTCAGACCGTCCAGCACGATATCCTGAGCCGTGTCGGGATCGTTGCACTCGATCAGATGCTCACTCATGGCGACCTGCAGCGCAGTCTCCTGACGCGTCTTGCGGCTCTGACTCTGCCACCAGCGCTTCAGGCCCTCACTACCCTGATCGGCCATCGCCTGATTCATCAGGCCCAGCCACGCCTGCTGCTGCAGCGCATGACGCTGCGCATCATCGTTAACTTTGGCTTTTTGCATCGCGGGCAGAATATCCAGCAGGGCACTCCAGGCACCGGTGCGAATATAGGCCTGCTCCGCCAGACGCAGCACCTCCGGATGGCGCGGCGCAACCTCCAGCAGACGGTCGACACCGTGACGCGCCGCATGATCTTCATTGCGCGCCAGCTGCAGCCGGACCCGGGTGATCTCTACCGGGATAGTATTGTTATCTGCCAGTTCAGAGGCGCGTTCCAGATGCTGATTAGCGCGGATTTCGTCGCCGCGCTGCTGTGCCGCTTCGGCCGCAAGCAGATAGTTTGCTACCGGCTGATCGGCGTGATCGGCATTCTTCGCCAGCAGCTTCTCGGCCTGCTGATAGTCACCTTCAGCCAGCTTCATCAGCGCATGCTGCGTGTGACGCTGCGCGCTGCGACGTTTGCGGCCGGTGAACCAGCCGCGCGTACGGACGCCGGTGCGGAACAGACGGCGCAGGATCCATTCTGCCAGCAGAATCACCAGCAGGCTCAGGATCAGGATAATCCCCAGCCCCGTCACGCTGGTCTCAATATTCCAGTTATCCGTCTGGATCAGCACATAACCCTGATGCCCGGCGACCATCGGGCCCAGCACGACGCCAGCCAGCAACAGCAGGAAAAGTACCAGTACTTTTAGCATGGTCAGCCTCCCTGTTGTTCAGCCGCAACCGATGGCTGCGCCAGCAGATTGCGCACGCGCGTTTGCATCAGTTTTTCCAGCAGCGGCTGACTCTCCAGCGAATCCGGCACGTCCATTGAGATAGTCTGCTGGCTCAGCTCATCCAGCTGTGCAAGAAACGCCCGGGTCGCCGCATCGTTAGTGTCATACCAGGCGCGTACCCAGCTCGATACCGCATCCAGCGACTGCTTATAGATCTCCTCCTGATGACGCGGCACCGCCTGCGCAGCAACCAGCAGACGGGAGCGGATATTCTCACGCAGATAGACGTCCTGATTAGGCGCCAGAAGCGGCTGAGCGGTATTATCGCGGCGGCGGATGGTAATGAAATCATCCATAAAGTTATGCCAGCTCTTCACCAGATTCTGCCGCCATTCGTGCAGCGAGCCGGAGAGTTCGCCACCGTCGCTATCCATTGGCGCATCGTCGTTATCGTTGTCCGCCAGGCGCAGATTGTCTACACCATTAGAGAGCTGATTCAGTTTAAGAATAATGCCGTCGTAGTCGACCTGGCTGACGGCCGAAAGTGAGCTGATATCCTGCGTCAGCGCCCGGCGGACATTGGTCATGCTGGGATCGTTCATCTCAGCCAGACTGGTATCGGCACTTTTCAGCAGAGCAGCGGCCGTGGTGACATCCTGATCGCTCCAGAGTTTGCGGCCCGCCAGTTTGACCAGATAGTCAGCCTGTGCCAGCAGCCAGGTGCGGGTATCATTACCGGAAATAGTGGCGACTTTTTCGCGCAGCGTCTCCAGCTCTTTTGCACTGTTATCCTGCTTAGTGCGCGCTTCCTGCAGGGCAGTGCCCGCGTCAGTCAGCTGCTGCGTCAGCTGGCGTTTGTCGCTGCCAAGCTGCTGCTGCAGCGCGCTGAGCTGCTCACTGAGCTGCTGGTTAGTCTGAGCCTGTACATCGGCCTGATGTTTCCCGTTGAGGTAAAGGCCTGCGCCAATCGCCAGCGCAATCACAATTGCCACGGCGCTTAATACCCGGCCATCGCGCTGTTTTTTGCGTGGTGGCTGGTTTTCTGGCGTCGGGGAAGTGTCCGCTGGGGTAGTTTCTTCAACCATGGCGGAGGAAGCTTTGTGTTCCGTCATTGTGGCTCATCCCATTGTTAAGTTCAGCGTAACGCACGCAGCAGCGCGTCGTTATCGGCACCATCGGCTACGTCTATCTCCTGCCAGCCCGCTTCAGCGGCCTGGGTAGCCAAACGTTCACTGACGACCACCAGTCGACAGTGCAGTAACCACTCCCGCCGATCGATTGGCGGAAACAGTGCATGGAGTTGTTTTAACATTTCACCGCTGGTTACCACCAGCGTGGTGATCCCGCGGTCGCGCCAGCGCCGGCCCTCAATAGCGCCGTCGTAGTGCTTCTCATTGCGCTGATAGCACTCACAGTATTGCACTTCTGCGCCACGTTCGATGAGAGTTTCAGCTAATAATTCCCGACCGGGACTGCCGCGCAGGATCAGCGCGCGCTTGCCGCTGACCTGCTGCAGGCGCTGCAGGCGAACCAGCTCTTCGCTGATCTCCCGCGCATGAGGATAGTCTACTTTGAGATTTGTGACGGTATGCAGCGCCAGCGCGGTTGAGCGGCCAATCGCATAGTAGTCAGCGGCAGCGGGCCAGGCTGTCTGGCTGTGCTGCAGCGCCGGATGGGCGAAATTCACTACCTGCTGTGACAGCAGAAACACCAGATCGCCTGGCCGCAGCGCCGTCAGCTGTTGCGGTAACTGTGCTAAATCGCGACCCGGCGTAAATTCAATTAGCGGAAACGCCCACGCCAGCTTGCCCAGGCTGCGCAGGCGCGCAACCAGCTCGCTGGCAGCCGGTTCCGGACGGGTCACAAGGATAGTCATACCGGTGGCTGCCCCTGATAAACCTCATGCAGAATTTCGCGCGCGCCTTTATTCAGCAGCTCTTCAGCCAGCGAAATGCCCATCTGCTCCGCCTGCTCACGCGGGCCACGGCGCTCACCGGTTACCATCTGGCTGCCGTCGGGCGCACCGACCAGACCGCGCAGCCAGAGCTGGTCATCTTCCAGTACGGCAAAACTGCCGATCGGCACCTGACATCCACCCTCAAGCCGGGTATTCATGGCGCGCTCAGCCCGTACGCACACTGCTGTTTCACTGTGGTTCAGCGCCTGCAGCAGCGTGATTAATGCGCTGTCATCAAGCCGGCACTCAATGCCTACGGCACCCTGTCCCACGGCGGGCAGTGAAAGCTCTGCAGGCAGCGCCTGACGAATGCGATCTTCCAGCCCAAGGCGTTTCAGACCGGCAGCGGCCAGAATAATGGCATCATATTCACCCGCATCAAGCTTGCCGAGACGGGTGCCGACATTGCCGCGCAGCGAACGGATAACCAGGTCAGGCCGGCGTGCGCTCAGTTGACACTGGCGGCGCAGGCTGGAGGTGCCGACTACGGCACCCTGAGGCAGCTCATCGATAGCGTTATAGTGATTAGAGACAAAGGCGTCGCGTGGATCTTCACGTTCGCAGATAGTCACCAGACCCAGGCCTTCCGGAAAGTTAACCGGCACATCTTTCATGGAATGCACCGCCAGATCGGCGCGATTCTCCAGCATGGCCTGTTCCAGTTCTTTTACGAACAAACCCTTGCCGCCCACTTTTGCCAGCGGGGTATCGAGAATAACATCGCCTTTGGTCACCATCGGCACCAGCTCTACCTGCAGGCCCGGATGGGCTGCCATCAGGCGCTGCTGAACATATTGTGCCTGCCAGAGTGCGAGAGGACTTTGACGGGTAGCAATTCTGAAAATTTTGTTTAACATACCGTTAACCATTTTGATCGTTCATCGATTATCCTATCATCGATAGGGGAATGCTGTCAGTTTCAACGGATTGAAAAGGCCGCACTATTCATCTGTGGCTCGCCACACCTCAGCAGGCGTGGCGCAAAAAAAGCGGGTTGCTCTGTGGCAGATGCTAAACTGTCATGTAGCGCAACTTTCTTTACGGTCAATCCTTCTGGTGTTAGATTGATCACGTTTCCAGCAATAATTTGCCTGCATACCTCATTATTAAAATGGCAGACGCTGGAAGCAGGGTGCTTAACACTGGGACAATCAGGCGAAACGTCTTGTACCTCTACATTGAGACACTTAAACAGAGACTGGATGCGATTAACCAGCTGCGTGTAGATCGCGCGCTGGCTGCCATGGGGCCTGCTTTCCAGCACGTCTACAGTCTGCTGCCAACATTATTGCACTATCATCATCCTCTGATGCCGGGTTACCTCGAAGGTAACGTTCCACACGGCGTCTGCTTCTTCACGCCTGATGAACAGCAACAGCAGCTGCTGCATACCGTCACCGGCAAAGCGGCGGCAGACCTGACGCCAGCGGCCGGGGGCGAACGGCCAATTACCGCTATCTACTCAATGGGCAGCACCTCGTCAGTCGGACAGAACAGCGCATCCGATCTGGATATCTGGGTCTGCCACCACTCCTGGCTTGATAACGAAGAGCGTCTGGCCCTGCAGCGTAAGTGTACGCTGTTACAGAAGTGGTGTGTGTCAATGGGTGTGGAAGTCAGCTTTTTCCTGATTGATGAAAACCGTTTTCGCCATAACGAGAGCGGCAGCCTCGGCGGTGAGGATTGCGGATCGACCCAGCATATTTTGCTGCTCGATGAGTTCTACCGTACGGCAGTGCGCATGGCGGGTAAGCGTATTCTGTGGAATATGGTGCCGAATGAGGAAGAGCATCACTATGACGATTACGTCATGTCGCTCTATTCACAGGGCGTACTGACCCCAAACGAATGGCTCGATTTAGGCGGCCTCGGTACGCTCTCGGCAGAAGAGTATTTTGGCGCCAGCCTGTGGCAGCT
Source organism: Pantoea sp. SYBGC1 (assembly GCF_057197005.1). NCBI lineage: Bacteria > Pseudomonadati > Pseudomonadota > Gammaproteobacteria > Enterobacterales > Erwiniaceae > Pantoea > Pantoea sp. SYBGC1. Next base: position 155,642 of record NZ_JBXUNM010000006.1, read on the forward strand.
CTATAAAAGTATCGATTCCCCCTATAAAGCGGTGCTGAAAACGCTGCTGCTGGAAGCGTACAGCTGGGAGTATCCCAATACACAGCTGCTGGCGATGGATATCAGACAGCGCCTGCATGAAGGTGAGATCGTCAGTTTCGGGCTGGATCCCTACTGCATGATGCTGGAGCGGGTTACGCGCTATCTGACCAGTGTGGAAGATCACGCCCGCCTCGACCTGGTGCGGCGCTGTTTCTATCTGAAAGTGTGCGAGAAGCTTTCCGGAGACGATCAGCACGCCCGCAACGGCTGGCGGCGCGAAATCCTGCTGCAGCTGGTAAAAGCCTGGGGCTGGGACGATGAGAAACTCGCCGTTCTGGATAATCGGGCGGAGTGGAAGATCGAGCGCGTGCGCGAGGCGCATAATGAGTTGCTGGATGCGATGATGCAGAGCTATCGTAATCTGATCCGCTTTGCGCGCCGGAACAATTTAAGCGTCAGTGCCAGCCCGCAGGATATCGGCGTACTGACGCGTAAACTATATGCCGCTTTTGAAGCGCTGCCGGGTAAAGTCACGCTGGTTAACCCGCAAATATCCCCCGATCTGTCAGAAGAGAATTTGACCTTTATCCACGTGCCCGCCGGGCGCGCGAACCGGCCTGGCTGGTATCTCTATAATCAGTCGCCGGATATGAGTTCGATTATCAGCCATCAGCCGCTGGAATATAACCGCTACCTGAACAAGCTGGTGGCGTGGGCATGGTTCAACGGATTACTGACGCAGAAAACGCGTCTGCACATTAAAGGTAACGAGCTGTGCGACCTGGCGCGTCTGCAGGAGCTGGTCAGCGATGTCTCCGGCCACTTTCCGCTGCGCCTGCCGGCGCCTACGCCAAAAGCGCTCTACAGCCCGTGCGAAATCCGCCATCTGGCGATCATTGTCAATCTTGAGCACGATCCCACCGCGGCATTCCGCAACCAGGTGGTGCACTTTGATTTCCGCAAGCTGGATGTCTTCAGCTTTGGTCAGCAGCAGCAGTGTCTGATTGGCAGCGTCGATCTGCTCTACCGCAACTCATGGAATGAAGTACGCACCCTGCATTTCAGCGGTGAACAGGCGATGATTGACGCGCTGAAAACCATTCTGGGCAAGATGCATCAGGATGCGGCGCCGCCCGATACGGTTGAGGTATTTTGCTACAGTCAGCATCTGCGTGGCCTGATCCGCACGCGGGTACAGCAGCTGGTATCTGAGTGCATTGAGCTGCGCCTGTCGAGTACGCGGCAGGAGCCGGGCCGCTTTAAAGCGATTCGCGTTGCAGGACAGACGTGGGGACTCTTCTTTGAACGCATGAGCGTCTCGGTGCAGAAGCTGGAAAACGCGGTAGAGTTTTACGGCGCAATTTCCAATAACAAGCTGCATGGATTATCGATCAAGGTCGAATCGAATCAGACTCCGCTGCCGCCGGTGGTAAACGGCTACGCCAGCGAAGGCATTATTCAGTTCTTTTTTGAAGACACCAGCGACGATCGCGGATTCAATATCTATATTCTCGATGAAAGTAATCGTGTGGAGATTTACCACCACTGCGAAGGCAGCAAAGAGGAGCTGGTGCGCGACGTCAGCCGTTTCTACTCCTCGTCACACGATCGCTTTACCTACGGCTCAAGCTTTATCAATTTCAATCTGCCGCAGTTTTATCAAATCGTGAACACCGGCGACCGTTTTCAGGTGATCCCGTTCCGCAGTCAGACCCTGACGCAGCTCTGTTCGACCCCACCGGATAACGACAACGCCGATTTTATGCCGCGTTATCAGGTGCACTGATCGCGGGTTTTCAGCCAGCCTGCGCGGCCACTCTGTCCGATATTTCCTGTTGCTTTTACACCATCAGCTGCGATGATAAGCAGCTGAGAATTGGACAATATGAGCAGATAAAATGAGACGAGTCATAAGCCAGTTGGGCATGGCGCTGATGCTGGTCAGCCTGGCAGGCTGCGGCCTGAAAGGCCCGTTATACTTCCCGCCCGCGGATAAGCCGCAGCAGAACGACAAGCCGACAGAACAGCAGCAGCAGGCCGCTCAGCAGGCGGATACCGGGGGCCTGGTCACCGGCAGCTCATCAGGCGTACAGTCAAACTAAATTCAATGAGTAATCCGGCGGAGCAGAAAATGCAGTTCTCGAAAATGCACGGTCTCGGCAACGACTTTATGGTCGTGGATGCAGTGACACAAAACGTCTTTTTTTCGCCGGAATTGATTCGCCGCCTGGCGGATCGGCATCTGGGGATCGGCTTTGATCAGCTGCTGATCGTAGAACCACCCTACGATCCGGATCTCGACTTTCACTATCGCATATTTAACGCTGACGGCAGTGAAGTGGCGCAGTGTGGCAACGGCGCGCGCTGTTTCGCCCGCTTTGTGCGCCTCAAAGGGCTGACCAATAAAAATGATATTCGCGTCAGTACCCAAACCGGACGTATGGTGCTGAGCGTGACCAGCGATGAGCTGGTGCGGGTCAATATGGGCGAGCCTGACTTTGATCCGCAGCGCGTGCCGCTGCGCGCTAACAAGGCGGAGAATCTCTATCTGCAGCGCGTCGCTGAGCAGACCGTAATGTTTGGTGCCGTCTCAATGGGTAATCCGCACTGCGTGATTCAGGTTGAGAGCGTGACAACTGCAGCCGTTGAGACGCTGGGGCCAGCGCTGGAGAGTCACGAGCGCTTCCCGGAACGCGTTAACGTCGGCTTTATGGAAGTGGTCAGCCGTGAGCACGTACGCCTGCGCGTTTATGAGCGCGGAGCCGGCGAAACGCAGGCGTGCGGCAGCGGCGCCTGTGCAGCCGTAGCCTGTGGTATTCAGCAGGGGCTGCTGGCAGAAAAAGTGCGTGTCGACCTGCCAGGCGGCACGCTGCATATCGCCTGGAAGGGGGCCGGACAGCCACTATATATGACCGGACCCGCCACCCACGTTTATGACGGATTTATCCATTTATGAAATACCCGGAAGAGCAGACTGACAGCGCGGTGCAGCTCAACGATCGCGCCGTCAGCGCTTATCTGCAGCAGAACCCCGATTTTTTTATCCGCAACGCACGTCAGGTTGAACAGATGGCGGTGCCGCACGCGGTGCGCGGCAGCGTCTCGCTGGTAGAGTGGCATATGGCGCGCCAGCGCAACCACATCCGTCAACTGGAAGAGGAGATCACGCTGCTGATGGAGCAGGCCAACGCCAATCATCAGCTCTTCGATCGCCTGCTGGCGCTGCAGGGACATCTCGCCGCCGCTGACAGCCTGCAGGAGATGCTGAACCGCCTGCAGCGCTGGGCGCGCGAGCTGGGTCTGGCGGGCGCCAATGTGCGGCTGTTCAGCGATCAATGGCGCCTCGGCGCACCCTCTGATTTTATCCAGCTGGGTCTGGCGCGACAGGCGTTTGAGCCGCTGCGTATTCAGCGTTTTGGTCAGCAGCAGCACTATCTTGGCAGCCTGAACGGACCGGAGCTTTTGCTGCTGCTGCCGCAGGCGAAAGCCGTCGGCTCGGTTGCAATGTCGCTGCTGGGCGAGCGGGGTGAAGCGGGCGTCATAATCTTCAGCAGCCGCGACAATCAGCACTATCAGGCTGGCATGGGGACACTCTTACTGCAGCACCTGGCCCAGATGCTGCCGGCGCTGCTGGCGCGCTGGATCGAGCGCGTATGAGTACGCTGCTGCCCGCCGTCGACGCCTTTCTGCGCTATCTGCAGGTAGAACGCCAGCTCAGTCCACTGACGCAAAAAAACTATCGTCGCCAGCTGCTGGCGCTTGTGGCGCTCGCGGAGAGCATGCAGTTAACCGAATGGTCGAAGCTGGAGCCGGCGCAGGTGCGCAGCCTGGCGGCGCGCAGCCGGCGCGATGGCCTGCAGGCGAGCAGTCTGGCGCTGCGTATGTCTGCCCTGCGCAGCTTTCTTGACTGGCAGGTCAGCCAGGGCATGCTGAGCGCAAATCCGGCGAAAGGTATCGCCACGCCGCGTAACGCCCGCCATCTGCCAAAGAATATGGACGTGGATGAAGTCACGCAGCTGCTGGAGATTGACCTTAATGACCCGCTGGCGGTGCGCGATCGCGCGATGCTTGAAACCATGTATGGCGGCGGCCTGCGTCTCAGCGAGCTGGTCGGGATCAACTGCCGCGATCTTGATGCGGAGTCGGGTGAAGTCCAGGTGCTGGGTAAAGGCAGTAAAGAGCGGCGCGTGCCGGTTGGCGCAACGGCGGTGACCTGGCTGCAGCACTGGCTGGCGCTGCGCGACAGTTTTGCTCCGCAGGATGATGCGCTGTTTGTCTCTTCGCGCGGCAGCCGGATTTCTGCGCGCAACGTGCAGAAGCGGTTTGCCGAGTGGGGCATCAGGCAGGGCGTGGCCAGCCATATTCATCCGCATAAGCTGCGCCACTCTTTTGCCACCCACCTGCTGGAGTCAAGTGGCGACTTGCGTGCGGTACAGGAGCTGCTCGGGCATGCCAATCTCTCGACCACACAGATCTACACCCATCTCGATTTCCAGCATCTGGCCTCGGTCTACGATGCCGCGCATCCGCGTGCCAAACGAGGAAAATCAGAATGAAGTTTTACCGCTCCCTGCATCCGGTTAAGGCGCTGACCTTCGATCTGGATGATACGCTGTATGACAACCGCCCGGTGATCCGCAAGACCGCGCAGGAGACGCATGCGGCGCTGCAGGCGTTTCACCCGGCGCTGCGTGAATTCACGCCGGCCGATTATCAGCAGCTGCGTGATGAGCTGCTGGTGCGCGAGCCCGATATTTATCACGACGTCTCAGAGTGGCGCCGCCGTTCAGTGGAACTGGCGTTGCTGAATATTGGCCTGCCGGCAGCCGACGCTGCCGCGGGCGCAGGAGAGGTGATGCGCACCTTTCACCACTGGCGCAGTCAGGTTGTGATGCCGGAAGAGACGCACCAGACGCTGCGCTGGCTCGGCGAGCGCGTGCCGCTGGTGGCGATCACCAACGGCAATGCCGATCCGGAAAAGCTCGGCATTCAGCACTACTTTCAGTTTACGCTGCGCGCCGGTCCGCACGGTCGCGCCAAGCCGTGGCAGGATATGTATCATCTCGCGGCGGAGCGGCTGGCTATTGCGCCGGAGGCGATCCTGCACGTTGGCGATGACCTGACCACCGATGTTGCAGGCGCGCTGCGCGCCGGCCTGCAGGCGTGCTGGATCAATCTGAACAGCGGCAATCTGATGCAGATTGATGACGCCCGTCTGCTGCCGCACGTTGAAATTCATCGGTTGGCATCCCTGACCTCACTGCTATAATGGCTGTAAATTTATCCAGTCGTATCCTCCGGCGCACGGCTTTACGGGCTGTGCCGGTTCACTCTGGCGACTTACCTGCGTAAGCGCGCGACCATTCAGAGATCTGCAGCATCGCTGCAGGACGAATGACTCAGGGTACGCAACTCTATTCTTTAAAACGGTGCTTATGGACGTTTCTGATCTGCTCGACGGCTTGAATGACAAACAGCGTGAGGCGGTTGCCGCACCGCGCAGCAATCTGCTGGTGCTGGCCGGAGCAGGCAGCGGCAAAACCCGTGTGCTGGTGCACCGCATCGCCTGGCTGCTGTCGGTGGAGAACTGCTCGCCATACTCCATCATGGCGGTCACCTTCACCAATAAAGCGGCGGCTGAGATGCGTCATCGTATCGATCAGCTGATTGGCAGCGGGCAGGGCGGCATGTGGATTGGCACATTCCATGGCCTGGCGCATCGCCTGCTGCGGGCGCACCACCTGGACGCCGGACTGCCGCAGGATTTTCAGATCCTCGACAGCGAAGATCAGCTGCGGCTGCTGAAGCGTCTGATTAAGTCAATGAATCTGGATGAGAAGCAGTGGCCGGCGCGGCAGGGCATGTGGTACATCAACGGCAAGAAAGATGAGGGTCTGCGGCCAAAACATATCGAAAGCTACAACAATCCGGTTGAGCAGACGTGGCTGCGTATTTATCAGGCCTATCAGGAGGCGTGCGATCGCGCGGGCCTGGTCGATTTTGCCGAGCTGCTGCTGCGTGCGCATGAGCTGTGGCTGCATAAGCCACAGATCCTGAATCACTACCGCGAGCGCTTTAGCAATATTTTGGTCGATGAGTTTCAGGACACCAACAACATTCAGTATGCGTGGATCCGCATGCTGGCGGGCGACAGCAGCCGGGTAATTATTGTCGGCGATGACGATCAGTCCATCTACGGCTGGCGCGGCGCGCAGGTCGAAAATATCCAGCGCTTCCTGCAGGACTTTCCCGGTGCGGAAACGATCCGCCTTGAGCAGAACTATCGCTCCACTAACCATATCCTGAAGTCCGCCAACGCCCTGATCGCCAACAACAGCGGACGGCTCGGAAAAGAGCTCTGGACCGACGGCAGCGATGGCGAAAAAATTTCAATCTACTGTGCGTTTAACGAGCTGGATGAAGCGCGCTTTGTGGTTAACCGCATCAAAACCTGGCATGAGAACGGTAATGCGCTGCAGGATTGCGCGATTCTCTATCGCAGTAACGCCCAGTCGCGCGTGCTGGAAGAGGCGCTGCTGCAGGCCAGCATGCCATACCGTATTTATGGCGGTATGCGCTTCTTTGAACGTCAGGAGATCAAAGATGCGCTCGCCTATCTGCGCCTGATTGCCAACCGTAACGACGACGCCGCGTTTGAGCGCGTGGTCAATACGCCGACGCGCGGCGTGGGCGATCGGACGCTTGATGTGGTGCGTCAGACGGCGCGCGAAAAACAGCTTACGCTGTGGCAGGCCACGCGGGAACTGCTGCAGAATCGCGCCCTGGCAGGCCGGGCGGCGTCGGCACTGCAGCGCTTCTGCGAACTGGTTGATGCGCTGGCGCATGAAACCGCAGAGATGCCGCTGCATGTGCAGACCGATCGCGTGATTAAAGACTCCGGCCTGTGGCTGATGTATGAGCAGGAAAAAGGCGAAAAAGGCCAGGCGCGTATTGAGAACTTAGAGGAGCTGGTCACGGCCACCCGCCAGTTCAGCTATCAGGATGAAGATGAAGATCTGATGCCGCTGCAGGCGTTTTTATCGCACGCCGCGCTGGAAGCGGGCGAAGGTCAGGCGGATAAATGGCAGGATGCCGTACAGCTGATGACGCTGCACTCGGCAAAAGGGCTGGAGTTTACGCAGGTCTTTATTGTTGGCATGGAAGAGGGCATGTTCCCGAGCCAGATGTCGCTGGATGAGGGCGGGCGTCTGGAGGAGGAGCGGCGGCTGGCCTATGTTGGCGTCACCCGGGCGATGGTCAAGCTGACGCTCACCTACGCCGAGACGCGGCGGCTTTACGGCAAGGAAGTCTATCATCGTCCGTCGCGCTTTATTGGCGAACTGCCGGAAGAGTGCGTGGAGGAAGTGCGCCTGCGCGCCAGCGTCAGCCGTCCGGTCAGCCATCAGCGCATGGGCACGCCCACCAGCAAAAGCGACAGCGGCTTTACCCTGGGTCAGCGGGTGCGCCACGCGAAGTTTGGCGAAGGCACCATTATTAATCTGGAAGGCAGCGGCGAGCACAGTCGCCTGCAGGTCGCCTTTCAGGGGCAGGGCATTAAGTGGCTGGTCGCCGCGTATGCGCGGCTGGAGGCGATGTAGCGCGGCTGCGCTACCTTGACGACTTTTTCGTCTCAGCGTAACATGCGCGCACTATTATCATGAGAGGACAATGCCTTGGACGCGCCCAGTCGATGCTGGCTCAACATCCTGTTTAGCAGGAATATCTAAGGCTACCTCTTTACGCAGGTAGCCTGAAAGGTTATCCGCGACCTCCTTTGCTTATCCGTCGCATGAGTCAGCACTGATCACACCCTGAAGCGAAAGTTTCCGCGTTAAGGCTTTGCCGTGTCCGTTACGTTTCGGACGTGACGGGCACCGCCCTGTCCCATTTGGTCTGCAATGGGGAGTATTGCTATGCTGAGCGCATTTAAACTTGAGCGCGATCGCCTGACGCGCATCGAGCTGGAAGACAACAACGATAAACTCAACACGTCGGTATGGGTCGATCTCATCGAGCCGGATGACAGCGAGCGCGAGCGCGTGCAGTCAGAGCTGGGACAGAGCCTGGCAACGCGTCCGGAACTGGAAGATATTGAAGCCTCGGCGCGCTTCTTTGAAGATGAAGATGGCCTGCATATCCACTCATTCTTTTTCTTTGAAGATGCTGAAGATCACGCCGGCAACTCCACCGTGGCCTTTACAATCCGCGAAGATCGCCTCTATACGCTGCGCGAGCGCGAGCTGCCAGCCTTTCGCCTTTACCGCATGCGCGCCCGTAATCAGCAGCTGACTGACGGTAACGCCTATGAGCTGCTGCTGGATCTGTTCGAGACCAAGATTGAGCAGCTGGCGGATGAGATTGAAAATATCTATAGCGCGCTGGAGAAGTTGAGCCGCGTGATTATGGAAGGTCAGCAGGGTGAAGAGTATGACGAGGCGCTGTCGCGTCTCGCCGAGCTGGAAGATATCGGCTGGAAAGTCCGTCTCTGCCTGATGGATACGCAGCGTGCGCTCAACTTTCTCGTGCGTAAGGCGCGCCTGCCGGGTAACCAGCTGGAGCAGGCGCGCGAAATCCTGCGCGATATCGAATCGCTGCTGCCGCACAATGAATCCCTGTTCCAGAAGGTCAACTTTCTGATGCAGGCGGCGATGGGCTTTATCAATATCGAACAGAACCGCATCATCAAGATCTTCTCAGTGGTCTCGGTGGTGTTCCTGCCGCCAACGCTGGTGGCCTCCAGCTATGGTATGAACTTTGAGTTTATGCCTGAGCTAAAATGGAGCTTCGGCTATCCTGGCGCAATCTGCCTGATGATGCTGGCGGGCCTGGCACCTTATCTCTATTTCAAACGTAAAAACTGGCTGTGATCGCAGGGCGCCATTCATGGCGCCCTGGTTGAATACCGTATCCGTCTGATGCCAGGGGCGCATAAATGCGCCCCCTACGTTCTGTAGGGGCGCCATTCATGGCGCCCTGGTTGAATACCGTATCCGTCTGATGCCAGGGGCGCATAAATGCGCCCCTACATTTTTGTAGGGGCGCGATTCATGGCGCCCTGGTTGAATATCGCATCCGTCTGACGCCAGGGGCGCATAAATGCGCCCCCTACGTTCTGTAGGGGCGCCATTCATGGCGCCCCGGTTGAATACCGCACCCGTCTGACGCCAGGGGCGCATAAATGCGCCCCCTACATTCTGTAGGGGCGCCATTCATGGCGGCGCCCCGGTTGAATATCGCACCCGTCTGATGCCAGGGGCGCATAAATGCGCCCCCTACGTTCCTGTAGGGGCGCCATTCATGGCGCCCTGGCCGAATATCGCACCCGTCTGATGACGCCATTCATGGCGCCCTGGTTGAATACCGCATCCGTCTGACGCCAGGGGCGCATAAATGCGCCCCCTACGTTCCTGTAGGGGCGCCATTCATGGCGCCCTGGCCGAATATCGCACCCGTCTGATGACGCCATTCATGGCGCCCTGGTTGAA
>NZ_JBXUNM010000006.1:165247-199467 GCF_057197005.1 Pantoea sp. SYBGC1
GCGCCATTCATGGCGCCCTGGCCGAATATCGCACCCGTCTGATGACGCCATTCATGGCGCCCTGGTTGAATACCGCACGCGCCTGATGACGCCATTCATGGCGCCCTGGTCAAACATCGCACCCGCCTGCTGATTAAAAAACGATTTGCGCTGGCTCCGGGGGCGCAACCTGCGTAACCTGTTGAACTCTTATCTTTGTCTGATTCTGCTCATGTCACACTACTCTCTCCGCTTACAATGGATGCTGCTGGTGATTGCGTCGCTGACGCTGGGCGTTGCTCTCCAGCTGCTTCACTTGCCCGCTGCGCTGCTGCTTGGCCCGATGATTACCGGAACCGTGATGGGACTCAGCGGCGCAACGCTGCGTATCGATAAACGGCTGTTTATTCTGGCGCAGGCGGTGCTGGGCTGCATGATCGCTCAGAGCCTGTCGCCCGCCATACTGACCCCATTATTAAACGACTGGCCGGTCGTGCTGGCGGTACTGATCCTCACGCTGGCCGCCAGCGGTCTCTCAGGTTTTCTGCTGGTGCGCTTCAGTAACCTGCCAGGGCCTACCGGTGCCTGGGGATCGTCGCCCGGCGGCGCCTCGGCGATGGTGGCGATGGCAGGGGATTTCGGGGCTGACGTGCGTCTGGTCGCGTTTATGCAGTATCTGCGCGTGCTGTTCGTCGCCACGGCGGCGGCGGTAGTGGCGCGTATTGGTCTGGATACCAGCGGCGGTGCGACCGGGGTGATCTGGTTTCCGGCGCTTGATTACGGTTTTTTGCTGACGCTGGTGGTAATGATTGCCGGTGCCTGGCTCGGGCAGCGCCTGCGGATCCCCTCCGGTGCGCTGCTGCTGCCGGCGCTGATTGGTGCCACGCTGCAGGGGAGCGAAATCGCAACGTTGCAGGTGCCGGAGTGGATGCTGGCGCTGGCCTATGCGCTGATTGGCTGGAGCGTCGGACTGCGCTTTACGCGCCCGATTTTCCTGCTGGCGCTGCGGACGCTGCCGCAGATGCTCGCCTCAATCCTCGGGCTGATGGTGCTGTGTGCGGCGCTGGCATGGATGCTGACACGGGTACTGCATATTGACCTGATGACTGCCTATCTGGCTACCAGCCCGGGCGGGCTGGATACCGTCGCTATTATCGCAGCCGGCAGCCGGGTCGATATGGCGTTTGTGATGGCGCTGCAGACGCTGCGTCTGTTTACCATTCTGCTCACCGGCCCGGCACTGGCGCGCTTTATCTCACGCTTTGCGCATCCGCGTGCGGGCTGAGAAGAGTACGGCGTCAAAAATAAACACCGCCAGCGCCAGCCAGATAAAGCCAAAGGTGACCAGCTTATCGGGGGTGAGGCGCTCGCCATAAAATAGTACCGCCAGCAGGAACATCAGCGTCGGGCCAAGATACTGGAAAAAGCCCACGGTTGAGAGACGCAGACGCGCGCAGGCTGCGGCAAACAGCATCAGTGGAATGGTGGTCAGCACGCCGGCGGCCACCAGCATCAGATTGAGGCTGAGCGGATTGGCGCTGAGATGACTGGTCGCGCTGTCGGCAATACCAAACAGATAGATCGCCGCCAGCGGGAGCAGCCACAGCGTCTCGATCAGCATGCCGCTTTGTGCATCAACCTGGATCTTTTTCCGCACCAGGCCATACAGCGCAAAGCTCAGCGCCAGCCCCAGCGCAATCACCGGCAGCGAGCCAAACTGCCACAGCTGCACCAGTACGCCCGCCGCCGCCAGCACAACCGCCAGCCACTGCAGACGGCGAAAGCGCTCACGCAGAAACAGCATACCCAACACCACATTAATCAGCGGATTGATAAAGTAGCCGAGGCTCGCCTCCAGCATATGCTGATTATTGACCGCCCAGATAAACAGCAGCCAGTTGCCGCCGACGGTGACGGCGGTCAGCGCCAGCAGCAGAACTTTTTTCGGCTGAGCGGCCACCTGACGCACCTGCTTCCAGCTGCGGCTCAGCGTGATCAGGATCAGCATAAAGAGCACGGACCAGATCACCCGGTGGGTCATGATTTCGGCGGGCGGTACTGCCCTGACCAGTTTGAAGTAGGCCGGAGCAACGCCCCAGATAAAATAAGCGCCGAGCGCATAAAAAATGCCCTGCCGCGTTTGCTGACTGTCCATTGTATTGTCCATAAGGCGGCGCACCGGTTGCGCTGCGTGGGTTAACCAATCAGGTAGGTGGCGGTGGCCGTAGCGATATAATCGTGCTGCTCGTTATGCAGTTCAACGCGCGCCACGGCGACTTTATTGCCGGCACGCAGCAGTGTGCCGGTAGCGATAAAACGCTCACCGCGGCCCGGGCGCAGATAATCAACCCGCAGATCGATAGTGCCCATTCGCGCCAGCCGCTGCCGCAGCTCCTCTTCGCTGATGCTCTCCTGCCGCGTCAGCGCATGGCTGACGCAGACCAGCCCGGCGGTAACATCCAGTACTGAAGCAATCACGCCGCCATGCAGGATCTGCTGTGCGGCGTTGCCTACCAGCATGGTTTTATTGGCAAATGCCAGCCGGATCGTATCAGCATCAAGGTGTTCCAGCTCCAGGCCCAGCGCCTGATTAAACGGCATATGATAAACAAAAATTTCACCAATCAGCTGGCGCGCGTCCTGCTGAGTCAGCATCGGAGATGACATAGTTACGGCCTTAAGATGTTAAGAAGTTGTGTATATTATGCTGCTCCCGCGCTGCTTTCCAGTTTCAGAAATCGGCGCTGATCAACGTCCCGCTTTGCGTGTAGAATGGCCTGCTTTTTGTACCACCGCCCTGAAAACCTTCCCACGCAGCGCACTGGAGAACACTATGCGTAAGCAATACGTCATGCTGGCCGCGGCATTAACCGTTCCTGCACTGGCGCAGGCAGATGAAGCCACGATTAAAAATATTCACGACGCACCTGCGGTGAAGGGGAGCGTGATCGCAAATCTGCTGGAAAAGCATGACAATCCGTTTGTGCTTTACCCCTATGAAAACAACTACCTGCTTTACACCTACACCAGCGACATGAATAAAGAGGCGATTTCCTCTTACAACTGGGCAGACAAAGCGAAAAAAGATGAAGTAAAATTCCAGCTCAGCCTGGCGTTTCCGCTGTGGCGCGGCATTTTAGGTGATAACTCAGTACTGGCCGCCTCGTATACTCAGCGTTCATGGTGGCAGCTGTCGAATCGCGGCGCGTCGTCACCCTTCCGCGAAACAAACTATGAGCCGCAGCTGTTTCTGGGCTGGGCAACGGACTACTCGCTGGCAGGCTGGACGCTTCGCGATGTGGAGCTGGGCGTTAATCATCAGTCCAATGGCCGCAGCGATCCCACTTCCCGCAGCTGGAACCGCCTTTACGCCCGCCTGATGGCAGAAAACGGCAACTTCCTTGCGGAGATCAAACCCTGGTATCGTCTGCCGGAAAGCGCCAGCAATGACGATAACCCGGACATGACCAAATACATGGGTTATTACCGCGCGAAGCTCGGCTATATGATGGGCGACAGCATTTTCAGCGTGGAAGGCAACTATAACTGGAACAGCGGCTACGGCGGCGCAACCTTCGCCTGGAGCTATCCTCTCACTGAACACGTTCGCTTTTATACGCAGCTGTTCAGCGGCTATGGCGAATCGCTTATCGACTATAACCACCGTCAGACCCGTTTAGGCGTGGGCGTAACGCTTAACGATCTGTTCTAATCAGAAAAACAGGATTACCGTGGCAATTTCGGCAGTGCACAATCAGGAAACGCTGGCGCAGCAGGTGTTACATGACACTTTCGGCTATCAGCAGTTTCGTCCGGGTCAGCAATCCATTATCGAGTCAGCGCTCTCGGGGCGCGACTGTCTGGTCGTCATGCCGACCGGCGGCGGCAAATCGATCTGTTATCAGATCCCGGCGCTGGTACAGGACGGGCTGACGCTGGTGGTCTCCCCGCTGATTTCACTGATGAAAGATCAGGTTGATCAGCTGCTGGCCAACGGCGTGGCGGCGGCGTGCCTCAACTCGACGCAGACGCGCGAACAGCAGCAGCAGGTTTTTGCCGATTGCCGCACCGGGAAGCTCAAACTGCTCTACATCGCTCCGGAACGGCTGATGATGGACAACTTTCTCGAGGGGTTGCAGCACTGGAATCCGGTGATGCTGGCCGTTGATGAAGCGCACTGTATTTCGCAGTGGGGGCATGACTTCCGGCCGGAGTATGGCGCGCTCGGGCAGCTGAGGCAGCGCTTTCCGCAGCTGCCGGTGATGGCGCTGACCGCCACGGCCGATGAAACCACGCGTAACGACATTGTTCATTTGCTGCAGATGCGCGATCCGCTGATTCAGGTCAGCAGCTTTGATCGTCCTAACATTCGCTATACCCTGGTGGAGAAGTTCAAGCCCACCGACCAGCTGCTGCGCTATGTGCAGGAGCAGCGCGGCAAAAGCGGCATTATTTACTGTAACAGCCGGGCAAAAGTGGAAGATACCGCCGCGCGTCTCCAGAGCCGCGGTCTGAGCGTGGGCGCCTATCACGCTGGCATCGACAGCGCACAGCGTGCGCATGTGCAGGAGGCGTTTCAGCGCGACGATCTGCAGATTGTGGTCGCTACCGTGGCGTTTGGCATGGGGATCAACAAACCCAACGTACGCTTTGTGGTGCATTTTGATATCCCGCGCAACATCGAATCTTACTATCAGGAAACCGGCCGCGCCGGACGTGACGGCCTGCCTGCTGAAGCGATGATGCTTTACGATCCGGCGGATATGGTCTGGCTGCGCAAATGCCTGGAGGAGAAAGTTCCGGGGCCGCTGCAGGATATCGAGCGTCACAAGCTCAATGCGATGGGCGCGTTTGCGGAAGCGCAAACCTGCCGGCGTCTGGTACTGCTGAACTACTTTGGTGAAGGGCGTCAGCAGCCCTGCGGCAACTGCGATATCTGCCTCGATCCTCCCCGCCGCTATGACGGGCTGGTCGACGGGCAGAAAGCACTGTCGTGCATTTACCGTACCGGCCAGCGTTTTGGTATGAGCTACATTGTGGAAGTCTTGCGCGGCTCAGCCAGCCAGCGTATACGCGATAACGGCCACGACAAACTGCCGATCTATGGCCTGGGGCGCGAGCAGAGCCTGGAGCACTGGATCAGCGTACTGCGTCAGCTCATTCACCTCGGCATGGTGACACAAAATATCGCCATGCACTCTGCACTGCAGCTCACCGAGGCTGCGCGTCCGGTGCTGCGCGCTGAAATACCGCTGATGCTTGCGGTACCGCGCACCGTAACGGCGAAAAGCCGCAGCAGTGCACCAAAAGTGTACGGCGGCAACTACGATCGCAAGCTGTTTGCCAAGCTGCGTAAGCTGCGCAAGGCGATAGCAGATGAAGAGAATATTCCGCCTTACGTAGTGTTTAATGACGCCACGCTGATTGAAATGGCGGAGCAGTTGCCGGTCAGCGCATCAGATATGCTGAGCGTAAACGGCGTCGGGCATCGCAAGCTGGAGCGCTTTGGTAAGCCGTTCCTGCTGATGATCCGGGAACATCTTGATAATGACGAATAAAGGACTAAACGCATGCTGATATTGTTTGCTACCGTCGCGCTGGTGCACCTGGTTGCGCTGATGAGCCCCGGCCCTGACTTCTTTTTTGTGTCGCAAACTGCGGCCAGCCGCTCGCGTAAAGAGGCGATGATGGGCGTGCTGGGCATTACGCTGGGCATTGTTATCTGGGCGGGCGTAGCGCTGATGGGTCTGCACCTGCTGCTGGCCAAAATGGCGTGGCTGCATGAAATTATCATGGTGGGCGGCGGGCTTTATCTGCTGTGGATGGGCTGGCAGCTGCTGCGTTCGGCGCGTCAGCGCCATAAGCAACCGCAGAGTGATGCACCCGCGGTAGAGCTGCCGAAGCGCGGCATGAGCTTTCTGAAAGGGCTGCTGACAAACCTGTCCAATCCCAAAGCTATTATCTATTTTGGCAGCGTCTTTTCGCTGTTTGTCGGCAATGATGTCGGTGCTGCGACGCGCTGGGGGCTATTCCTGCTGATTATTACGGAAACCTTTGCATGGTTTGCGCTGGTGGCCGCTATCTTTGCTCTGCCGTGGATGCGCGAGAAGTATCAGCGTATGGCAAAGTGGGTGGATGGCATGGCGGGCGTGCTGTTTGCCGGTTTTGGCATTCACCTGATTATTTCGCGCTAGGTCTGGTCGCCTGAAACGGCGACGCTGCGCCGGGTGTGGCTGACTGCACACCCGGCCGTTTATCACGCTATTTTACGCGCGCTGGCTAACAGCGCACCGACCGCCATAAACAATCCGCCAAAAATGCGGTTCAGCAGCTTCATCTGTCTCGGACCTTTGATCCAGCCCGCAATGCGCGTCGCCAGCGTGGCGTAGCCAATCATTACAATGATATCGACCACAATCGTGGTCACGCCGAGGATCAGATACTGCATCAGCTGCGGCTGATGGGGCAGAATAAACTGCGGAAACAGCGCGGCAAGAAACACGATGCTTTTAGGGTTGGTCAGGTTAACCAGCAGCGCGCGCTGAAACAGGTGCCGGCGCGGCATCGCTTTGGCAACGGCGTTCAGGTCGAGGCTGCCAGCGGCGCGCCACTGCTGAATACCCAGCCAGATCAGATAGGCGGCGCCGGCCCATTTCAGGATCTCAAACGCCAGCAGCGACTGTGAAAATAGCGCGCCGAGTCCGGCCCCCACCAGCACAATATGCACCGCCAGTCCGAGCTGTAAGCCGGTGATCGATACAGCCGCACCGCGATAGCCGTGGCTGATACCGGTGCTCATGGTATTGATAGCGCCCGAGCCTGGCGAAAGGCTGAGGATGGTTGTGGTAAGCAGGTAGGTTAACCACCATTCTGTAGTCATGCATGACATTCCCTGAAGCGAGCGAAGTATGACACAATACGCCAGAAAATTGCGCTGCGCTATGGCATACCAGCAGGGCGGATTGAACTCTCCGGGAGGGGCAGATGCAGCACCATAAAGAGAGCTGGCTCAGACGCGAACGCGCTTTTGCGGCGTTTGCTACCGGTCCGCTGCTCGACTTCTGGCGGCAGCGGGAAGAGTGTGAGTTCACCGGCACGGGCAATCTTACTCTGCGCTATGTACGTTTTACTGCGCCACACCACACGCGCGTGATCCTGATTGTGCCGGGGCGTATTGAAAGCTATATCAAATACCCCGAGCTGGCATATGACCTGTTTCACTGCGGCTACGATGTGGTGATTATTGACCATCGCGGGCAGGGGCGCTCTGAGCGGCTGCTGGCAGATTCGCACCGCGGCCACGTGGTGGAGTTCAGCGACTATGTTGACGATCTGGAGACCCTCTACCTGAAAGAGATTGTCAGCCAGCATTATCAGCAGCGCTATGTACTGGCTCACTCAATGGGCGGTGCCATTGTCGCGCTGTTTCTGGCCCGGCAGCCGCGGGCCTTTCATGCGGCGGTGCTATGCGCACCTATGTTTGGCATTGTGCTGCCGCTGCCGCCCTTTCTGGCGCACCGTATTCTTGACTGGGCAGAGAAGCGGCCAGCGCTGCGCGACGGATATGCCCTTGGCACCGGGCGCTGGCGCGCGCATCCGTTTGGCATTAACCGCCTGACGCACAGCCGCGAGCGCTATCGACGCAATCTGCGCTTTTATGCTGACGATCCGGCTATTCGCGTCGGCGGTCCGACCTATCACTGGGTGCGTGAAGGCGTGCAGGCCGGACGCAATATCATGCGTCAGGCAGCAAATATCACCACGCCGCTGCTGCTGCTGCAGGCGAATGAAGATGATGTGGTGGACAACCGTTCACAGGATCTCTTCTGCCAGGCGCTGGCAGCAGCCGGGCATCCCTGTGAAGGTAACGCACCGCGCGTCATTGAAGGCGCGCGCCATGAGATTCTGTTTGAATCAGATGCAATGCGCGCCGAAGCGCTCAATGCCACCGTGGATTTTTTTGCCCGTCATCTCAGCTGACGTTATTTCCGTTATTACAACCCGAGGTTTCCATGTTTCACATCGTTGCATCCGATCTGGATGGCACGCTGCTCTCGCCGCAACATCGTCTGACGCCGTTTGCCCGTACCACGCTGCAGGCGCTGGTGGCGCGTGATATCCATTTTGTTTTTGCCACCGGCCGCCACCATATCGACGTGGGACAGATGCGCGATAAGCTCGGCATTCCGGCGTATATGATCACCTCCAACGGCGCGCGCGTGCATAACGCCTCAGGCGAGCTGATTTTCAGCCACAATCTTGACGGCGATATCGCCAGCGAGCTTTACGCCCTGAAATATCAGGATGAAAACATCCTGACCCATGTTTATCGCGATGATGAGTGGTTTATGAACCGTCACCATCCCGATGAGCAGGACTATTTTCAGGAGTCAGAGTTTATGTATCAGCTCTATGAGCCGGGAATATTGCCCACCGATGGCATCAGCAAGGTCTTTTTCACCTGCAGCGATCCGGCCAGTCTGCTGCCGCTGGAGCAGGCGATTGAAGCGCGCTGGGGCGATCGCGTTAACGTCAGTTTCTCGCTGCCAACCTGTCTGGAAGTGATGGCGGGCGGCGTGTCGAAAGGGCACGCGCTGGAGGCTGTGGCAAAACAGCTGGGGCATTCGCTGAAAGCGTGCATCGCATTCGGCGATGGCATGAACGATGTGGAGATGCTGAGTATGGCCGGTAAAGGGTGCATTATGCACAACGGTCAGCAGCGCCTGAAGGATACGCTGCCGTCGCTGGAGGTCATTGGCAGCAATGCGGACGATGCGGTGCCGCACACGCTGCGTAAACTCTTTCTGGAGTAAAAAAAAGGGGCCGGTCTCTCCCGGCCCGCCTCGCTTATCCCAGCTGTTTCTTATGCTTATGTTCATTGATCATGGTGAGCAGCAGCAGCACCACTGCCAGCACCGAGCCGGCGATCATCACCATAAACCCGCCATCCCAGCCGAAGAAATCAACGGTATAGCCAACAATAGCGCTGGCTGCTACTGAGCCACCCAGATAACCGAACAGGCCGGTAAAGCCCGCTGCGGTGCCGGCGGCTTTCTTCGGTGCCAGCTCCAGCGCGTGCAGGCCAATCAGCATCACCGGGCCGTAGATCAGAAAGCCAATCACAATCATACAGAGCATATCGATGCCCGGATTGCCCGGCGGGTTAAGCCAGTAGATTACGGTAGCGATTGTCACCAGCGTCATAAAGAACACGCCGGTCGCGCCGCGGTTGCCTCTGAACACTTTGTCTGACATCCAGCCGCACAGCAGCGTACCGGGAATGCCCGCATACTCATACAGGAAGTAGGCCCAGGAGGATTTATCCAGCGTAAAGTGTTTCACCTCTTTCAGATAGGTCGGCGACCAGTCGAGAATGCCGTAGCGCAGCAGATAGACAAAGACGTTTGCCAGCGCGATATACCACAGCAGCTTATTGGGCAGGATGTACTGCATAAAGATCTGCTTTGCGGTCAGCTCCTGCTCATGATCCTCACTGTAATCAGGTGGATAGTCGTTTTTCCACGCTTCAATCGGCGGCAGGCCGCACGATTGCGGCGTATCGCGCATCATGGCAAATGCAAACAGCGCGATCAGAATGGCGCCAAACGCGGGCATATAGAGCGCCGCTTTCCAGTCGTTAAACCACGCCATACCGAGCAGGAACAGCAGCGGCGGGATACCGCCTCCGACGTTATGCGCGCAGTTCCACACGGAAACGATGCCGCCGCGCTCTTTCTGTGACCACCAGTGCACCATGGTGCGGCCACACGGCGGCCAGCCCATTCCCTGGAACCAGCCACACAGGAACAGCAGAACAAACATCACCATAATGCTGGAGGTCGCCCAGGGCACGAAGCCCATAAACAGCATGACCGAGGCGGCAAGAATCAGGCCCGCCGGCAGAAAAACGCGCGGGTTTGAGCGATCGGAAACAGACCCCATGATGAATTTGGAAAAGCCGTACGCAATAGAGATGCCGGAGAGGGCAAACCCTAAATCACCGCGCGAGAATCCCTGTTCAACCAGATAGGGCATCGCCAGCGCGAAGTTTTTGCGTACCAGATAGTAAGCGGCATAGCCAAAGAAGATCCCGAGGAAGATCTGCCAGCGCAGCCGGCGATACAGCGGATCAACACGATCGTCAGCGACCTGAGGCCGATGCGGTGCAGGTTTGAAAATACTCAGCATGAGTGTGGCCCTCCGGGGCGCAGAATAGTTATGAATTTCCCAGCAGGTTGGGGCAGAAATACGCATAAGCGTAAAGGAAACCTGGTGTTTCCATATCGCGCAAAGAATAGAGATGGTTGCTGCACGTTACTGTGACGTGTGACACATATGTTACAGTTTTATGACAATCAGGAGCGAAAAAAACCAGGAAATGTTGGATTTCGCGCATTTTGCCAGGTTTTAAGCCGGTGTTAATGCGCATTCTGACCAGGGCCTGTATCAGGAGGTAACAGCGGACCAGCACGGATCGCCAGCTGCTCGCCACGATTGGGTAAAATATATTCAGTTGTAAACCAGATTATTCAGCTGACGCAGGCGGGTTTGATTACACTAGCGCCTCTGTTTATCGGGAAATGGTGTACCGTGCTGTTACTTATTATCACCACTGTATTGTGGGCTTTTTCTTTTAGTCTGATCGGCGAATATCTGGCCGGCCAGGTTGATAGCTGGTTTTCCGTGCTGATGCGCCTGGGCCTGGCCGCGCTGGTTTTTCTGCCGTTTCTGCGCTGGCGCGGCTACCGGGCATCAACGCTGCTGCTCTATATGCTGGTGGGAATGCTGCAGCTCGGCATTATGTATCTGCTCAGTTTTGAAGCCTATCTCTACCTGAGCGTATCTGAGTTCCTGCTGTTTACGGTGATGACGCCGCTCTATATCACGCTGATTTATGACCTGCTGAGCCGGCGTCCCTTGCGCATCGGCTACGCCTTCAGCGCGCTGCTGGCGGTAGCGGGGGCAGCCATTATTCGCTATGACAAAGTCAGCGATCATTTCTGGCTGGGTCTGCTGCTGGTGCAGGCGGCGAATCTCTGCTTTGCTGTCGGCATGGTGGGATACAAACGGCTGCAGGAGACGCGGCCCATGCCGCAGCATACGGCGTTCTCCTGGTTCTATCTCGGAGCGGTGCTGATTGCCGCCCTGGCCTGGTCGCTGTGGGGCAATCCGCAGAAACTGCCCACGACTACGCTGCAGTGGAGCGTGCTGATATGGCTGGGCGTTGCCGCATCCGGGCTGGGCTATTTTATGTGGAACTACGGAGCCACGCAGGTGGATGCCGGCACGCTGGGCATTATGAACAATATGCATGTTCCGGCGGGGCTGCTGGTGAATCTGGCGATCTGGCAGGAGAAGCCACACTGGCCGAGCTTTATTGCGGGCGCTGCGGTGATCTTCGCTTCACTCTATGTGCATAAACGCTGGGTGACTGGCAGGCGTCACGCCTGAGCACGTGACGGGCGCAGCCTGCAGGCTGCGCCATGCGATCAGCTTTTCTTCGCCGGCGTTCCCGGACGCTGAATCAGCGTTAACCCTTTCAGGAAATTACGCAGGATTTGATCGCCACATTCGCGGTAGTTCTTGTGATCCGGGTTGCGGAAGATAGCGCCGATTTCGCCCTGTGAAACCTTGAAGTTGGCTTTCAGCAGGATGTCGGGGATATCGGTGGTTTTCAGCGCAAACGCGATACGCAGCTTCTTCAGAAAGATGTTATTGCTCATGCGACGTTCAACAGAGGGCGCCGGCGCATCGTCGCTTTTACCGCGCCGGTAGTAGATCAGCCCGTTGAGGAAATAACCCATCAGTACATCAGGCAGTTTGCGAAACGCGGCGTCATCCTCTTTTTTCAGCCAGGCCTGCACATCCTCCAGCGGCACATCGCTTCCCGCAAGGGCAAAAATCTCCACCACTTTGCTATCGCTCAGATCAAGCATATAGCGCACGCTGCGCAGAACATCGTTATTAGTCATGGTGAAACTCTCCGGGTATGCAGTAAAGGCGGCGCATTATAGTGCAGGCGGGGCGGGGATAACAGCGCGGCGCACGCACGCCGCGCCGGGCCATCAGGATGCGCCGGGTAATACCGCGCCCGGCTGTGAAGCGTCGCGCACAAACGGCAGGTGATCACAGGCGTGCTGACGGGCAAAACGCACAAAGGCTTCCAGCACCGGCTGACGCTGTTCGCCTTCGCGTACGGCGGCGTAGAGCCGGCTCCAGAGACCGTCGCCCAGCGTTTTAGTGACGACCAGCCCCTGCTTCTCAAAGTTCTCAACCACCCAGTGCGGCAGGGCGGCGATCCCCATCTGCGCCGAAACCATCTGAATCAGCAGCAGCGTATTGTCCACGCTTTTCAGCGCCGGGCTGACGCCGGCGGGCTGCAGAAAGTGACGCCAGACATCCAGCCGCTGGCGCTGTACCGGGTAGATCATCAGAACTTCATCAGCGAAATCCTGCGGCGTAATATGCGTGCGCTGCGCCAGCGGATGATCGGGTGCCAGCACCAGCCGCATCTCAAAATCAAACATCGGCGTATAAAACAGCCCGCTGCGCGGCAGAATATCCGAGGTCAGTACCACATCAAGCTCGCCCTGCTGCAGCGCCGGCTGCGGATCAAAGGTGACGCCGGATTTAAAGTCCATCACCACCTGCGGCCAGCTCTTGCGGAAGTTATTCAGCGCAGGCGTCAGCCACTGAATACAGCTGTGGCATTCAATGGCGATGCGCAGCGTAGCCTGCTGCTGTGGCTCATGACACGCCTGCAGCGCCTGCTGGATCTGCGGCAGTACCTGCTCTGCCAGCTGCAGTAAAATCTCACCCTGCGGCGTAAAGCGCAGCGGCTGGCTTTTACGCACAAACAGCCGGAAGCCAAGGCGCTGCTCCAGATCGCTGAACTGATGCGATAACGCAGACTGCGTCTGGTGCAGCTGCGCCGCAGCGGCGGCGAGCGAGCCGGTGTTGTGTAACGCCTGCAGCGTTCGCAGGTGTTTGAGTTCGATCATGAGAATCCTTCACAGCGGGACAAAACGGATGACGCGGTAAGCTATACACTACCCGCAGATTGTGGCGGTGTAAACATCTGGATGGCTAAATGGGAGGCTGCCGCGCGCAGAGGCAGCAAACGCGGGCGTCAAAAGCAGAACGTGCACGAAAAAGGGCGCCTCAGCGCCCCGGATAACGTTATGCGGTGGGGGCTACCCCATACTGTTTAAACCACGCCAGCATACGTTGCCAGGCATCCCGGGCCGACTCCGCATGATAGCCCGGACGATAATCAGCGTTAAACGCATGACCGGCATCCGGATAGACCACAATTTCCGCTTTGGCATTGGCGGCATGCAGCGCCTGACGCATTTTATCGATGCTCTCCAGCGGGATACCCTCATCCTGCCCGCCATACAGGCCGAGCACCGGCGCGTTGAGATCGACAGCGACATCAATCGGATGCTTCTGCTGCTTCAGCGTTTTTTCCCCTTCCAGGCGGCCATACCACGCGGCTGCGGCACGCACCTGAGGATTGTGTGCGGCAAACAGCCAGCTGATGCGCCCGCCCCAGCAGAAGCCGGTAATCGCCAGACGTCGAATATCGCCATCGTGCCGTGCAGCCCAGTTTGCCGCATGATCGAGATCGGCAAGCACCTGGCTGTCGGGCACTTTGCTTACCAGCTCGCTGAGCAGCGTCGGGATATCGTGATACTCCTGCGGATCGCCTTCGCGGAAATAGAGTTCCGGCGCCACTGCGAGGTAGCCCTCCAGTGCCAGGCGGCGACACAGATCGCGGATATGCTCATGTACGCCAAAAATTTCCTGAACCACCAGTACCACCGGCAGCGTACCGCTGAATGATTTAGGTCGTGCGTACCAGGCAGGCAGATTTTCACCCTGGCTGGGAATAGAGGTCTCGCCACACTGAATCGCATCGCTTTGGGTAATGATTGTGCTGCTGGCGGCGGGCTGCGCCGCTGAGGCGAAGCCACCCGGGGTCGATTCTTGTGCCATATTTTCTGTGGTTTTCATGGTTCTCTCCGTGCTGGCAGGTGCGCAATCAGGTAACTATAGCCTGGTCATAATGGCCGGATGGTTACAGGGTAAAAGGAACAGATTCTCAGATGCGGCTTCTGTATTAACATTGCCGCTGAAGCTTACGCAGCACCGTGCCGGATAAATGTGCGAAACGGCGCATCATATTGTGACAAAAATCACAAATAGTGCGGTTAGTAATGTAACTTTCATTATTCGAAGTGAGAGATATCACATATTTGTCGCGCTGCCTCACGTAGAGTGCGCGTCACAATACTTAATTAGCAGGAGTCTGATATGACCCAGTCTGACGTTTTCCACCTTGGTATCACTAAAGCTGACCTGAAAGGCGCTACGCTGGCGATTGTCCCGGGCGACCCGGAGCGGGTGAAAAAAATCGCTGCGCTGATGGAGAATCCGCAGCATCTGGCGTCGCATCGTGAATTCACCACCTGGCTGGCGGAGATCGACGGCAAGCCGGTAGTGGTCTGCTCAACCGGTATCGGTGGTCCTTCCACTTCGATTGCGGTAGAGGAGCTGGCGCAGCTCGGCGTCCGCACCTTCCTGCGCGTCGGCACCACCGGTGCCATTCAGCCGCACATTAACGTCGGTGACGTGCTGGTGACGACCGCCTCAGTACGCCTGGATGGCGCCAGCCTGCACTTTGCTCCGATGGAGTTTCCGGCCGTGGCCGATTTTGCCTGTACCACGGCGCTGGTCGCGGCGGCAGAAGAGTGCGGCGCGCGTACCCATATCGGCATCACTGCCTCTTCTGATACCTTCTATCCGGGCCAGGAGCGTTACGACACCTTCTCTGGTCGTGTGGTCAATCGCTTTCAGGGCTCCATGCAGGAGTGGCAGGCGATGGGCGTACTTAACTATGAGATGGAATCCGCTACACTGTTAACCATGTGCGCCAGTCAGGGACTGCGTGCCGGCATGGTGGCTGGCGTCATTGTGAACCGTACGCAAAAAGAGATCCCGGACGCGGCAACCATGAAGCAGACCGAGAGCGACGCCGTGAAAATTGTGGTGGAAGCCGCGCGTCGCTTACTGTAGTGCGCCAGTTGGCAATGGATGCGGGACCCGCCTCACAGGGAACTCAGTTGCTGACGAATAAGGATGCGCACCTATTCAGCGAACTCCGGGATCCCTTTTATGCGCAAAACCTTCTCCGCTCCCCGTTCCGCCTCTGTCAATAATCCCGCTGCTGCGCAGGCGCGCGTTGAACACGCCGCCGCGCAGTTTCGCCAGGCGATGGCCGACGGCGACTACGCGCAGGCGCGTCAGTGCTGTGAAGCGGTATTGCGGGTAATGCCGAACCATATGCAGGTGCTCAGCGACTATGCGCTGACGCTGATGCGCACCGGCGACTATAAAAAATCGTACAAAATCTATCAGAAAATCTGCCAGGCGCCTGACGCACAGCGTGCACAGGCTTCGGAAACCTGGCTGGATGGCCTGACTGAGGTCTGCGGCTGGCTGGATAAGCCGGATGAGGTGGCGCGCTACGGCCTGGCTTCGCTGATGCACTCTGATGCCCGCTTTTCTGCCGGACAAAAGCAGCCGTTTCCGGCTGATGCGCCACCGGCGTTTAACCCGCACAATCCGGCGGAAAACAGTATTGCGTTCAGCCTGTATGGCAATCAGCCGCGCTACTGCGAAACGCTGATTAAGAACGTTGAGGTCGCGCGCGAGCTCTATCCGGCATGGCACTGTCGCGTCTATCTGGATGAAAGCGTGCCGCAGCACGTCTGGCAGCGCCTGCAGCAGGCCGGCGCGCAGCTGGTGGATATGTCGCACGAAAAGGAGATTCAGCCTACGCTCTGGCGCTTTCTGGTGATGGATGACCCCACGGTCAGGCGCTTTATCATTCGCGACGCCGACTCGCTGCTGTCAGAGCGCGAAGCCGCGGCCGTGCAGGCCTGGCTCGACTCGCCGTTCTGGTTTCATCATATGCGTGACTACTTTACCCATACTGAACTGCTGCTGGCCGGAATGTGGGGCGGCTGTCACGGCGTCTTCCGCAACCTTGCGCAGCAGATGCGTGACTTTATGGCGCGCTACACCGGCAATCAGCGCTTCACCGATCAATATTTCCTCAAGGTGGCGCTGTGGCCCACCGTTCGCACCAGCCTGCTCAGTCATGACGATCTTTTTCATTTTCATCAGGCGCAGCCGTGGCCCGCTCACGCCCCCGTTCGCTGGCAGACGGACCATTTTCATGTTGGCAGTAACGCCGGCTATGCCAGCATGACCGGTAAGGCCACTGCCCCCTGCAACGGGACGCAGCAGGTTGAACTCGCCTGTGGCGACCAGAGCTGGTGTTATCCGGCGCGCGTGGTGAATGAGCGTGAATGGGTGCTGCCGATGCCATTTTTCCTGATCGATGCCTGGAAAGCGGGCGAACTCACGGTCAGAGCCTGCTGACCTCCTGCGGCCTGGCGGTCAGAGATTTCAGTAGACATTCCTCCAGGCCAACTTTACCTTTCCCCTGAGCATCGCGAGGGGCGGGGGGATCATGGATCAGCAATTTATTATCACGCTTGTGCTGGCACTGGCCGGTCTGGGTATCGGCTGGCTGCTGGCGCAGCTGCGTGCCAGCCAGCAACACGCCAGCCTGACCGCGGAGCATCGCCTGCTGGAAGCAGCGCAGCAGCGTCAGCAGCGCGAACAGGAACAGCTGCAGCTGCAGCTCCGGCAGCGTGAACAGGAGCTGCGGCAGCTCCATGGCACCCTGAGCGGGGCACAGGAGCGCTTGCAGCAGCTGGATTACTGGCGTGCAGAAAGTGAGCAGCTCAGCCGCGAACTGCGTAATCAGCTGGAGGTCAACAGCGCACAGGAAGCGGAGCTGCGCGAGGTGACTATCCGGCTGGAGGAGACGCGCTTTGCCGCTGAAGAGAAGCAGCGGCTGCTGACTAACAGCGAGCAGCGTCTGAGCGCCCAGTTTGAGAATCTTGCGAATCGCATTTTTGAAAACAGCGGTCGCCGTGTTGATGAGCAAAATCGACAGAGTCTGAACAGCCTGATTGCGCCGCTGCGCGATCAGCTGGATGGCTTTCGCCGTCAGGTCAATGAGAGTTTCGGTCAGGAGGCGCGTGAGCGTCATACGTTAACGTATGAGATCCGCCAGCTGCAGCAGCTCAATGCACAAATGGCGCAGGAGGCGTTAAACCTGACCAAAGCGCTGAAAGGCGACAACAAGATTCAGGGTAACTGGGGCGAAGTGGTGCTCAGCCGGGTACTGGAAGCGTCCGGCCTGCGGGAGGGGTATGAGTATGAAACCCAGGTTAACATCGCGCTGGAGCAGGGGCGCATGCAGCCTGACGTGATTGTCAGGCTGCCGCAGGGCAAAGATGTGGTGGTGGACGCCAAGATGACGCTGGTCGCGTATGAGCGCTACTTTAACGCTGAGGATGATGCCGCACGGGAGCTGGCGATTCAGGATCATGTTGCGGCGATGCGCGGTCATATTCGTCTGCTGGGGCGAAAAGATTATCAACAATTGCCCGGTTTACGCTCGCTGGATTATGTGCTGATGTTTATCCCGGTGGAGCCGGCGTTTTTGCTGGCCATCGATCGGCAGCCTGAGCTGATTAGCGAGGCGCTGCAGCAGAATATTATGCTGGTCAGTCCGACTACGCTGCTGGTGGCGCTGCGTACTATCAATAATCTGTGGCGCTATGAGCATCAGAGCCGCAACGCCCAGCGCATTGCCGATCGCGCCGCACGGCTCTATGACAAAATGCGGCTGTTTGTCGATGATATGAGCGGCATCGGCCATAATCTGGATAAGGCGCAGCAAAGCTATCAGCAGGCGATGAAAAAGCTGGCAGAAGGGCGCGGCAATCTTATCGCCCAGAGCGAGGCGTTTAAGTCGCTGGGAGTTGAAGTTAAGCGGCCCATTAATCCGCAGCTGGTGCAGCAGGCGCTGCCGGATGAAGCGAATGAGCGCTGGGCAGAAGATGATGCGGAAACACCGGCAGAAGTGCGCCGTATCAATGAATAACCGGCGGCAACGTGCTCGGATCGCGCGACTCTGATACACTTCGGAGAGAATTATTTGTGGAACAGGTAAAACCGATGGCAGATGAATCACAGCAGGAAACTACTCACTTTGGCTTCCAGACCGTAGCAAAAAGTGAAAAGGCCGATAAAGTCGCGGACGTGTTTCATTCCGTTGCGGCAAAATATGACCTGATGAACGATTTGATGTCGTTCGGCGTCCATCGCGTATGGAAGCGTTTTACCATTGACAGCAGCGGCGTGCGTCGCGGTCAGCGCGTGCTCGACCTGGCAGGCGGCACGGGCGATCTCACGGCGAAATTTTCCCGCCTGGTGGGTGAAACCGGGCAGGTGGTTCTGGCGGATATTAACAGCTCGATGCTGAAAATGGGCCGTGAAAAGCTGCGTAATCTCGGGGTCACCGGCAACGTCAGCTATGTGCAGGCGAATGCGGAAGCTCTGCCGTTCCCGGATAACTATTTTGACTGCATCACCATCTCGTTTGGCCTGCGCAACGTTACGGAAAAAGAGAAAGCGCTGGCCTCAATGTTTCGCGTGCTGAAGCCGGGCGGTCGTCTGCTGGTGCTGGAATTTTCTAAGCCGGTGCTGGATCCGCTGAGCAAGGCGTATGACGCCTATTCATTCCATATTCTGCCGCGTATCGGGCAGCTGGTGGCGAATGACGCAGAGAGCTATCGCTATCTGGCTGAATCTATTCGTATGCATCCCGATCAGGAAACCCTGAAAGCGATGATGAACGATGCTGGTTTTGAAAACAGTACGTATCACAACATGACTGGCGGCATTGTCGCGCTGCATCGTGGCTTTAAGTTCTGAGTAACCATGACGCTAACCCCTCTTATTACCGGCGCGCTTGAAACCGCGCTGAATCGTGTACTTTATCGCGATCGCAGTCTGAAAGCTGCCCGGCAGCGCCTGGCAGGTAAGGTGCTGCTGCTGCGGCTGCAGGAGCTCGATTTTCCCCTTGTACTGGTTTTCAGCGAAACGCGACTGGACGTGCTGGGCGACTGGCAGGACAGCAGCGACTGCAGCGTCAGTCTGCGCCTGAGTACGTTGCCTAAACTGCGCGATCGCCAGCAGCTTACCGGCCTGATCCGCAGCGGCGAGCTGAACGTTGAGGGCGATCTGCAGGTGGTACAGCAGTTTTCCGCATTAATGGATCTGGCTGAACTCGATCCGGCAGAGTATCTGGCGCCCTGGACCGGTGATATTGCGGCTCAGGGTATCAGTCAGGCTGGCAGGCGGGCGCTGGCTTTTGCGCAGCAGCAGGTAACACGCCGTCAGGACTATCTCAGTCAGGTGGTAACCGAAGAGTGGCGGCTGGCGCCCGGTGCGCTGGAGCTGGCATGGTTTGCAGAAGAGGTTGAAGCGATGGAGCGTTCACTAAACGCCTTTGAGGCGCGTCTGGCACAGCGGGAGGCGAAATGACGCTCGGAGAACTTCGGCGCTTATATTTTATCATTAAAATTTTTCTGACCTACGGGCTGGATGAACTCATACCGCACATGCGCATCACGCTGCCGCTGCGGCTGTGGCGCCGCTGCGTATTCTGGATCCCTAACCGGCATAAAGAAGCGGAGATGGGCCTGCGCCTGCGCCTGGCAATGGAGCAGCTTGGCCCGGTCTGGATCAAGTTTGGTCAGATGCTCTCAACCCGTCGCGATCTGTTTCCGCCAAAGATTGCCGATGAGCTGGCAATCCTGCAGGACCGTGTTGCGCCGTTTGACGGCGTGAAAGCAAAAGCGCAGATTGAGCGCTCAATTGGCGGTCCGGTTGAGACCTGGTTTGATGATTTCGATATTAAACCGCTCGCCTCTGCCTCTATCGCTCAGGTCCACACCGCGACGCTGAAATCTAACGGCCGCAAAGTGGTTATTAAAGTGATCCGCCCTGATATCCTGCCGGTAATCAAAGCGGATATGAAGCTGATCTACCGGCTGGCACGCTGGGTGCCGCGCCTGTTGCCGGATGGTCGCCGCCTGCGTCCGATGGAGGTGGTCCGCGATTATGAAAAAACGCTGATTGATGAACTCAATCTGCTGCGGGAAGCGGCCAATGCGATTCAGCTGCGCCGTAATTTTGATCAAAGCCGCATGCTCTACGTACCGGAGGTCTACTCCGATTACTGCAGCGAAACCATGCTGGTGATGGAACGGATTTACGGGATCCCGATCTCGGATGTCGCCACGCTGGAGCAGCATGGCGTCAATATGAAGCTGCTGGCTGAACGCGGCGTGCAGGTTTTCTTTACCCAGGTATTCCGCGACAGCTTCTTTCACGCCGATATGCATCCGGGCAACATTTTTGTCAGTTACGATCATCCGGAAGATCCGCAATATATTGGTATCGACTGCGGTATTGTGGGATCGCTTAACAAAGAAGATAAGCGCTATCTGGCCGAAAACTTTATTGCCTTCTTTAACCGCGACTACCGCAAGGTAGCAGAACTGCATGTAGATTCCGGCTGGGTGCCGCCCGATACCAACGTTGAAGATTTTGAGTTTGCTATCCGCACCGTCTGTGAACCGATTTTTGAGAAGCCGCTGGCGGAGATCTCATTTGGTCACGTGCTGCTGAACCTGTTCAACACGGCGCGCCGCTTTAATATGGAAGTGCAGCCGCAGCTGGTGCTGCTGCAAAAAACGCTACTCTATATTGAAGGGATTGGACGTCAGCTCTACCCGCAGCTCGATTTATGGAAAACCGCGAAGCCCTTTCTGGAAGAGTGGATCAAAGATCAGATCGGTCTTCCGGCACTGGTACGTAAGGTTAAAGAGAAAGCACCTTTCTGGGCAGAGAAACTGCCAGAACTGCCGGAGCTGTTTTACGACAGCATGCGCCAGCATAAGTTATTGCAGCACAGCGTCGATAAACTGGTTAATGAACTCAACGCGCAGCGTACCCGGCATCATCAGTCGCGCTACCTGTTTGGTGTGGGGGCTACGCTGCTGTTAAGCGGAACGGCAGTACTCCTGAGCCGGCCCGACTGGGACTTCTTCCCGGCGCTGTTAATGGCGGCGGGCATCGTGACCTGGCTGGTGGGCTGGCGCAAGACAAACTAATTGTTTGCCTGATGCAAATCGCGTAATGTCGCAGGCCGGAGCCGGTTTCACGGCCTGCCACATTACAGTTTTTCGTTTTATTAAGTATTTCAGAGGCATATCTCATGGGCGGTATCAGTATCTGGCAATTATTAATTATTGCCGTCATCGTTGTACTTCTGTTTGGCACCAATAAACTGCGCAACCTCGGTTCAGATCTTGGCTCATCTATTCGCGGCTTTAAAAAAGCGATGAGTGATGAAGATGAGAAAAAAGATCTGCCTAAAGAGCAGGATGCTGACTTCAATGCCAAAACGCTGGCAGATAAACAGCATGACCCGGTGAACAAAGATCAGCCGCGGGATAAGTAAGGTGTAACTGTGTTCGATATTGGCTTTAGTGAACTGGTTCTGGTGTTCGTGATCGGCCTGATTGTGCTCGGGCCGCAACGTCTGCCGGTGGCGGTCAAAACCGTAGTGGGCTGGATCCGGGCAATTCGCTCGCTGGCGGCTAATGTGCAGCACGAGCTGGCGCAGGAGCTAAAGCTGCAGGAGTTGCAGGACAGCCTGAAAAAAGTGGAAGAGGCGGGAAAGGGAACGCTCTCTCCGGAGCTGAAGCAGTCAATGGAAGAGCTGCGCAAAACCGCTGATTCCATGAAGCGCTCTGTTCAGCAGAGTATTGATATCGAAAAAGCGGAGGATGAAGCGAACACGATTCATCAGCCTGCCGCGGTTAAACCTGATGTGCCTCCGGCTGCTGCTGCTGTCACGCCCGCGCAGGCGGAGCATCACGCCAGCGCACCGGCGCAGGCACCTGCTGCCGCAGAAACCGTTAACAATCGGGCTGATGCGGCGCACTCATCCACTCCCCTTTCTGCAAAAGATGAACGATAACCATGGCTGTTGAAGATACCCAGCCGCTCATCAGCCATCTGATCGAGCTGCGTAAGCGTCTGCTGAACTGCATCATTGCCGTGTTTGCGATTTTTCTCTGCCTGGTCTATTTCGCTAACGACATCTATCACGCGATTGCCGCGCCGCTAATCAGCCAGATGCCGGCCGGCGCCAGTATGATTGCCACAGATGTTGCCTCGCCATTTTTTACGCCGATCAAGCTGACCATCATTGTCTCGGTGTTTCTGGCGGTTCCGGTGATCCTCTATCAGGTGTGGGCATTTATCGCGCCAGCGCTCTACCGGCATGAACGCCGGCTGGTTATGCCACTGCTTTTCTCCAGCACGCTGCTGTTTTATGTTGGTGTGGCTTTTGCCTACTTTATTGTCTTTCCGCTGGCGTTTGGCTTTTTTGCCAAAACCGCGCCGCAGGGCGTCACCATTGCAACCGATATTACGAACTATCTCGACTTTGTCATGACGCTGTTTATGGCGTTTGGCGTTGCGTTTGAAGTGCCGATAGCCATCGTGCTGCTCTGCTGGACCGGAATCACCACGCCGGACGATTTGCGAAAAAAACGGCCTTATATTCTGGTCGGCGCTTTCGTTGTTGGGATGCTGCTCACACCGCCAGACGTTTTTTCCCAAACTTTGCTCGCTATTCCGATGTACTGCCTGTTTGAAGTCGGCGTATTCTTTTCCCGCTACTACGTGGGCAAAGGGCGTAAAGCGGCAGAGGAAGACTCCTGATCGCGTTTACGCAGGACACCCCGTTGCGCGCGGGGTGAAAGCATTTTACAAACCGCCCGCCTGCCGGGCGGTTTTTATTTAGGGGAAGAGATGTTTGATATCGGTGTAAACCTGACCAGCACGCAATTCGCAAAAGATCGCGTTCAGGTGGTTAAGCGCGCGCGTGAAGCAGGTGTCACCGGCATGCTGCTTACCGGCACTAACGCGCTGGAGAGCCAGCAGGCACGACAGCTGGCAGCACAGCATCCCGGCTACTGCTGGTCTACGGCCGGCGTTCATCCGCATCACGCCAGTGAGTGGTCCGCAGAAACAGCCAGCACGCTGCGCCGCCTGGCAGAGAGCGAACAGGTAGTTGCCATAGGGGAGTGCGGGCTCGACTTCAACCGCAATCTGGCTGCGCATCAGCAGCAGGAGTATGCATTCGATGCCCAGCTGGCGCTGGCCGCAGAGCTGCAGCTGCCGGTGTTTTTACACTGCCGCGAAGCGCACGATCGCTTTGTCGCGGTGCTGGAGCCGTGGCTGCCGAAGCTGGCGGGAGCGGTGGTGCACTGCTTTACCGGCACGCGCACGGAGCTGGAAGCCTGTCTGGCGCTGGGCCTCTCAGTGGGCATTACCGGCTGGGTGTGTGATGAACGCCGCGGAATGGCGCTGCGTGAGATGCTGCCGCTGATTCCGGCGGAGCGTTTACTGCTGGAGACGGACGCGCCTTATTTGCTGCCGCGCGATATGCGGCCCCGTCCGGCCTCGCGGCGCAATGAACCCTGTTTTCTGCCTCATCTGGTGCAGCAGGTGGCGGGCTGGCGCGGAGAGACGGCGGAGGTGCTGAGTGCGCAGGCCGACGCAAACGCGCGTCAGCTGTTCAGGCTGGCTTAAACCTTACGAAACAGTTTGTTATCCACACTGCGCATCACCTGCTTATTCAGCAGATTCAGCAACAGGATCGAACGGGTTTCACCGTCGGGCTCGGCAAAAATCGCCCGCAGCCCTTCAAACGTGCCGTCGGTAATAAGCACTTCATCGCCCGACTGCGGCGTTTCAGGATCCAGAACAATCTGTGGTGTATCGGTCTGCAGCGCTTCAATCACTTCATAGGGCACCGTGGCGGGCATAGCGCCAAAGCGCACAAAATGGCTGACGCCACGCGTGCTGCTGATGGTGGTGGTATGAATCGCTTCCGGATCGAACTCAATAAACAGATAGTTAGGGAACAGCGGCTCACTGACAGTGGTGCGTTTACCGCGCACCAGCTTCTCCATCGCGATCGTTGGACTGAGGCATGTCACTGCCTGACGCTCAAGGTGTTCCTTGGCGCGCAGCAGCTGTCCGCGTTTGCAATAGAGTAAGTACCAGGATTCCATAACTGCCCCCGAATAATGGATGCCAAGAATAACAAACCTGCAGTCAGAGTTATAGCGTATCGGCTGGCGTATACCGTGCCGGCCAGAGAAATTCTCTGCGAATTTTCTGATTAGTGCGTTATCTGTGCGCTTTGCGGCAAGAGAATTGACGACCAGGGCGCATCTGTATCAGACTGCCAGACCATTACGGATCTGCACGATTTCCCGATTCACTCTGGCCGGAAAACTGAAGCCACATGAAATACCAGGACTTACGAGATTTTCTTTCGCTGCTGGAACAGCGTGGCGAGCTCAAGCGCATCACTCAGGAGATTGATCCTGAACTGGAGATGACCGAAATCGCCGACCGCACGCTGCGTGCCGGCGGCCCGGCGCTGCTGTTTGAAAACCCCAAAGGGTATGACATGCCGGTGCTGTGTAACCTGTTTGGCACGCCAAAGCGCGTGGCGATGGGTATGGGGCAGGAGGAGGTCAGCGCGCTGCGCGACGTCGGTAAGCTGCTGGCGTTTCTGAAGGAGCCGGAGCCGCCCAAAGGTTTCCGCGATCTCTTTGACAAAATGCCGCAGTTTAAGCAGGTGCTGAATATGCCAACAAAGCGTCTGCGCAATGCTCCCTGTCAGGAAGAGATCTTCAGCGGCGATGAGGTTGATTTGTCGCGTATTCCGGTGATGAAGTGCTGGCCTGGCGATGCGGCACCGCTGATTACCTGGGGACTGACCGTTTCACGCGGACCGCATAAAGAGCGACAGAACCTGGGGATCTACCGCCAGCAGGTTATCGGCAAAAACCGGCTGATTATGCGCTGGCTGTCGCACCGCGGCGGCGCGCTCGATTTTCAGGAGTGGTGCAAAGCCCATCCCGGCGAACGCTTTCCGGTTGCGGTAGCGCTGGGTGCCGATCCCGCCACCATACTGGGCGCGGTCACGCCGGTGCCGGATACGCTCTCGGAGTACGCCTTCGCCGGCCTGCTGCGCGGCAATAAAACCGAAGTGGTAAAATGCGTCTCCTGCGATCTGGAAGTGCCTGCCAGCGCGGAGATTGTGCTGGAAGGCTACATTGAACCAGGCGACATGGCGCCGGAAGGCCCCTATGGCGACCATACCGGTTACTATAATGAAGTAGACAGCTTTCCGGTCTTTACCGTTACGCACGTTACGCAGCGGCGTAAACCGATCTATCATTCCACCTATACCGGTCGTCCACCCGATGAGCCTGCGGTGCTGGGAGTGGCACTGAATGAAGTGCTGGTGCCAATCTTAATCAAGCAGTTTCCGGAGATTGTCGATTTTTATCTGCCGCCTGAAGGCTGCTCCTATCGCCTGGCGGTAGTGACGATCAAAAAACAGTATGCAGGACATGCCAAGCGGGTGATGTTTGGCGTCTGGTCATTTCTGCGTCAGTTTATGTACACCAAATTTGTTATTGTGTGTGACGATGACGTAAACGCGCGCGACTGGAATGATGTGATTTGGGCGATTACCACCCGCATGGACCCGGCGCGCGATACCGTACTGGTAGAGAATACGCCGATCGATTACCTCGACTTTGCTTCACCGGTCTCGGGGCTGGGCTCCAAAATGGGGCTGGATGCCACCAATAAATGGCCGGGTGAAACGCAGCGCGAGTGGGGCACGCCGATCGTCAAAGATCCGGCAGTCACCGCGCGTATTGATGCAATCTGGGATGAGTTAGCAATCTTTGCCGAACCGCCGCAGCGCTGACGGCAGCAGAGAACCATAAGAAAGGGCAATTATGACGACGTTAAGCTGCAAAGTGACTTCGGTTGAGGCGATTACCGAGACCGTATATCGCGTGCGCCTGATCCCGGAAGCGGAATTTAGCTTTCGCGCCGGTCAGTATCTGATGGTGGTAATGGATGAGCGCGACAAGCGTCCTTTCTCCATTGCCTCAACGCCAATGGAGAAAGAGATTATTGAGCTGCACATTGGCGCATCCGATCTCAATCTTTACGCTATGGCAGTGATGGATCGCATCAGAAGCGACCGGCAGGTAACGATTGATATGCCGCATGGTGATGCGTGGCTGCGGGAAGAGAGCGAGCGCCCGGTGATTCTGATCGCCGGCGGCACCGGCTTTTCCTACGCGCGTTCACTGCTGCTGACCGCGCTGGCGCAGCAGCCCGATCGCGACATCGCCATTTACTGGGGCGGACGCGAACTGCAGCACCTCTACGATATGGATGAGCTGGAAGCGCTGGCGGTGAAACACCCGAATCTCAGGGTAATTCCGGTGGTTGAGCAGCCTGCAGATGGCTGGCAGGGGCGCAGCGGTACGGTACTGACCGCCGTTATGCAGGATCATGCCGATCTGAGCGGCCATGATATCTATATCGCCGGACGCTTTGAGATGGCAAAAATTGCCCGTGAGCGCTTCTGCAGCGAGCGCGGCGCGCTGGAAGCGCAGATGTATGGCGATGCCTTTGCGTTTATTTGAGGCGCAGCCGTAAAAAACCCGCCCGTAAGGGCGGGAACACGTGCGATTCACAGGTCTCTGTTTTAGATACGTTCAAATACGGTGGCGATGCCCTGACCCAGGCCGATACACATGGTGGCCAGGCCAAACTGCACGTCATGTTGTGTCATCTGGTTAAGCAGGGTGGTGCTGATGCGCGCGCCGGAACAGCCCAGCGGATGCCCCAGCGCAATCGCGCCGCCGTTCAGGTTTACTTTCTCATCCATCTGCGGCATAAGCCCTAAATCTTTAATGCAGGGCAGGGTTTGTGCCGCAAAAGCCTCATTAAGTTCAAACAGTCCGATATCCGCTACGCTGAGTCCGGCACGCTTCAGCGCCATGTTGCTGGCGGGAACCGGGCCGTATCCCATAACTGAAGGATCGCAGCCGGTTACCGCCATACTGCGGATACGCGCACGCGGCGTGATGCCCAGTTCGCGGGCGCGGCTTTCACTCATGATTAGCATGGCGGCAGCGCCGTCAGAGAGCGCGGATGAACTGCCGGCGGTCACCGTACCGCTAACCGGATCAAACGCCGGCCGCAGCGCGGCCAGACCCTCCAGGCTGGTCTCCGGACGGATGACCTCATCACTCTCATAGCGCTTCAGCACGCCATCGGCGTCGTGCCCCCAGGTGGGAATAATTTCGCGGGCAAAATCGCCGCGCTGCGTCGCCGCCCAGGCGCGCTGATGCGAACGGAAAGCAAAGGCATCCTGCTGTTCGCGGCTGATATGGTGCATGCGCGCCAGCATTTCCGCTGTCAGGCCCATCATGCCGGCGGCTTTTGCCACGGTCCGGCTCAGGCCGGGATGGAAATCAACGCCGTGGCTCATCGGGACATGACCCATATGCTCAACGCCGCCAATCAGGCAGGTCTGCGCATCTCCGGTCATAATGGCCCGGGCAGCGTCATGCAGCGCCTGCATAGATGAACCGCAGAGGCGATTCACCGTGCTGGCGGGCACGCGGTGCGGAATTTCCGCCAGCAGCGCCGCATTACGCGCAATATTAAATCCCTGCTCCAGCGTCTGCTGCACGCAGCCCCAGATGATATCGTCCAGCGAAGCGGGATCGATTGCCGGGTTGCGACTCAGCAACTCCCGCATCAGATGTGCTGAGAGATCTTCCGCCCGCACCTGACGAAAGGCGCCGCCTTTAGATCGGCCCATGGGCGTGCGTGCGGCATCAATAATGACGACATTTTCCATCTCTGTTCCTCAGGCGCGCTGCAGCGACGCTTCATCAATAGGTTGAACGGCGGGATACCAGCTCTGATGCGCGTGCGCACGCTGCACCAGCGCTTCCGGCAGCGTATAAAGCGGGCCGAGATGCGCGTAGCGTCTGGCCTGGTCGACCACGTTGCTGTTATCGAGCGTATCGAGATAGCGGAAAGCGCCGCCGCGGAACGGCGGGAAGCCAAGGCCATAGACCAGCGCCATATCGGCTTCTGCCGGTGAGGCGATAATCTTCTCTTCCAGGCAGCGCACGACTTCATGCAGCATCGGCAGCATCATGCGATTAATAATCTCTTCATCGCTGAACGCACGCGCGGGTTCGCTGACGCTGCTCAGAAGCTTACCGGCGTCAGGATCCGGTATTTTCTGCGCTTTGCCTTTTTTATCCTGTTCCCAGCGATAGAAGCCGAGGCCGTTTTTCTGCCCAAACCGGCCCGCATCAAACAGGACATCGATGGCGTCACGATAAGTTTTCTGCATGCGCGCCGGAAAGCCCTGCGCCATGACCTGCTGCGCGTGATGGGCGGTATCGATACCAACCACATCCAGCAGCCACGCCGGTCCCATTGGCCAGCCAAACTGCTGCTCCATGACGTTATCAATCTGGCGATAATCCGCGCCGTCGCGCAGCAGCAGGCTGAAAGCCGCAAAATAGGGGAACAGTACCCGGTTAACAAAGAAACCGGGACAGTCGTTAACCACGACCGCTGTTTTTCCCATTTTGCTAGCCCATGCCACCACCTTGCTGATGGTCGCCTCTGAGGTCTGTTCGCCGCGGATCACTTCCACCAGCGGCATGCGCGGTACCGGATTGAAAAAGTGCATACCGCAGAAATTTTGCGGACGCTGCAGCGCTTTCGCCAGTTCGCTAATCGGAATGGTTGAGGTGTTGGAGGCGAGAATGGCATCGTCCCGCAGCTGCTGTTCAGTCTCAGCGAGCACTTTCGCTTTGACCGCCGGGTTCTCTACTACCGCCTCTACCACCACATCAGCGCGACGGAAACCGCTATACTCCAGCACCGGCTGGATAGTCGTCAGCACGGCAGCGAGTTTCGCGCCATCAATTTTGCCGCGCGCCAGCTGTTTATTCAGTAGCTTGCTGGCTTCATTCATACCCAGCGTCAGCGCTTTTTCACTGATATCTTTCAGGATAACCGGTACGCCTTTCCACGCCGACTGCCAGGCAATCCCGCCCCCCATGATGCCGGCACCCAGCACGGCTGCCTGCTGCGGCAGCTCTGCGCGGGCGCTATGTTTTTTTGCCAGGCTTTTGACGTATTGATCGTTGAGGAAAATGCCGACCAGCGCGCGGGCAGCATCGCTCTGTGCCAGCGGCACAAACGCAGCCGTTTCAAGCTTAAGCGCATCATCGCGCGTCAGCCCGGCGGCAGCTTCAATTGTTTTCACCGCTGTCAGCGGAGCTGGATAGTGTTTACCTGCCGTCTGCAGCACCATGCTTTTCGCCAGCGTAAAGCTCATCGCGGCTTCAACCGGACTCAGTTTCAGCGGCGCCAGCTTCGGCGCCCGGCGTGCCTGCCAGCTCTGCTGGGTAATGGCGTCGTGCAGCATAGTGAGCGCGGCGCTACGCAGTTTGTCGCGGCTGACCACGGCATCGACCAGACCCAGCTTCAGCGCGCTTAATCCATCCACATCTTTGCCGGCGGCAATGATCTCCAGCGCGCTGTCGGCTCCCAGCAGGCGCGGCAAACGCACGCTACCGCCAAAGCCTGGCATGATGCCGAGCCGGGTTTCCGGCAGGCCAATACGCGTTTCCGGCGTCGCGACGCGCAGATCGGTTGCCAGCACACACTCGCAGCCACCTCCCAGCGCATAGCCATCAATGGCGGCAATGGTCGGCACCGGCAGATCTTCCAGCCGGTTAAAAATGCTGTTAGCAAAGGTCAGCCACGCGCTCAGTTTCTCTTCAGGGGCATCAAACAGTGAAAGAAACTCGGTGATATCCGCGCCGACGATAAAAGCGGGTTTGGCGGAGCTTAACAGCAGACCGCGCAGACCGGGCTGCTGCTGCAGTACATTCAGCGCCTCTCCCAGGCTGGCGACGGTTTTAATATCAAGTTTATTGACCGAGCCGGGAGCATCGAAAACCAGCTCGGCAACGCCGTCTTCGAGCCAGTGTAATGAAAGGGTATCGCCTTGGTAGAGCATATCCGTCTCCTGAAACCGCGAAAAGTGATCTGGTCATACCAGATGAACAGGAGTGTGAGCGGCCTGCCCCTCTTTTGCAAACGGCAGTGTGCTTATTTGATACCGCGATCACAGGCTGGCTGGCGCGCCAATAGCGGCGCGGCTATGCTACACTGCGGCCACTTTCGCGACATCGGAGACTCGTTCATGGATTCACTGAAAACACTGTATCAGGCGCATATCAAAACGCTGCAGCAGCGGGCGCAACAGATTCTGGCGCGCGGCAAACTGGATGCGCTGCTGATCCACTCCGGCGAGCTGCAGACCGTTTTTCTCGATGATCACACCTATCCGTTTAAAGTGAATCCGCAGTTCAAAGCCTGGGTGCCGGTCACGCAGGTGCCGAACTGCTGGCTGTGGGTCGACGGCAGCAATAAACCTAAACTCTGGTTCTATTCACCTGTCGACTACTGGCATAACGTTGAGCCGCTGCCGGAGAGCTTCTGGACCGGAGATGTTGATGTCATCGGGCTGAAAAATGCAGATGAGATTGCACAGCTGCTGCCCGCATCGCGTGAGAACGTCGCCTACATTGGCCCGGTACCGGAACGTGCTGCGCAGCTGGGCTTCAGCAGCGCGCAGATCAACCCGCAGGCGGTCATCGATTTCCTGCATTATCATCGCAGTATCAAAACGGATTATGAGCTCGCCTGCCTGCGTCAGGCGCAGAAGCTGGCGGTTGCTGGCCATCGCGCAGCGAAAGAGGCGTTTTTCTCCGGCATGAGCGAGTTCGATATTAACCTCGCCTATCTTACCGCTACCGGGCACCGGGATACGGATGTGCCGTATGGCAATATTGTGGCGCTGAACGAACATGCAGCCGTGCTGCACTATACCCGGCTCGATCACCAGCCGCCGGCCAAACGTCACAGCTTCCTGATTGACGCCGGCGCTGAGTACGCAGGATATGCAGCAGATTTAACCCGCAGCTATGCAGCGCAAAGCAAAACGCGCTATGCCGAGCTGGTGGAGGCAATGAATAAAGAGGAGCTGGCGCTGATCGCCACGCTGAAAGCGGGCGTACGCTATACCGATTATCATCTGCAGATGCACCAGCGCATTGCGCGTTTGCTGCTGAAATTTGGTCTGGTAAAAGGCCTGACGGAAGAGGCGCTGGTGGCAGAAAATCTCACCGGACCTTTCATGCCGCACGGCCTGGGTCATCCTCTTGGGCTGCAGGTACACGATGTGGCCGGTTTTATGCAGGACGATCGCGGTACGCACCTGGCTGCGCCGGCGCAATATCCCTATCTGCGCTGCACCCGGGTGCTGGAGCCCGGCATGGTACTGACCATCGAGCCGGGCTTCTATATTATCGATTCGCTGCTGGCGCCGCTGCGCGGGGGCAAGTACAGCCAGCACTTTGACTGGCAGGCGATTGATGCGCTGAAGCCGTATGGCGGAATCCGCATTGAAGATAATGTGGTCATCCACCCTAATCGCATTGAGAACATGACGCGCGACCTGCACCTGGCCTGATGGACGCTTATGATATTCCGGCTGAGGCGGTAAGCAGCAGCGAAGAGACGATCAAAAAAAGCCGCTTTATCACTCTGCTGGCGCATACGCCGGGTGCTGAAGCGGCGCGAGCGTTTGTGCAGCGGGTCAAAAGCGAGCATCCTGCTGCGCGACATCACTGCTGGGCCTGGGTTGCCGGTGCTCCGGACGATTCACAGCAGCTGGGCTTCTCCGACGATGGCGAACCCTCCGGCACGGCAGGTAAGCCGATGCTGGCGCAGCTGATGGGGAGCGGCCTTGGTGAGATCACTGCCGTAGTCGTACGCTATTATGGCGGCATCATGCTGGGGACCGGCGGGCTGGTCAAAGCTTACGGCGGCGGGGTGCAGCAGGGGCTGAAACAGCTGCCGCGTCAGCGCAAAGTGCCGATGCAATCCTTTATGCTGCGCTGTGATTATGCACAGATGAGCGATATAGAACGCCTGCTGCAGCGTTTTGACGGCATTACTGAAGAGAGCCGCTATGAAGATTGCATCACGCTGCGCATTGCGCTGCCTCATGCGCAGATAGCGGCCTTTACGCAAAACCTCTCTGACTACAGCCGGGGTGCGCTAGCGCTGCTCCCGCTGGATAACTGAACAAAGGACACGGCTGAATGCACTTCCGCGCCATTACCCGCATTGTGGGTCTGCTGGTTATTTTATTCTCGGTAACCATGATTGTACCGGGTTTAGTGGCGCTGATTTATCGCGACGGTGCCGGCCGCGCCTTCAGTCAGACGTTCCTGATGGCGATTGTCATTGGTTCGCTGCTCTGGTGGCCCAACCGCAAACAGAAGACCGAACTTAAACCGCGCGAAGGCTTTCTGATTGTGGTGCTGTTCTGGACGGTACTGGGCAGCGTCGGTGCGATGCCGTTTATCTTTGCCGAGCAGCCTCACCTCTCCGCGACCGATGCCTTTTTCGAATCCTTTTCCGGCCTGACGACGACGGGTGCAACGACGCTGGTGGGACTCGACTCGCTGCCGAAAGCGATTCTGTTTTACCGGCAGATGCTGCAGTGGCTGGGCGGTATGGGGATTATCGTGCTGGCCGTTGCCATACTGCCGATTCTGGGCGTCGGCGGCATGCAGCTCTATCGCGCCGAAATGCCCGGGCCGCTGAAGGATAACAAGATGCGGCCGCGCATTGCAGAGACAGCAAAAACGCTGTGGCTGA
The DNA here is from genome assembly GCF_057197005.1 of Pantoea sp. SYBGC1. Taxonomy (NCBI): domain Bacteria; kingdom Pseudomonadati; phylum Pseudomonadota; class Gammaproteobacteria; order Enterobacterales; family Erwiniaceae; genus Pantoea; species Pantoea sp. SYBGC1. The sequence goes on from NZ_JBXUNM010000006.1 coordinate 197,900, forward strand.
TTTATGTTGTGCTGACCATCGCCTGCGCGCTGGCCCTGTGGCTGGCCGGCATGCCGATGTTTGACGCTATCGGGCACAGCTTCTCTACCATCGCTATTGGCGGTTTCTCCACGCACGACGCCAGCATCGGCTATTTTAACAGCCCGACAATCAACACGATTGTTGCGGTTTTTCTGCTGATTTCCGGCTGTAACTACGGCCTGCACTTTTCACTGCTGAGCGGGCGTAACCTGAAGGTTTACTGGCGCGATCCTGAATTCCGGATGTTTATTGGCGTGCAGTTTACGCTGGTGGTGATCTGCACGCTGGTGCTCTGGCTGCACAATGTTTATGACAGCGGCTGGCAAACGCTGAATCAGGCTTTTTTCCAGGTAGTGTCATGGGCAACCACGGCGGGCTTCACCACAGATAGCATTGCACGCTGGCCGCTGTTCCTGCCGGTGCTGCTGCTCTGCTCAGCATTTATCGGTGGTATGGCAGGCTCAACCGGGGGCGGCCTGAAGGTTATTCGTATTCTGCTATTGTTCAAGCAGGGTTCGCGTGAGCTAAAACGTCTGGTGCACCCTAATGCGGTTTACACCATCAAGCTTGGCAACCGGGCGCTGCCGGAGCGTATTCTGGAAGCGGTATGGGGTTTCTTCTCCGCCTATGCGCTGGTGTTTCTGCTCAGCATGCTGGCCATTATCGCGACCGGCGTTGATGACTTCTCCGCGTTTGCTGCCGTTGCGGCAACGCTGAACAACCTTGGGCCGGGGCTGGGTGTAGTCGCAGACAACTTCACAACCATGAATGATGTGGCGAAATGGATATTGATCCTGACGATGCTGTTCGGGCGTCTTGAGGTCTTTACGCTGCTGGTGCTGTTCACGCCGACTTTCTGGCGTGAATAAGAGAAACAGGAACCTGTAATGAAAGCATTAATACTTTATTCCACCCGCGACGGACAAACCCGCGAAATTGCAGCGCGTATTGCTCAGACTCTGGTACCGCAGCAGTTATGTGATGTGCAGGATCTGGCAGAGACGAGACAGATTGACTGGTCGCAGTACGATCGCATACTGATAGGCGCCTCGATTCGCTATGGCCATTTTGATGCGGCGCTGATGAAGTTTGTCACGCAGCACCGGCAGTCGCTGCAGCAGCGGGTAAGCGGATTCTTTAGCGTGAATCTGACGGCGCGCAAAGCTGACAAGCGCTCCCCGCAAACCAATGCCTATACCCGCAAATTTCTTGAGCAGTCACCGTGGCAGCCCGACTGCTGCGCTGTGTTTGCCGGTGCGTTACGTTATCCGCGCTATCGCTGGTTTGATCGGGTAATGATTCAGTTAATTATGCGCATGACCGGTGGCGAAACTGATACCTCTAAAGAAGTTGAGTATACCGACTGGTCTGCAGTAAGCAGATTTGCGCATGAATTTGCGCAGTTACCAGGCAAATCGTTGTGAAATAGAGCGTTGTGGCGAAAAATAGCGCGAACGATTCTTTTTTTGTATTTAACGCTTGTCAGCCCGGAAGAACTCCCTATAATGCGCCTCCATCGACACGGCACACCGGCTTACGGAAAACGG
>NZ_JBXUNM010000007.1:0-61744 GCF_057197005.1 Pantoea sp. SYBGC1
GGAATAGCTCAGTTGGTAGAGCACGACCTTGCCAAGGTCGGGGTCGCGAGTTCGAGTCTCGTTTCCCGCTCCAGTTTTCTTATTCACGATTGTTTCCTGCCTGCGGGCGTCATCAGACATTAAGCACTGCTTTTGCTCTTTCTGCAGTCTGCGTTGTTCTGAACATTACACACGCTGTGTCAGCGTCGATATTGCCGATGGTTTGCTGCATACCGCTGCAAGTTATCCACAATTAGCCCGCGCCTGAAAGGCGGCGTTATACCCATCATGCAAAACCCTTTTAAACAGAGTTATCCACAGGCTCTGGCTCGACGCCTGCGCATTATTCAGCAAATATAAGTTTACAAATCACAGTTAACTTACTGGTATTTATATATAAATTAGTATTTCATTATGTTAATGGCCCCTATAGACCACTTGCGCCATTGCGTCACTGTTTTTGTGAAAAAATCTTATGCACAGCGTGTGGACAAGCCTGTGTGCAGCAGATGCGCTCAATCATGCATCACGTGTCAGACCCTTTTCCACGGCGCGGACTAAACGCAGCGTTTTCGCAGGCTGCACCTCAACAACCTCAGCTGCGCGCTTCTGCTGCTGCTGATTCAGCGCCCAGTCAATATGCTCATCCAGCAGCGGATCTTCACCGCGCCGCTGCTGCAGCGCCGCCACGCATTCAGCTGACCAGGGGGCGTTACCCAGCGCTACGGCAATGTTGCGCAGCCAGCGCAGATGACCAATCCGCCGAATCGCCGAGCCTTCCGTCACGCGCAGAAAACGCGCTTCGTCCCAGCCAAACAGCGCGGTCAGCTCTGGCGCATGCAGAACCGCACGCGGTGAAAAGTCCGCTTCATCCGTCAGCTGGCTGTAGCGGTTCCAGGGACAGATCAGCTGGCAGTCATCACAGCCATAAATACGGTTGCCGATTAGCGGACGCAGCGCTTCTGGGATGGCGCCTTCCAGCTCAATGGTGAGATAGGAGATACAGCGCCGTGCATCCACAACATAGGGCTCCACAATGGCCCCGGTCGGGCAGATCGTCATGCAGGCGACGCAGCGGCCACACTGCTCCTCCTGGGGAGCATCCACTGGCAGCGGCAGATCGATCAGCAGTTCACCAAGGAAAAACCATGAGCCCGCTTCACGATTCAGAATCAGTGAATGTTTTCCGGTCCAGCCGAGGCCCGCTTTCGCCGCCAGCTGCCGCTCCATGACGGGAGCGGAATCGACAAACGGGCGAAAATTGAGTTCACTGCAGTGCGCCTGGATCATTTCTCCGAGCTTTTTCAGACGATTGCGCAATACTTTGTGATAGTCGCGACCCAGCGCATAGCGGCTGACGTAGCCAAGCTGAGGATTTTTCAGGGTTTGGGCAAAGGCCGCTTTTGCGGGCAGATAGTTCATGCGGACGCTGATCACCCGCAGCGTGCCGGGCAACAGTTCATGCGGACGCGCACGCATCATGCCGTGGCGCGCCATCCATGCCATCTCACCGTGATACTGCTTGTCCAGCCACGCCTGTAGCTTTGGCTCTTCGGCACGTAAATCGGTATCGCAGATGCCGACCTGCTGAAAGCCGAGGTCGCGCCCCCACTGTTTAATCTGTTGAGCAAGCTGTTGAAGATCGAGAGGGTATGACATGAGAAACCAGGCAGTTGATGCAAACGCGCGCAGTTTACCACACTCTGTCTGGCCTGCGCAGGCCATGGCGCAGCTGGAGCAGGATGCAGCAGACAGCCTGGGGCTGACGCTTTATGAACTGATGCAGCGCGCCGGTCAGGCGAGCTTTACCCTGGCGCGTCAGAGCTGGCCAGAGGCCGGACACTGGCTGATCCTGTGCGGCCACGGCAACAACGGCGGTGATGGCTACGTCATTGCGCGGCTGGCTCAGGCAGCCGGTATGGCGGTCACGCTGCTGGCGTGTGAGGGCAGCAGGCCGCTGCCTGATGAAGCACGGCAGGCGCGTGAAGCCTGGCTGGACGCAGGCGGCGAGATCCATGCCGCAGACAGCCCGTGGCCGGAGCAGGTCGATTTGATTGTGGACGCGCTGCTGGGCACCGGCCTCAGTCGCGCGCCCGCGGCACCTTATGCACCCCTGATTGAAGCGATCAATCAGCACACCGCGCCGGTACTGGCTATCGATGTGCCGTCCGGCTTACTGGCGACGACCGGTGCCACGCCAGGCGCAGCGGTTGTCGCCAGTCGCACGCTGAGCATGATTGCGCTGAAGCCGGGTCTGCTGACGGGGAAAGCACGCGATCATGTCGGTGAGCTGCACTGCGATACGCTGGGCCTTGATGCCTGGCTCAGCGGGCAACAGGCGCCTGTCCGGCGCTATGCAGCGGAGCACCTGACGCGCTGGCTTAAACCGCGCCAGGCGACCTCACATAAAGGCGATCACGGACAGCTGCTGATTATTGGCGGCGACAGCGGTACCGCCGGCGCCATCCGTATGACCGGCGAGGCGGCACTCCGCAGCGGTGCCGGACTGGTGCGCGTGCTGACGCAGGCTGATAATATCGGTCCGCTTATTACCGCACGCCCCGAGCTGATGGCTGATGCATTTACGCGCGAAAAACTGCATAACGCGCTGGCGTGGGCGGACGTCGTGGCGATTGGGCCGGGTATGGGACAACGCGACTGGGCACAGCAGGCGCTGCAGCAGGTCACGGCCTGTGAAAAGCCCATGCTTTGGGATGCAGATGCGCTTAACCTGCTGGCAATCAATCCGGATAACCGTCAGAATCGCATCATTACGCCGCATCCTGGCGAAGCGGCCCGGCTGCTTGGGGTAAAAACCAGTGAAATCGAGCACGATCGCCTGCAGGCCGCGCAGACCCTGGCCCGGCGTTATGGCGGAGTTGTGGTTCTGAAAGGCGCCGGTACGGTCATTGCCAGCGCCGCGGGCGAGATCGCTATTGCTGATGTGGGTAACGCCGGTATGGCGTCGGGCGGCATGGGCGATACGCTGAGCGGTATCATTGCGGCCCTGCTGGGCCAGCAGCTTTCGCTGTTTGAAGCCGCCTGTGCGGGCTGCGTGGTACACGGCGCAGCGGCCGATGCAGTTGCCCGCCAGCACGGAACGCGCGGTATGTTAGCCACTGATTTGTTTGAGCAACTGTGGCAGTTTGTTAATCCAGAGATGATGCAATAATAACGCATGAAAACCTGTGTAATTTCTTTGCCCGATGAGGCGGCAACCCTGAAAATGGGTGCGGAACTGGCTCGCGTTTGCAGCAGCGCGGCGGTTATTTATCTGTATGGCGATCTGGGCGCCGGTAAAACGACGTTCAGCCGCGGCTTTCTGCAGGCGCTCGGTCATCAGGGCAACGTTAAAAGCCCGACCTATACGCTGGTTGAGCCCTATGAAATTGGCGATCGTACCCTCTATCATTTCGACCTCTATCGCCTGGCCGATCCGGAAGAGCTGGAGTTTATGGGTATCCGCGACTATTTCAGCGGTGAGGCGCTCTGTCTGGTTGAATGGCCGCAGCAGGGCGCCGGCTTTCTGCCCGAGCCCGATCTGTCACTGACACTGCGTTATGCAGAAACGGGGCGTGAAGCAGAAATCACGGCGGTTTCTGCGCACGGTGCCGTGCTGCTGGAGCAGATGCAGCAGGGAGATCCGGCATGAAGCCACGGATAAAAAGCATCGTGCTGGCCGTGCTCTGCCTGTTTTCCGCTACGTCATTTGCCGCCACGCTTTCAGATATTAAAGTTGAGAACGGGGCGAATCAGGCAACGGTGACGCTCAGCTTCAACGGCCAGCCGGTATACGGTTTTTTCCCGCTCCATAACCCTGACCGGGTGGTGCTGGATATTCGCCAGAGCGGCACGATCAAAGGGCTGCCGCTCAGCTTCAGCGGTGAAAACATCGTGCAGCGCATTCGCAATAGCCAGCCTAAAGATGCCCAGAGCATCCGGCTGGTGTTTGATTTAAACCAGTCCACCAAAACGCGCGCGGCGACGCAGCGTGACGGCAATAACTATCGCGTGGTGTTTACTCTGCGCGGCACCCGGCCGGTAAACCGCAGCAGTGCCGCAGTCGCGCCGGTTACCGCTGCGCGCCAGAGCGCCAGCGTCGCCAGCAGCCAGGGCAATCCGTTTGATGGCAATCCGGTCACCGCGGTGACCAACAGCAACACCACGATACGTCCGGGCGGTGCAGTTACCCTGAACGATGCGGTGATTGTAGCCATTGACGCCGGTCATGGCGGGCAGGATCCGGGCGCGATGGGGCAGCGCGGGCTGCGGGAAAAAAACGTTACTATCGCCATTGCACGCAAGCTCAAAGCGCTGCTGGATCGGGATCCGATGTTTAAACCGGTGCTGACGCGCAACGGCGATTACTTTATCTCGGTGATGGGACGTTCAGAGGTGGCCCGCAAAGAGAACGCCAATCTGCTGGTCTCTATTCACGCCGATGCTGCGCCAAACCACTCGGCAACCGGCGCTTCCGTCTGGGTGCTGTCAAACCGGCGCGCCAATAATGAAATGGCAAACTGGCTGGAGCAGAAAGAGAAACAGTCTGAGCTGCTGGGCGGAGCGGGCGATCTGCTGGCGAACAGCCAGGCCGATCCCTATCTCAGCCAGGCAGTGCTGGATCTGCAGTTCGGCCACTCACAGCGCGTCGGTTATGACGTAGCGGTCAAAGTTCTGCAGCAGTTACGCGGCATCACGCCGCTGCATAAACGGTTGCCGGAGCACGCCAGCCTTGGCGTATTGCGTTCACCCGATATTCCATCTTTACTGGTTGAAACCGGCTTTATCAGTAACGCCGGGGAGGAGCGGCTGCTTGGCAGCAGTGCGTACCAGGAAAAAATTGCGCTGGCGATCCATAAAGGCCTGCGCAGTTATTTCCTCGCACATCCGTTACAGTCCGTCCCAAAGCAGGAAAACCGGCCGCTGGACAGCGCACCAGCGGTTAGCGTCGCCAGCAATCCGGCCAGCGGAACCGTGCAGTATACGGGCGTGACGCAGCGCCACACGGTCACGCGCGGCGAAACGCTGTCGGGAATTGCCGCCAGGTATGGGGTCAGCATGGCGACGCTGCGCGATCTCAACAACCTGAAGCGCGACGTGGTCTGGGTGGGGCAGCGCCTGAAAGTACCGGCCGGCAGTCGCGTCAGCACCACGGCTGCACGCCCGGCGCGCCACAAAGTGGTTCGTGGTGATTCGCTGACGGCCATTGCCGTGCGTTACGGCGTGAGTCCGAAAGCGATTATGCAGGCCAATAATATGAAGTCAGACAATGTAATGCTGGGGCAGAATTTAAAAATTCCTCAATCCTGATCGCTGGCCTTCGGGCCAGCAAGCTACAAGGATCACCACCATGCCTATACAGATTTTACCGCCGCAGCTGGCAAACCAGATTGCCGCTGGCGAAGTGGTTGAGCGTCCGGCATCGGTTGTAAAAGAGCTGGTGGAGAACAGCCTCGATGCCGGCGCAACGCGTATCGATATCGATATTGAAAAAGGCGGAGCCCGGCTGATTCGCATCCGCGATAACGGCTGCGGTATTCCCAAAGCAGAGCTGGCGATGGCGCTGGCGCGCCACGCCACCAGTAAAATTGCGTCGCTGGACGATCTCGAAGCGATAGCCAGCCTCGGCTTTCGCGGTGAAGCGCTGGCCAGCATCAGTTCGGTTTCCCGTCTGACGCTGACCTCACGCACCGCCGATCAGCAGGAAGCGTGGCAGGCGTATGCCGAAGGGCGTGATATGCAGGTCACCGTTAAGCCGGCGGCCCATCCGGTGGGAACCTCGCTGGAGGTACTGGATCTGTTCTACAACACGCCGGCCCGGCGCAAATTTATGCGCACGGAAAAAACGGAGTTCACCCATATTGATGAAGTGATCCGTCGCATTGCGCTGGCGCGTTTTGACGTCGCGATTTCGCTGACGCACAACGGTAAACTGGTGCGTCAGTACCGCGGCGTGACGCAGACGTCGCAACAGGAACGCCGTCTGGGGGCGATCTGCGGTACGGCATTTATGCAGCATGCGCTGCGTATCGACTGGCAGCATGACGATCTGGCGCTGCGCGGCTGGGTAGCCGATCCGGCTGGCGCGCGGCAAACCCCGGATCTGCAATATTGCTACGTCAACGGGCGTATGATGCGCGACAAGCTGATCAACCATGCTATCCGTCAGGCCTGGCAGGACCAGGGGGGCGACGATCAGCAGCCTGCCTATGTACTCTATCTGGAGATCGACCCGCATCAGGTTGATGTCAACGTTCATCCTGCCAAGCATGAAGTGCGCTTTCACCAGTCGCGACTGGTGCATGACTTTATCTGGCAGGGCGTGATGAGCGTGCTGCAGGCGAGCCGCAGTGCGGAACTGCCGGAAGTCGCGGCAAGAGAGCCTGCTGCACCGTGGCAGCCAGAGAACCGCCAGGCTGCCGGCGGTAACCATTTTGCTCAGCCTGCCGCTGCGCCATCCCGACATGATGACGAAGCCGCCAGCTCGCGCGATCGTGCGCCCGCCCGCAGCGGAAACGCGGGCGCAGGCTGGCAGCATAAAGAACCCGCGTACCGCGCCCGTGAGGGCGCTGCGTATCAGCAGCTGCTGAAAACGCCCTCCGCCGCGCCTGCAGCACCGGCTCCGGCAGCACCACAGAAAACACGCGAGCCTGCAGATGCACCGCTGGCCGCGCACGCGCAGAGTTTTGGTCGCGTGCTCAGCGTCATCCGCGAGCGCTATGCGCTGCTGGAGCGGGGCGCAGTGCTCCAGCTGCTCTCGCTGCCCGTCGCTTCGCGCTGGCTGAAACAGGCGCAGCTTCAGCCGGGGGAGGAGGGGCTGCGGCCGCAGCCGCTGCTGATACCGGTACGCCTGAAAATTGCCGCCAGTGAGCAGGAAGTCATTACCACCCGGACTGCGCTGCTACAGCAGATGGGCATTGATTTACAGCGGGATGGGCAGCATGTCACCCTGCGTGCGGTGCCTTTACCGTTAAGAACACAAAATTTACAAATCTTGATTCCAGAACTGTTAGGCTACCTGGCCCGGCAGCAAGAGGTTTCTGCGTCCATGCTGGCCCAGTGGCTGGCACGTCGTGAGGATGCAGAAGAGCCACACTGGAATCACTCGCAGGCGATTGCGCTACTGGCGGAGCTGGAACGGCTCTGTCCGCAGCTGCTGAAGTCGCCGCCTTCAGGTCTGTTACAGACCTTGGATATTGAGAGCGCTATTAACACGTTGAAGCATGAGTGAACTAAACCAGGCTGGCTGGCCAAAGGCTATTTTTTTGATGGGGCCAACCGCCTCCGGCAAAACCGCGCTGGCCATTGCATTACGTCAGCAGCTGCCGGTAGAGCTGATTAGCGTTGACTCCGCCCTGATCTATCGCGGGATGGATATAGGAACGGCAAAACCTTCAGCTGAGGAGCAGGCGCTGGCTCCTCACCGTCTGCTGGACATACGCGATCCGGCGGAGAGTTATTCTGCCGCTGAATTTCGTCGCGATGCGCTGGCAGAAATGGCGGAGATTACCCGGGAAGGTAAAATTCCGCTGCTTGTTGGTGGAACCATGCTCTACTTTAAGGCGTTGCTTGAAGGATTGTCGCCGCTGCCCCCGGCCGATCCGCAAATACGTCAGCAGATAGAGCAAACGGCGGCTGAACAAGGGTGGGAAACCCTGCACCGCCAGCTGTGTGAAATCGATCCGGTCGCCGGCAGTCGTATTCATCCGAATGATCCGCAGAGACTTTCGCGAGCACTGGAAGTTTTTTTTATTTCGGGTAAAACTTTAACGGAACTGACAAAAACGTCCGGTGAAGCGCTACCCTACGATGTGCACCAGTTTGCGATCGCTCCGGCGCATCGTGAAATGCTGCACCAGCGCATTGCATTGCGTTACGACCAGATGTTAGCGTCAGGCTTTGAGGCGGAGGCTCGTGCCCTTTTTGCGCGAGGTGATTTGCATACGGATATGCCTTCCATTCGTTGTGTCGGTTATCGCCAGATGTGGTCTTATCTTTCAGGCGAAATCAGCTATGACGATATGGTTTATCGGGGAATTTGCGCCACCCGGCAGTTAGCCAAGCGCCAGATGACCTGGTTACGAGGCTGGGAAGGTGTGCACTGGTTAGACAGTGATGCGCCTGAAACAGCTCGCGACACGGTACTTCAGGTAGTTAGTGCTAAGCAGGGCTGATTGTGTACAATTGATCGGTTAGCGTGCGCAAATTTTTACGCAGTTTTTCTGAACCACGGTTCTTAAGTAACAAACAACAAGCATATAAGGAAAAGATAGAATGGCTAAGGGGCAATCATTACAAGACCCGTTTCTGAACGCACTGCGTCGTGAACGTGTTCCGGTTTCGATTTATCTGGTGAACGGCATTAAGCTGCAGGGACAAATTGAGTCTTTCGATCAGTTCGTTATTTTACTGAAAAATACAGTGAGCCAGATGGTGTATAAGCATGCCATTTCTACCGTGGTTCCTTCACGTCCGGTTTCGCATCACAGCAATAATGCGGGCGGCAGCGGTGGCAGCAACTACCACCACGGCGGAAGCAATCAGAGCGCTCAATCGCAGCCACAACAAGACGGCGATAGCGCAGAGTAATTTTGCGTAGCCGTAAAGCCAGGGTCGGGGAGCAGTCGGATTTTCCCGTCCTGGTTATTTTATTTTAGCGAGGTTATAGCTTGTTTGACCGTTATGATGCCGGTGAGCAGGCCGTACTGGTACACATCTGGTTCTCCCAAGACAAAGAGCTGGAAGATTTGCAGGAGTTTGAAACTCTTGTCTCTTCTGCGGGCGTCGATGCACTGCAGGTAATTACCGGCAGTCGTAAAGCGCCACATCCCAAATATTTTGTCGGTGAAGGAAAGGCAGTTGAAATTGCCGATGCGGTAAAAGCGAGTGGAGCATCGGTCGTATTATTCGATCATGCCTTATCTCCTGCTCAGGAACGTAATCTCGAGCGTCTGTGCGAATGTCGTGTTATCGATCGCACCGGCTTAATTCTCGATATCTTTGCCCAGCGCGCCCGTACCCATGAAGGGAAATTACAGGTCGAGCTGGCGCAGTTGCGCCATCTGGCTACCCGCCTGGTGCGCGGCTGGACACACCTTGAACGTCAGAAAGGCGGTATCGGACTGCGCGGACCCGGTGAAACACAGCTGGAAACCGACCGGCGCTTGCTGCGCGGTCGCATCAGTCAGATCCTGTCACGGCTTGAGCGCGTTGAGAAGCAGCGTGAACAGGGGCGTCAGGCGCGTGCTAAAGCCGATGTGCCGACTGTTTCGCTGGTGGGCTACACCAACGCCGGAAAATCTACCCTGTTTAATGCGGTAACCTCTGCCAATGTGTATGCAGCGGATCAGCTGTTTGCCACGCTCGATCCAACCCTGCGCCGTCTTAATGTCGCCGACGTAGGCGAAGTGGTGCTGGCCGATACCGTCGGTTTTATCCGCCATCTTCCGCACGATCTGGTCGCGGCGTTTAAAGCAACGCTGCAGGAGACCCGCCAGGCAACTCTGCTGCTGCACGTCATTGATGCAGCTGATTTACGCGTTACCGACAACATTGACGCCGTAAATGAAGTGCTGGCTGAAATTGAGGCGGATGAGATCCCCTCGCTGCTGGTTATGAACAAAATCGATATGCTGGACGGGTTTGAACCCCGTATCGACCGCGATGAAGAGCAGCGCCCGACGCGCGTGTGGCTCTCAGCGCAAAACGGAGCCGGTCTGGAGCTACTGTGGCAGGCGCTCTCAGAACGGCTGGCAGGTGAGATTGCGCAGTATGAACTGCGTTTGCCGCCTGAAGCAGGACGTCTGCGTAGCCGCTTTTACCAGCTGCAGGCGATAGAAAAAGAGTGGAATGAAGAAGATGGCAGTACGGGTTTGCAGGTGCGTATGCCGATTGTTGACTGGCATCGTTTATGCAAACAGGAGCCGTTGCTAACCAGTTATATTGTTTGATATTGCCCAAACGCCTTTATCTGACACATGAGAATGGTGCTGTAAGTATGACTGCAGGCTGTCTGCGCCGGAACAGAGTTTCGCGGGCGCAACGTCAACTGCGCGCATGACCGGATGCTTACCTCTGTAGCGAATCCGGCGGCGGGCAGGCAGTTCACTACGCGGCGGCAGGCGACGTGAAAGGTAAAACACGTAAATACAATAAATGGAGTAGAAACATGGCGTGGAATCAGCCCGGAAATAACGGACAGGACCGCGACCCGTGGGGAAGCAGCAATAATCAAGGCGGCAACTCTGGGGGGAATAAAGGAGGGCGCGAGCAGGGGCCTCCCGATCTGGATGATATCTTCCGTAAGCTGAGTAAAAAACTCGGCGGACTGGGCGGTGGCAAACAGAACGATAACGGTCAGCGCAGCGGCGGTAGCGGTGGCAAACTGGTTGGCATTGTAGGCGCAGCCGTAGTGATTATCTGGGCGGCGAGCGGGTTCTACACCATCAAAGAGGCAGAACGCGGCGTTGTAACCCGTTTTGGCAAATTCAGTCATCTGGTTGAGCCTGGTCTCAACTGGAAGCCGACATTTATTGATAACGTACGCGCTGTCAACGTTGAAGCCGTGCGCGAGCTGGCTGCATCAGGTGTGATGCTGACATCCGATGAAAACGTGGTACGCGTTGAGATGAACGTCCAGTATCGCGTAACCGATCCGGAGCGCTATCTCTATGCAGTGACCAGCGCCGATGACAGCCTGCGTCAGGCCACTGACAGCGCGCTGCGCGGCGTAATTGGTCGCTCCACTATGGATCGCATTCTGACCGAAGGGCGTACCGTGGTGCGCAGCGATACACAGCGTGAGATTGACGAAACGATTCGTCCCTACAATATGGGGATTACGCTGCTTGACGTAAACTTCCAGGCGGCGCGTCCACCGGAAGAGGTAAAAGCCGCGTTTGACGATGCGATCGCCGCACGTGAAAACCGTGAGCAGTATGTGCGTGAAGCAGAAGCCTATGCCAACGAAGTGCAGCCGCGTGCTAACGGTCAGGCGCAGCGTATTCTGGAAGAAGCGCGAGCGTACAAAGAGCGTACCGTACTGGAAGCGCAGGGTGAGGTTGCCCGTTTTGCGCGTCTGCTGCCGGAATATAAGGCGGCTCCGCAAATCACCAAAGAGCGTCTCTATATCGAAACCATGGAGCGCGTGCTGAGTCATACGCGTAAAGTGCTGGTTAACGATCGCAGCAACAATCTGATGGTACTGCCGCTCGACCAGCTGCTGCGCAACGGCCAGTCAGGCAGCCAGAGCGGTCAGAACAACACTAACCTGATGAAATTGCCTTCGTCGCCAGGCAGCAGTGCCGATCGCAACAGTAACTCATCATATAGTCCGGACAGCGTCATGGACCAGCGTCGCGCAAACGCGCTGCGCAACGATACCCAGCGCGAAGGGAGGGAGTAACCGATGCGTAAGCCAATCATCGCCGTAATTATCGTAGTGCTGGTGGTGCTCTACGCGTCACTGTTTGTTGTGCAGGAAGGCCAGCGCGGTATCGTGCTGCGTTTTGGTAAAGTCCTGCGCGACGACGAGAACAAGCCACAGGTTTATTCGCCGGGTCTGCACTTTAAAATTCCATTCATTGAAACCGTGAAATCGCTGGATGCGCGTATTCAGGCCATGGATAACCAGGCCGATCGCTTTGTCACTAAAGAGAAGAAAGATCTGATCGTTGACTCTTATATCAAGTGGCGTATCAGCGACTTCAGCCGCTACTATCTGGCAACGGGCGGTGGCGATATCTCTCAGGCTGAGGTGCTGCTGAAACGTAAGTTCAGCGACCGTCTGCGTTCAGAAATGGGTCGCCTTGATGTGAAAGATATTGTGACCGATTCGCGTGGCCGTCTGACCACTGACGTGCGCGATGCGCTGAACACGGGCAGCGCGGGTAACGATGATGAAGTCCAGACGCCGGCAGCAGATGATGCCATCGCCAGCGCTGCCGCACGCGTTGAGCGCGAGACCAACAGCAGCGAGCCTGCGCCAAATCCAAACAGTATGGCGGCGCTGGGTATTCAGGTTGTTGATGTGCGTATTAAGCAGATCAACCTGCCAACCGAAGTCTCTGACGCTATCTACAACCGTATGCGCGCCGAGCGTGAAGCGGTTGCGCGTAGCCAGCGTTCGCAGGGGCAGGAAGAGGCAGAAAAGCTGCGTGCGCAGGCTGATTACCAGGTAACCCGTACGCTGGCTGAAGCGCAGCGTCAGGCGCTGATTTCGCGCGGTGAAGGGGATGGTGAAGCCGCCAAGCTGTTTGCGGATGCTTTCAGCCAGGATCCTGACTTCTACGCGTTCATTCGCAGTCTGCGGGCGTATGAAAGCAGCTTTGCAGATAATCAGGATGTCATGGTGCTGAGCCCGGATAGCGATTTCTTCCGCTATATGAAAGCACCGACTAACGTTTCACGATAAGCGCTTATAAAGGCAGGGCCGACACTGATGTCGGCCCTTTTTTTTGGATAACGTATGAATTCAACCATCTGGATGGCGCTTGCGCTGGTGCTGATACTGGAAGGCGCAGGGCCGATGTTAATGCCGCGACTCTGGCGGCGCATGATCCTTTCTCTGACGCAGCTGCCTGACCGTCTGCTGCATCGCTTTGGCGGTGGACTGGTTGTAGCAGGCGTGGTGATTTACTGCCTGTTCAGCCGGCATATGCAGGGATAATCGCGCCGCTTACCGGTTAAATTGTGCCTGCCAGGCTGCGCCTCCCCAACATGTTGTGAGCTGAACAAAAGGCAGGCAAAAAACAGCGCAAACGTGTGCTAAAAGTGCTGAAACTGTGAAAAACCGATGGTAGAATCCATTTTTAAGCAATCGGTGATTTTAGAAATGGGTAAGAACGTCGTCGTACTGGGCACCCAATGGGGTGACGAAGGTAAAGGTAAAATCGTAGACCTTCTGACTGAACGCGCTAATTATGTGGTGCGTTACCAGGGTGGCCACAATGCAGGCCATACACTTGTCATCAACGGTGAAAAAACCGTCCTCCACTTAATTCCTTCTGGCATCCTGCGTGAAAATGTTACCAGCATCATTGGTAACGGAGTTGTACTGTCACCTGAAGCGCTGATGAAAGAGATGAATGGCCTGGAAGCGCGCGGTGTGCCGGTACGTGAACGTCTGCTGATTTCTGAAGCCTGCCCGCTGATTCTGCAATATCACGTTGCAATGGATCTGGCACGCGAAAAAGCGCGCGGTGCCAAAGCGATCGGTACAACGGGCCGCGGTATCGGGCCTGCCTATGAAGATAAAGTGGCGCGTCGCGGCCTGCGGGTCAGCGATCTGTTCAACAAAGAGACCTTTGCAGCCAAGCTGAAAGAGATCGTTGATTTCTACAACTTCCAGCTGGTGAACTACTACAAAACTGACGCCGTTGACTACGAAAAAGTGCTGAGCGATGTGATGGCCGTAGCGGACATCCTGACCAGCATGGTGGTGGACGTGTCTGACCTGCTGGATGGCGCGCGCAAGCGTGGCGATCTGATCATGTTTGAAGGTGCGCAGGGTACGCTGCTGGATATCGACCACGGTACCTACCCCTATGTGACCTCCTCCAACACCACCGCAGGTGGCGTGGCAACCGGCTCCGGTATCGGTCCGCGCTATGTCGACTACGTGCTGGGTATCGTGAAAGCCTACTCTACCCGCGTCGGAGCGGGTCCGTTCCCGACCGAGCTGTTTGATGAGACCGGTGAGTTTCTGTGCAAGCAGGGCAATGAGTTTGGTGCCACTACCGGCCGCCGTCGCCGTACCGGCTGGCTTGATGCGGTCGCTGTACGCCGTGCTGTACAGATTAACTCGCTTTCCGGCTTCTGCATGACCAAACTGGACGTGCTGGATGGCCTGAAAGAGGTTAAAATCTGTGTCGGCTACCGTATGCCGGATGGCCGTGAAATGACCACCACCCCGCTGGCAGCTGAAGGCTGGGAAGGTATCGAACCGATTTACGAAACCCTGCCTGGCTGGAGCGAGACTACCTTTGGTGTTAAAACCGTAGAGGGTCTGCCGCAGGCCGCACGCGATTACATCAAGCGTGTCGAAGAAGTAACCGGTGTGCCGGTTGATATTATCTCAACGGGCCCGGACCGTAGTGAGACCATGATTCTGCGCGATCCGTTCGACGCATAATCTTCTCAGGCCGGACATGTTCCGGCCTCTGTTTATCCGCTGTCTGCTTCCGCTCACTCTGTTTTTTTCGGCTCAGGACCACACGGGCATGAAAAAAGCGCTCCGGGTTTTTCCGCACTGGTTTATCATCATTGTTAATCGAAGCGCGCACCTGGCGCTAAAACTAAAAAATCTGATGGTTTACTGAGGTATATGTGCAGCTAACAAGTTTTACCGATTATGGTCTGCGCGCACTGATCTACATGGCTACGCTGCCTGAGGGCAGGCAGACTAATATTAGTGAAGTCACCGATACTTACGGCGTATCGCGTAACCATATGGTAAAAATCATCAATCAACTGAGCCGGGCCGGCTTTGTAGCTGCTACACGCGGCAAAAACGGCGGAATTCGTTTAGGTATGGACCCGGAAAAAATTATTATTGGCGACGTTGTCAGAAAGATGGAGCCGCTGCAGTTAGTTAACTGTGCCACCTGCGCCATCACCCCGGCCTGCCGCTTACGTAAGGCGCTTAATGACGCCGTGCAGTTATTTTTGCAGGAGCTGGATAACTATACGCTGGCCGATCTGGTAAGAAATAACGATTCGCTCTACCACATCCTATTGTCCGAACCGCCGGTGGCAATCCACTCCAAATGACATCGGAGGAACCTAATGTCAAAAGATCCTTTTCAGGACAGAGAAGCTGAAAAATATGATAACCCGATTCCCAGCCGCGAATTTATTCTCGGGCTGCTGGAGCAGCGGGAAAAACCAGCCAGCCGCGAAGAGATTGCGGGGGCGTTAAACATTACCAGCGAAGAGCAGCTGGAAGCGCTGCGCCGTCGTCTGCGCGCAATGGAGCGTGACGGTCAGCTGGTCTTTACCCGCCGTCAGTGCTATGCGCTGCCGGAACGCCTCGACCTGCTGCGCGGCAAAGTGATTGGTCATCGTGACGGCTACGGCTTTTTACGCGCTGAAGGGCAAAAAGATGACTTCTATCTTTCCGCCGAGCAGATGAAATTTTGCCTGCATGGCGATGTGATCCTGGCGCAGCCAGGCGGAGCCGATCGTAAAGGTCGCCGTGAAGCACGCGTAGTGCGGGTGCTTGAACCGCGCAACAGCCAGATTGTCGGCCGCTACTTTACCGATGCCGGCACGGGCTTCGTGGTGCCGGACGATAGCCGCCTGAGCTTTGATATTCTTATTCCGCAGGACGCAACGCTTGACGCCCGGATGGGCTCTGTTGTCGTGGTCGAGATTGTACAGCGCGCCACGCGCCGCACCAAAGCTATCGGTAAAGTTACCGAAATCCTCGGCGACAATATGGGTACCGGTCTGGCAGTTGATATGGCGCTGCGTACGCATGAAATTCCGCACACCTGGCCGGAAGAGGTCGAAAAAGAGATTGCGAAGCTGAAAGAAGAGGTGCCGGAAGCGGCGAAGCAGGGACGTATCGATCTGCGTCAGCTGCCGCTGGTTACCATTGATGGCGAAGATGCACGCGACTTCGATGATGCTGTCTACTGCGAGAAAAAGCGCGGCGGTGGCTGGCGCCTGTGGGTAGCGATCGCTGACGTAAGTTACTACGTGCGGCCGGGTACGGCGCTGGATGACGAAGCGCATCAGCGCGGAACATCAGTCTACTTCCCGTCGCAGGTCGTGCCGATGCTCCCTGAGATCCTCTCCAACGGCCTCTGCTCGCTGAATCCGCAGGTTGACCGCCTCTGCATGGTCTGTGAGATGACTATCTCTGCCAGCGGTAAACTGACCGGCTATAAGCATTATGAAGCGGTGATGAACTCACACGCGCGACTGACCTATAACAAAGTCTGGAATATTCTGCAGGGGAATCCCGAGCTGCGTGAGCAGTATGCGGCGCAGGTAAAACATCTCGAAGAGCTGCACGCTATGTATGAGGTGCTGGAAACCGCACGCGAGCAGCGCGGTGGCATCTCATTCGAAACGGAAGAAGCGAAATTTATCTTCAACGCTGAGCGCCGTATTGAGCGCGTTGAGCGCACGGTACGTAACGACGCGCATAAACTGATTGAAGAGTGCATGATCCTCGCTAACATCGCGTCTGCCCGCTTTGTGGAGAAACATCAGGAGCCGGCGCTGTTCCGCGATCACGATCGTCCAAGTGAAGACAGCATTACCAGTTTCCGCACCGTACTGAGCGAGCTGGGACTGAGCCTGCCGGGCGGCGCAAAACCGCAGCCTGTGGACTACGCCGAACTGCTGGATCAGATCGCCGAGCGTCCGGATGCTGAGATGCTGCAGACCATGCTGCTGCGCTCCATGAAACAGGCGGTCTACGATCCGGAAAACCGCGGACACTTTGGTCTGGCGCTGGCTTCTTACGCCCACTTTACTTCGCCGATCCGCCGCTATCCGGATCTGCTGCTGCACCGTGCGATTAAATATCTGCTGGCAAAAGAGCAGGGCATGGAAAACGGTATCACTACGCCGAACGGCGGCTACCACTATGATATGCAGCAGATGCTGCAGCTGGGTCAGCACTGTTCGATGACCGAGCGCCGCGCTGATGAAGCGACGCGCGACGTTGCTGACTGGCTGAAGTGCGACTTCATGCAGGATCAGGTGGGCAATGTGTTTAACGGCGTGATCTCCAGCGTGACCGGCTTTGGCTTCTTTGTGCGGCTGAATGATCTGTTCATCGATGGCCTGGTGCATGTCTCCACGCTGGATAACGACTACTATCGCTTTGATGCCGTCGGACAGCGTCTGATCGGCGAATCGGGCGGCCGTACCTATCGTCTTGGCGATGCGGTGGAAGTGCGCGTGGATGCGGTGCACATGGATGAGCGTAAAATCGATTTCGCCCTGATCTCCAGCAAGCGCGTGCCGCGTGGCGAAGGTAAAACCGCGCGGGAACGCGAGAAGCGCAGCGGCAAGCCTGCCACAAAGCGCCGTCGCGACGCGGGTAAAAAAGGTAACTTTGAACCGGATGCGGCTTTCCGCGGTGAAAAGAAACCGGCTGCTGCGCAGAAAAGTGAGAAAAAAGGCAATAAAGTCTCTGAGAAAACCCGTAAAATCGCCGCCGCCACTAAGGCTAAGCGGGCATCAAAGAAAAGCAGCGCGACCTGATGGTCACCGGATTGTCCTGACGGGCAATCCGGGTATGCTTTACGCGCTATACCGGATGCGCCGCCGCGCGCATCCTGAACCCGGATCTCAGCGATCGCTGTTCTAACCCAATCTTGAGCAAAATAATGAGCGAAATAGTTTTTGGCATTCATGCCGTGCAGGCGCTGCTGGAGCGCGACCCCCAGCGTTTTCAGGAAGTTTTCATTCTCAAAGGGCGCGACGATCGCCGCCTGCAGCCGCTGATTGCCGCACTGGAAGCTCAGGGTATTGTGATCCAGCTGGCTAACCGCCAGTGGCTCGATGCTCAGGTAGAGGGCGGCGTGCATCAGGGCATCGTGGCACGTATCAAACCAGGTAAAAATTACCAGGAAGGCGATCTGCCCGATCTGCTGCAGTCGCTGGAGAAACCGTTTCTGCTGATCCTCGACGGCGTAACCGATCCACACAACCTGGGCGCCTGTCTGCGCACTGCTGACGCGGCGGGTGTTCATGCGGTCATCGTGCCGAAAGATCGTGCTGCACCGCTTAACGCCACGGCAAAAAAAGTCGCCAGCGGCGCTGCGGAAAACGTGCCGCTCATTCGTGTCACCAACCTGGCGCGCACGATGCGACTGCTGCAGGAATACAACATCTGGGTGGTTGGCACTGCCGGTGAGGCGGATCATACGGTTTATCAGAGCAAAATGACCGGTCCGCTGGCGCTGGTGATGGGGGCGGAGGGCGAAGGTATGCGCCGCCTGACGCGCGAACACTGCGATGAGCTGATCAGCATTCCGATGGCAGGCAGCGTCTCTTCGCTGAACGTCTCGGTGGCGACCGGCGTCTGCCTGTTTGAAGCCGTGCGTCAGCGCCAGGCGTGATCGGCACCGCAAAATATCAACAAGCGCTTTTCCCTCCTGTACGGCTCTCCTGAATAATTCAGACAGAGCAGGCTGCCAGACGGTTACTCTGCCTGGCAGCCTCGTCGCTATGATGCGTTATCATCAGGAGGCGCTATGTTTCATACCACTCATCACGTATTCAACCAGCCTCATCCTCTCTGCAACAGTAATCTGTTCACCCGCGACAGCGCGCTGTGCGATGCCGTGGTGCGCGAAGGCGCGGCCTGGGACCAGGCGTGGCTGGCGTCGGTTGGTCTGCAGCTTGGCAGCGCGGAATCGCTGGAGCTGGGACGGCTGGCCAATAGTGAACCGCCGGTACTGCAGCGCTATGATGCGCGCGGCGAGCGCATTGACGAGGTGCGGTTTCATCCCGCCTGGCACCTGCTGATGCAGGGCGTCTGTGCCAGCCGCTTACACAATCTCAGCTGGCAGCCTGATGCCCCGGCTCATGCCATGGTAGCGCGTGCGGCGCGCTTTATTCTGCATGCCCAGGCGGAAGCGGGTTCCCTCTGTCCGGTCACCATGACGCACGCCGCACTTTCTCTGCTGCAGGCGCATCTGCCCGCAGCCTATGTGGACTGGCGCGCTGGCCTGCTGAGCGACCGCTACGACGCCCATCACCTGCCAGGCGGTCAAAAGCGCGGGCTGCTGATTGGCATGGGGATGACTGAAAAGCAGGGCGGTACTGACGTGCTGACTAACACCACGCGCGCTGAACCACTCGGGGAGCGTGCGCCGGGCGAGCCCTGGCGCATTACCGGTCATAAATGGTTTTTCTCTGTGCCGCAAAGCGATGCGCATCTGATCCTGGCTCATACCTCACGCGGTCTGAGCTGTTTTTTTCTGCCGCGACTGCTGCCTGACGGCACGCGCAATGCGCTGCGCATTGAGCAGCTCAAGGAGAAGCTGGGCAATCGCTCCAATGCCAGCGCTGAAGTGGAGTTTCAGGATGCCACCGGCTGGCTGATGGGCGAAGAGGGTGAAGGCGTCCGGCTGCTGTTACGCATGGGCGGCATGACGCGCTTCGACTGCGCGCTCGGCAGCCACGGCCTGATGCGCCGTGCGCTGTCGGTGGCGCTGCATCATGCACAGCAGCGACAGGTTATGGGCAAACCGCTCAGCGAGCAGCCGCTGATGCGCCTCCAGCTGGCACGACAGGCGCTGCAGCTTGAAGCGCAGACTGCACTGCTGCTGCGGCTCGCCCGGGCGTGGTCAGCGCCAGCCAGCGAGGCGGAGCGGCTCTATGCCCGGCTGTTTACGCCGGTAGCGAAGTTTGCCATCTGCCGGGCTGGTATGCCGTTTGTCGCGGAGAGTATGGAGGTGCTGGGCGGCATCGGCTACTGCGAACAGAGTGAACTGCCGCGGCTGTATCGCGAAATGCCGGTTAACAGCATCTGGGAAGGATCGGGCAATGTTATGTGTCTGGATATTCTGCGTGTACTGCAGCGCTATCCCGCATGCCATGCGCTGCTGCAGCAGGAGTTTGAGGCGGTGAGAGGCGCTAATCGGCATGTTGACCGCAGCTGGCGTCAGCTGCGTCTGCGGCTGCGTCATCCGCATGAAGCGCAGGCGCGTGACCTGGCGCAGGAGCTTTTCTGGCTGGCGAGCGCGGCGATACTGCTGAAAGTCGCAGAACCGCCGCTGGCCGATGCGTGGTGTGCGCTTGCGCTTGACGGGCGCGGCGCACGTGGCCCGGATGAGACGCTGGCCGCGCGTCTGCTACTGCGCGCCGGCGCTGCCTGAAGGCGCGCCGTAGAGAATCGCAGTGGCGTACCACAGGCCGGGAAAGGAGGTTTCATCCAGCATCACAATCTGATAATAGACAGCCCCCGCCTGGCTGGCGCGTGCGGCGATCGCGCGCTGTGCATCATCCGGTGAACCGCGCGTCGACGCGCTGATATTGCCCAGCTTCGGCAGCCCGGCGCTCTGCGCGCGCGAAATCTCCTGGGGCTGTGAGGCGGGCGGCGGCGGCGCCTGCGGGGTCGACTGCAGCGTTGAACATCCACACAGCACCAGACTCAACAGCAGTAACAGACGGGACATAACGGCTCCGGAAGTGCAGGGAAGATAGCTAAAGTGTAAGCCATCTTCCCGCAATCATCAGCTGTTGAGCCTGAACAGGCTGACCAGCGCCGTAAGATGATGCCCTTTCTCGCTCAGATGCCGGGCGGTGCTCTCGGACTGCATAACCATATCGCTGCTCTGATGCGTCGCCTGACCAATATGGTTCATCGCCAGATTAACCTGACCGATACCCGCCGCCTGCTCCTGCGCCGCGATATTGATCTCATCCATCAGCGTTTTGACCTGCTCAAAATGCGTCACAATGTGGCTCATATTATCGCGCGTCTGCTCAGAGAGCGCATGGCCCGCCGCCACCCGCTCAATGGATCGGGCGATCAGCGTATCGATCTCTTTTGCTGCGCTGGCGCTGCGTTGCGCCAGCGCCCGCACTTCGGCGGCGACCACGGCAAAGCCGCGCCCGTGTTCGCCGGCGCGCGCGGCTTCTACGGCCGCGTTCAGCGCCAGAATATTGGTCTGGAACGCTATTGACTCGATCACATGCGTGATATCGGCAATACTCTGCGACGCAACCCGGATCTCCGCCATGGTTTCCGCTGAGCGTGCGACAGTGGCACCGCCCTGACTGACGGTACCGGCAGCTTCGCTCATCAACGCCATCGCCTGACGTACGTTAGCCGCGGTCTGTGCCACCGTGGCGCCAAACTGCTCCATGCTGGCGGAAGTCTCTTCCACGCTGCTCGCCTGACGGCCAATCTGCTCGCTGATGGTCGCGCTGCCGGCCGCAATCGTATCGGTGCCGTCACTGATCTCCTGAGCGGCGCCCCGCACCTGGCGCACCACTTTTTCCAGCCCGTCGCCAATGCCGTTGATGGCAGCCACCAGCTGGCCAACCTCATCGCGTCGCGCTGAGTTAAGATGCGCCTGCAGGTTACCCGCCGCATACTCTTCGGCCAGATGGATCACCTGCTGCAGCGGGCGGGTAAGGGCGTGACGACAGTAAAAAACAAAGCCGGCAGCAAACAGCAGCACCAGCGCCAGGCCGATAGCCATAAACAGGTTGCGACTCTGCGTAACCGGCGCCAGCAGCGCGGCACGGCTGACCTCACCGGCAATAACCCAGTCCCAGCCCGGCAGCTGCTGCCACGCCAGCAGCCGGGTCTCACCGGCGTCCTCAAAGCTGAGCAGCCCGGCGGGCTGAGTCAGCAGCCGCTGCTGTACCGCCTCACTCCAGCGCGGCTGCTGACCCTCAGCGTGGCGGTCAAACAGGTAGGTGCCCTGTTTGCTGCCCGGCGTACCGTTCAGCACAAAGAAACTGCCGCTGTCACCGAGATGGCGCGCCAGCACTTTGTCGCGCATCAGCGCATACTGGGTATCGATTTTTACGCCGACAAATAGAATCGCAATGACGCTGCCGCTTTCATCACGCACCGGCTCATACTGGGTGATATAGCGATGCCCGAACAGCGTAGCCAGCCCGCGCCATGTGGTGCCTTGCTGCACGCTGCGCCAGGCGGCGCTGCTGCGATCCAGCCGGGTGCCAATGGCGCGGCTGCCATCCTCTTTTTTCAGCGACGTCGCGATACGCACGTAGTCATCGCCGTCGCGGACAAAGATGGTTGTCACCGCGCCGGTGCGCTCAAAAAAGTCATCCACGGCAAGCTGATCGAGATTGAGCGTTTTCAGACCGGCACGCAGCACCGGCGTGCTCAGCTCGCCGGTCTGAACGCGGGTGCTCTCGTCACGGCTGAAACGTTTAGGTAAAAAGCTCTGGAACAGTCTGGTGTAGTTTGCCACCTCTTCGGAGAGCGTAGCGTTAAACAGCGTGGCCATTTCACTGATGCCCTGCACCTGATTGGTCATATCGTCGGTTGCCAGCTGTTCCAGCTGACGGGCGGCGTTATGGCTCAGGGTGAATGTCAGGACAAACAGTACGACGGCGACGCTGAAAGACGTCAATACAGACAGCCTGACGCCAAGGCTCAGGGCGCTGAGAGAAAGACGCTTCATAAAATACCTGTTATTTAGAATGGGGGAGAACGATCAACGGCAAAAACCGGCAAAGGTTTAGGGTGAAAAAGCAGCGACGTTAATCTGCTAACGCGCCGGCAGAGAACAGGTACACTCGGTATCAGATGCACGCTATTCAGGAGCGCTACCGTGATTGAACTGACAACAGAGACTCTGGCAGGAATCGAGTGTATTCATGCCGCACCCGCCGGTCAGCGGCAGACTCCGCTGCCCACCATTCTCTTTTACCATGGCTTTACCTCATCAAAAGAGGTTTACAGCTACTTTGCTGTGGCGCTGGCGCAGGCAGGATTTCGCGTTATCATGCCCGATGCAGAGATGCACGGGGCGCGTTATCAGGGCGACAGCGCGCTGCGCATGACGCGCTTCTGGGAAATTTTGCGTCAGAATATTGATGAGCTGCCGCAGCTGGAGCGCGCGCTGCGTGACAACCGCTGGATTGCCGGTGAACGTTTTGCGGTGGCGGGGGCCTCAATGGGCGGGATGACGGCGCTGGGAGCCATGGCGCGCTACCCGCATATTCAGAGTGTCGGCTGTCTGATGGGATCCGGCTATTTCCGGCAGCTCAGCGAGCAGCTCTTCCCGCCGCTGGTGCCGAAAACCGCTGAGCAGCAGCTGCTGCTTGCCGCGCGCCTGGCGCCGCTGAGCGCTTACGATCCCGCCACAAAGCTGGCCCGGCTTGCCAGCCGGCCGCTGCTGCTCTGGCACGGCGAAGCGGATGAGGTGGTGCCCTTTGCTGAGACGCAGCGCCTTGCAGAGGCGCTACGCGCCACAGAGCAGGATGGTCAGCTTACATTTTTGTCTGAACCGCAAATCGGGCATAAAATTACGCCCGCCGCGCTGACCGCGCTGGTGGCGTTTTTTACGCGTTCCTTCTGAGCAGCCGCCAGCGGTGGCTTCAGCGCTGCCCGGAGAGTCGATCGGCGGGGCGCTGCGCAGCGGTAAATGGGTTATCAGCCGGCGCATCCAGCCGGTTAACATAGATATAGCCTGAAGCCGCTTTGCTGCTGCTTCTCATCTGCTGCGCAGAGTCAGTAACGCTGGCCATGGCGGGGGAAGAGAGAAAGAGACTCAGTAAAGTGGCGACAATGACAGCTTTCATGATCGACTCCTCACCTGTGATACTTCATCAATCGCGCGCCCGGTGCATTGTTCAGGGTGCTTTTACAGAGTTTAGTTTTTAACCAGCGCAGCGCCAGCACGGCTTTTTGAACGCGTAGCTCAATATTTTTGAAAAAACCCACGTAACAGGCTGAAGTGGCACGCTTAGCACAAAAAGGCGCGCTGGCTGGCACGCCTGCGCAAAACAGGCGAAATGTGCGCTTGTGTTTAGCCCCTGAGGCCAGTATGATTACGCGTCAATTTTTCAGCTGCATTCAGAGGTGTGTGTCATTTAACGATGATATGCAACCTATAACGTTCCTTGCTTCCATGGGCCGCAGCTGACCCTGACAGGAGGCTGAATAATCCGTAAGGAGCTATCGATGCGTCATTACGAAATCGTATTTATGGTCCATCCTGACCAGAGCGAACAGGTTCCGGGCATGATCGAGCGTTACACTGGTGCTATCACTGGTGCACAGGGCACGATCCACCGTCTGGAAGACTGGGGCCGCCGTCAGCTGGCTTACCCGATCAACAAACTGCACAAAGCTCACTATGTTCTGCTGAACGTAGAAGCGCCGCAGGAAGTGATCGACGAGCTGGAAACTAACTTCCGCTTCAACGACGCCGTTATCCGCAGCATGGTTATGCGCGTTAAGCACGCGGTAACTGAAGCTTCTCCGATGGTTAAAGCGAAAGACGAGCGTCGTGAGCGCCGCGAAGATTTCGCTAACGAATCGGCAGAAGAGTCAGATGCTGGGGATTCTGAAGAGTAATTCCCGATGACGGCAAATCAGCTGCGTCTGTCTGGCACTGTGTGCAAGACGCCAGTTAGAAAAGTCAGTCCGTCAGGGATCCCACACTGCCAGTTCATGCTTGAGCATCGTTCTGTGCAGGAGGAGGCCGGGTTTCACCGGCAAGCCTGGTGTCAGATGCCGGTGATTATCAGCGGCAGCGCCCATCAGGCGATTACTCAACATATAACGGTCGGCACGCAACTCACGCTCTCAGGTTTTATTAGCTGCCATCAGGCACGCAATGGCCAGAGCAAACTTGTGTTACATGCCGAGCAGATTGAATTGATAGATTCTGGAGACTAGCCAAATGGCACGTTATTTCCGTCGTCGCAAGTTCTGCCGTTTCACCGCGGAAGGCGTTCAAGAGATCGATTATAAAGATATCGCAACGCTGAAAAACTACATCACTGAAAGCGGCAAGATTGTTCCAAGCCGTATCACCGGTACTCGTGCTAAATACCAGCGTCAGCTGGCTCGTGCTATCAAGCGCGCGCGTTACCTGTCTCTGCTGCCGTACACTGATCGTCATCAGTAATCGGCAACTGTCCATTAACGACTTTAAGAGGATAAGGTAATGCAAGTTATTCTGCTTGATAAAGTAGCAAACCTGGGCAGCCTGGGTGACCAGGTTAACGTTAAAGCGGGCTACGCTCGTAACTTCCTGGTACCACAGGGCAAAGCTGTTCCTGCTACCAAGAAAAACGTTGAGTTCTTTGAAACTCGTCGTGCTGAACTGGAAGCCAAACTGGCTGACGTTCTGGCAGCTGCCAACGCACGCGCTGAGAAAATCAGCGGCCTGGGCACCGTTACCATCGCGTCTAAAGCAGGCGACGAAGGTAAACTGTTCGGTTCTATCGGTACCCGCGACATCGCTGATGCAGTTTCTGCAGCAGGTGTTGAGGTGTCTAAGAGCGAAGTTCGCCTGCCGAACGGCGTTCTGCGCACCACCGGTGAGCATGAAGTTGACTTCCAGGTTCATAGCGAAGTTTTCGCTAAACTGGTTGTGAATGTAGTTGCTGCATAATCTTATGCAGTGATGCGAAAACGCCGGCCCTGTGCCGGCGTTTTTGTTTCCGGCGCTTACTGAGCGCGGATAAAGGTGCCGTCGGGCTGACGGGTAAAGAGCACCGGACCGTTACTGCCATCAACGGTAAGACCGGTCACCACGCCATCACCATTCTGCCGAATTTTCACCTGCTGACCGCTCTGCAGCGAGCTCAGCGGCGAGCCTTCACCCTCTACGCGCGCCATAGCGAACACATCATTAACCGGCAGATTATTGTCCCGGAACAGCTGCGCCAGCGTCTGACCCGAGGCTACGCTGTAGCTGCGCCAGGTGCCCTGCGCATCAATAGCCGGCTGGCGGTTTTGCGGCGCAGAAGCGCTATCCTGATTACCAGAAAGCTCCGCCTGCATTGGCACCTCTTTCGGCTGACTCTCAACCGAACGTTCAACCGGATATTTTCCGTTGCTGGTCGGCCAGAGAAACGCCAGCAGCACAATGATCAGGGCAATAACGATGCCGCGGCGATGAAGCGGCGGCAGGGGATCCATCCAGCGTACATCATCCAGCAGGTGCCAGACGCGCTGCAGGGCAGCAGGCATGCGGGACGGGGTATCTGTGGCCATAGGTGAATCCTCCTCGCCAGCGGTTTTATGCATTCTGGCTGGCAGCCAGCGTTGCAGCCAGGGTAACAGCGTTCGCGTGGTGCGCGTCCGGCGACGTCGCGGGGCAATCTGGCCCATGTTATCTCTCTTGTTTTACAGTATGGGCAATGACAGCAGGAAGTGCCCGCCAGCATTGAAAAATTTGACCTGCGTATTGTTTCTGTTTCGTCGCCAAATGTCATCACGCACCGCGTGAGATTTTACGCCAGCCGCGTGCGCTGCTATGCTGCCGGTTCACTTTTATCCGGGATTAAGGAATCAAGATGACGACCCCTTCATTTGACAGCGTCGAATCACAAGCAAGTTACGGTATCGGTTTACAGGTTGGTCAGCAGCTGCAGGAGTCTGGACTGCAGGGTCTGCAGCCTGAAGCACTGCTGGCAGGTCTGCGCGACGCGCTGGAAGGGAACTCACCGGCGGTTCCGGTTGATGTGGTACACCGCGCGCTGCGCGAAGTACACGAGCGTGCAGAAGGCGTGCGCCGCGAGCGCACCGAAGCGATGGCCGCACAGGGTCAGCAGTTCCTGGAGCAGAATGCTCAGCGCGAAGGCGTGAGCACGACGGAGTCAGGTCTGCAGTTTAGCGTAATCAAGCAGGGCGATGGCCCAATCCCGTCACGTCAGGATCGCGTACGCGTGCACTACACCGGTAAGCTGATCGACGGCAGCGTGTTCGACAGCTCCGTTGCCCGCGGTGAGCCAGCAGAGTTTCCGGTTACCGGTGTTATCGCTGGCTGGATCGAAGCATTAACGCTGATGCCGGTTGGCTCAAAATGGGAGCTGACTATCCCGCACAACCTCGCCTACGGTGAGCGTGGTGCCGGCGCCTCAATCCCGCCATTCAGCACCCTGATTTTTGAAGTTGAGCTGCTGGAAATCCTGTAACAGCTCCGCCGCCAGGGGCGCCATTTATGGCGCCCTTGTTGCGTGCGGGATTGAAACCAGGGGCGCATTAATGCGCCCCCTACGGGCGGGCCGATGCAGGGGCGCCATTAATGGCGCCCTGGTTACGTGCGGGGCTGGAACCAGGGGCGCATAAATGCGCCCCCTACGGGTAGGCCGATGTAGGGGCGCCATTAATGGCGCCCTTATTGCGTACAGGGGCTGGAACCAGGGACGCATTAATGCGCCCCCTACGGGTGGGCCGGTGTAGGGGCTGAAACCAGGGGCGCATTAATGCGCCCCTTACGGGTAGGCCGATGCAGGGGCGCCATTAATGGCGCCCTGGTGACAGGCGGGGTCAGGGATGCTGCAGGTTGACCTGCCAGATAGCAAAGCCCGTCGCGTCTGTGCTCACCGGCTTCATCGGATAGTCAGCATACTGGTTTATAAACTGCGTTGCTTTACTGCCCGGTGCCGTTTCAAAACGAATATCCAGCGGCGTCTCGCTCTTTATGGGCGCTAAACGCCAGTTATGATCTGCCTGCGGCTGCACGGCGCCCTGTTGCTTGCTTTGGCTGCTGATATAGGCTGCCACCACGGCGCGATTCTCATCCGGTGAGGCAAAGGCGACAAACGGTTCGCCGGTACCAGCAAACTTACCGCCCCAGGCGCGATAATTATTGGTTGCCACAAGGAAGGTTGCCGCGGGATCAACCGGTTTACCCTGCCACGTAAGCTGGCGGATACGTGACGCATTTTGATTAATCAGGGCACATTCGCTGTCATAGCGGGCGGGCTGCGTCACGTCAATCTGATAATTCACACCATCTATCACGTCAAAATTGTAGGTGCGAAAATCCCAGTTAATCAGCGACTGCGGCTTGCTGCTGTGCGGGTCAATCTGATTAAACTGCCCGGCTGAGCACTCCAGCCACTCTTTAACCTGAGCGCCACTCACCTTCATTACAACCAGCGTATTGGGGTAGAGATACAGATCGGCGGCGTTGCGAAACGTCAGCTCACCTTTCTCAACCTCTACATAGCTTGCGGGATCGTTTTTGCGGCCGCCGACTTTAAACGGAGCGGCTGCCGACAGCACCGGCAGATCTCCCAGATCGGGATCGCCCTGAATAAAGCGTTCGGTATAGGCGCGCTGCGCGTTATTCACAATCTGCACGGTAGGATCGTCCTGCACCAGCGCCAGATAGCTGTACATCACATCGGCCGATTTGCCGATCGGTTTGGCGACAAACTCGCGCGTGGCGCGATGATCTTCCGCCAGTACCGCCACCAGCGCGGGATCTTCTGCCGCCAGCGATCGCTTCGCCGCTGCGTCATAAATCGGCCGGGCAGCGGCGTTTCCCTGCGTCACCTGCCACGGCCCGCGATCGTTGCTCAGCACCAGATCGACGACGCCAAGATGATCGCCCCACATCCCCGGCATCACCGCGGGGATGCCGTTCAGCGTCCCCTGAGTGATATCCGCGCCTTTAATGGCAGCAAACTCTTTAGAGGGAAATATGGCATGTGCATGACCGAACATAATCGCGTTGATACCCGGTACCTGGCTCAGATACCACACCGAGTTTTCCGCCATCGCATGATAGGGCTCACTGCTCAGGCCGGAGTGGGGAATGGCAACAATAATGTCAGCACCTTTAGCGCGCATTTCCGGCACATAGCGTTTGGCGGTTGCGGTAATGTCATCAACCCGCACTTTACCCTGCAGATTATTGCGATCCCATACCATAATCTGCGGAGGCACAAAGCCGATATAGCCAATTTTAAGCGTGTGCTGAGCGCCGCTGCGATCGGTTACCAGGGTCTCTTTAATCAGATAGGGCGTAAACAGAGGCTTACCGCTGGCTTCATCAATGATATTGGCATTGACGTAAGGAAACCGTGCGCCTGCCAGCGCGCGCTGCAGATAAGGGAGGCCGTAGTTGAACTCGTGGTTACCCAGATTACCGACCGCATAATCGAGCGTGTTCAGCGCCTTATAAACCGGATGCACTTCACCCGGCTGCAGCCCTTTTGCCGCCATATAATCGCCAAGCGGGCTGCCCTGGATGATATCGCCATTATCGACCAGCACGCTGTTTTTGCGCTCGGTGCGCGCCTGCTGAATCAGCGTGGCGGTACGCACCAGGCCAAACTTCTCCGTGGATTTATCTTTGTAATAATCAAAATCCATCATATTGCTGTGCAGATCGGTGGTTTCCAGAATACGCAGATCCACAGTTGCAGCCTGAGCGGTAGCGGCTGCCAGACACAGCGCCAGTAACGACATGTTCATTCTGAACACGGCTCTCTCCTTGTTTATCTAATAGGCTTCTCAAAATAATGTAAAACCGTGACAAATTATCAGTTCAATTTGTGATAGATATCGGGGTTTTACTTTTTTTCCGCCACCGCAGGCGATTCAGCAATGCGCCATAGTTACCCTTTGCAATCTATGGTATTGATAATACGATCTATTATTGAATACGATGCCGGCAACAGACAGGCGGGTCTTTACCTGCCAGACTCTGAAGAGCAGCACTCCGGGTCGGAAAGCGCATTTCTGCGAAAATGAGGTGAAGCATGTTAGATAAAATTTGCCAGCTGGCGCGCGAAGCAGGCGATGCAATTATGCAGGTCTATGATGGCGCACAGCCGATGGACGTGACCCGTAAAGCGGATGATTCACCCGTTACCGCGGCGGATCTGGCCGCACATGATGTGATCATGCAGGGCTTAAAAACGATCGCGCCCGATCTGCCGGTCCTGTCTGAAGAGGATCCGCCAGCCTGGACGATCCGCCAGCAGTGGCAGCGCTACTGGCTGGTCGATCCGCTGGATGGCACCAAAGAGTTTATCAAGCGTAACGGCGAATTTACCGTCAACATTGCCCTGATCGACCAGGGTAAGCCGGTGATGGGTGTCGTCTATGCGCCAGCGCTGGGCGTGCTCTATTCAGCGGCAGAGGGTAAAGCGTGGAAAGAGGAGGCGGGGCAGACTACCCGCATTCACGTACTGGATGCGCGGCCACCGCTGGTCGTCGTCAGCCGCTCGCACGCTGACAACGATCCGGAGCTGAAGGAGTACCTGACGCAGCTGGGCGAACACCAGACTACGGCTATCGGCTCATCGCTAAAGTTCTGCCTTGTGGCTGAAGGTAAAGCGCAGCTCTATCCGCGCTTCGGGCCTACCAATATCTGGGATACCGGCGCAGGCCATGCGGTTGCGCTGGCGGCGGGAGCCCACGTGCATGACTGGCAGGGGCGTACGCTTGACTATACGCCGCGCGAATCCTTCCTGAATCCCGGTTTCCGCGTTTCTCTGTTTTAATGCATCGGGAGGCGCACGCCTCCCGTTCTTTACGGCTGCAGCAGAGAGCGAAGCAGCGTTATCACCTCTTTAACTTCATCCTGCGTCAGCGCGCCCTCTTTTGCAAAACGGATATGTGCCGTTTTATCCAGCACCACTACGGTCGAGCCCCCTTTTCCCAGCTGCCAGGCTTTTCGCGCGCTGCCGTTGCTGTCGATAATGAACTGCGACCACGGGAACTGCGCTTTGTTACTTTCAATGCTATTGCGCACAAACATACCGGTCCCCGGAATGGCATCGTCGGTATCGACCAGCGTGGTGGTCTGATAGCGATCGTGCGGTAGCTGGGCTGCCTTGATCGCCTCAATCAGCGCCGCATTTTGCTCTTTAGCTGAGATGCGTCCGGCGAGATGCAGGATCACCCGTACTTTGCCGCTGAGCTGAGCGCTGTTCCACGGCTGATAGCTGAACTTATCCTGCTGATAGATCAGCTCGCCCCGGTCGGCAATGCCGACCGGCGGCACGCGTTCGCCGGTTTTAAAAGCGTGTGCTGCTGCCAGGCCAGGCAACAGCAGGGCGATCGCAAGCAGAGGAAGGGCCAGACGCATAGAGTGCTCCTTAGTGATCAGACCAGTTGGTCATATTTTTGTCATGGTAAGCGCGGATGATGCGCCTGTCGCGAAAACCTGGCAGCTTTGCAACCTGCGCCACAAATCTGTAACCAACAAAGGTTTATACTGGATTTTGTGAGCTGAATGACAGAGTTGTCTGTAATGATGTGTCAATTCAGTAAAAAATTCATGTTTCCGGAACCCGGATCAAAAATCCTGTTCTATATTTAGGCCTCATTTGCGCTTCATGAGTTCGTACCCATTTGGCAACGGCGAAGCGTATTACATCTGTTCAGGAGTTAAACAGCATGAAGATCTTCCAGCGATATAATCCGCTGCAAATTGCGAAATATGTGAAAACGCTATTTAAAGGAAGGTTGTATATCAAGGATGTTGGCGCGTTTGAGTTTGATAAAGGCAAAGTGATTTTGCCACGCGTTAAAGATAAACAGCACCTCAGCGTGATGTCAGAAATCAATCGTCAGGTGCTGCGACTGCAGGCTGAGTATAACTAAACGTTAAAATCAGGCAGTAAAAAGGGCGCCGCTGGCGCCCTTGATGTTTCTGTTTTAGCGCTGCGGCTTCATGGCCATGCGCTTATCGATCAGGAGAGGGATGGATTTTCATCATCGCTGGTTTTCACGCTGAGCGCCGGCGGGCGTTCGTCAATACGCGTTACCAGCAGCTGGTCGATACGGTAACTGTCGATATCCACTACCTCAAACTTATAGCCGGAGAACTTCACAAAGTCGGTGCGCTTCGGGATTTTGCGCAGCATATACATCATAAAACCACCGATGGTCTCATAGTTGCCGGACTGCGGAAATTCATCGATATCCAGCACGCGCATAACATCATCAATCGGGGTGCCCCCTTCGACCAGCCAGGAGTTCTCGTCGCGCGCGACAATCTGTTCTTCCAGCCCCTGACCCACCAGGTCACCCATCAGCGTGGTCATCACGTCATTCAGCGTGATGATACCTACCACCAGCGCATACTCATTCATGATCACAGCAAAGTCTTCGCCGGCGGTTTTAAAACTCTCCAGCGCTTCCGACAGCGTCAGCGTATCCGGCACAATCAGCGCCGAGCGGATCTGGACACCGCTGTTGAGCGCCATGCTCTGATTACCCAGCACGCGCAGCAGCAGCTCTTTGGAGTCAACGTAGCCGACGATATGATCGATATCGCCGTCGCACACCAGGAACTTTGAGTGCGGATGCTGGGCGATTTTGGTTTTCAGGCTCAGTTCATCTTCACGCAGATCGAACCAGACGATGTTCTCGCGTGAGGTCATGGAAGAGGGAACGGTGCGCGACTCCAGCTCAAACACATTCTCAATCAGCTCATGCTCCTGCTTGCGCAGCACGCCAGCCAGCGCACCCGCCTCTACCACCGCATAGATATCGTCAGAGGTAATATCATCTTTGCGTACCATCGGCAGCTTGAAGAGACGGAAAAAGACGTTGGCGAGGCCGTTGAACAGCCAGACCAGCGGCCGCATGACCAGCAGGCAAAAGCGCATCGGATTGATGATACGCAGCGCGACGGCTTCCGGAGCGATCATGCCGACGCGCTTGGGCGTCAGGTCAGCAAACAGAATGAACAGGCTGGTCACGATGGTAAAGGAGCAGATAAAGCTGAGCTTCTCTGCCAGCTCAGGCTCCACAAAGCGGTTGAACAGGCTGCTGAAAGCGGGGGAGAACGCAGCGTCGCCAACGATACCGCCCAGAATCGCGACCGCGTTCAGGCCGATCTGCACCACGGTAAAGAACATGCCGGGCTGTTCCTGCATCTTCAGCACGCGCTGCGCGTTGATATTGCCTTCATCAGCCAGCAGTTTGAGTTTGATCTTACGGGCGGCCGCCAGCGAGATCTCCGAAAGAGAAAAAAAGGAACTGATGACAATCAGTAAAAGTATGACAAGCAGGCTATCTAGCATAAAAGATCCGTTGAGTTAATCACTTGTCATTTTTGGCCTGGGCAGCGCGAAGAGGGGTACGTCCGGTACACACCAGTCTGACAGGGCTATCCGTGCCAAAAATGTCTGCGCCAGTTCGACAATAGAAAGTAACGTCGGGGCAGAATTGAACGCAGGCAGGGCCTGCTGGTCGGTGATTATAGCAGCAGCGCCTGTCATGCCGCCAGAGGCACGATCGGTGACATCAGATTTATCCGACAGCAGCGCAGCGGTGCACAGAAGCACGGCATCCCGGTTGTATCACCGCGACCAATTACCGACAATAGCTATCAATTTGGCTTAGTCGTGGGTTTAACGTAGCCGCTTGTCCTAAAAGATGGCTATGCTGATGGGTAAATGGGGGAAGTGAAACCCTGCCTGACTGATTAACGCCCCTGCGGAAGGGGGGCAGGCATTGATAACAGGAGTACGCGTGCCGCGATTTCATGCTTATTGTTTGGCCAGCCTGCTGCTTGCTGCGCCTGCCGTTGAGGCAGCGAAAGTGCGACTGCAGGTAGAAGGTCTTACCGGGGATTTAGAAAAAAATGTCAGGGCGCGCCTGTCCACCATTGGCAGCGATGAAGTCTCCAGTGACGGGCGCTTTCAGGCGCGGGTCTCAAATGCCATTAAAGAGGGACTGCGCGCGCTCGGCTACTATGAACCGCAGATTGACTTTGAATCACGTCCGCCCCCGCCACAGGGCGGTCGTCCGGTTCTGATTGCCCATGTGACAGCCGGCGAACCGGTGAAAATTGGCGGCAGCACCATTGTGATCGAGGGCGAAGCGAAAGACGATCCGGACTACCAGGCGTGGGTAAAGCAGGGCAGGCCAAAAGTGGGATCGCAGCTGAACCACGGCACCTACGATAAATTCAAAAGCGGTTTCTCTAACCTGGCGCTGCGTAACGGCTATTTTGATGGTGATTTCAAAAAGAGCCAGCTCGGCGTCTCTGCAGAGCGGCGGCTGGCTTTCTGGGATATCGATTACGACAGCGGCCCGCGCTACCGCTTTGGCGACGTCAGCTTTGAAGGCTCGCAGATAGATGAAGCCTACCTCCATAATCTGGTGCCGTTTAAGAAAGGCGATCCCTACAGTTCACGCGAGCTGGCCGAGCTGAACCGCCGGCTTTCCGCCACCGGCTGGTTTAACTCTGTCGTGGTGGCACCGGAGTTTGATAAAGGGCGTAAAACCAAAGTGCTGCCGCTCAGCGCTGCACTTTCGCCGCGCGTGGAAAATACCATCGAAACCGGCGTAGGCTACTCCACTGACGTCGGCCCGCGCCTGAAAGGCACCTGGCGAAAACCCTGGGTTAACGATCGCGGCCACAGTCTTGCGGCCAGCGCCTATATCTCCGCGCCGGAGCAGCAGCTCGATCTCAGCTATAAAGTGCCGCTGCTGAAAAGTCCGCTGGAGCAGTACTACACCTTTTCCGGCGGCCTGAAGCGTACCGACCTCAACGATACGAAATCGGATACCACAACGCTGGCGATGTCGCGTAACTGGGACAGCAGCTCCGGCTGGCAGAAAGCGGTTAACCTGCGCTGGAGTCTCGATCACTTTACCCAGGGTAACGTGACCAACACCACCATGCTGCTCTATCCGGGCCTGAGCCTGAACCGCACGCGGTCGCGCGGCGGGCTGATGCCCACGTGGGGCGATTCACAGCGCTATTCGGTCGACGTTTCTGACACCACCTGGGGTTCCGATGTCGACTTCCTGATCCTGCAGGCGCAGAACGTCTGGATCCGTACGCTGGCGGATAAACACCGCTTTGTCGCACGCGGCAACCTGGGCTGGATTGAAACCAATAATTTTGAAAAAGTGCCGCCCGACCTGCGTTTCTTTGCCGGCGGAGACCGCAGCATCCGCGGCTATAAATATAAAAATATTTCACCGCGCGATGAAGAGGGCAAGCTGACCGGTGCCTCGAAACTGGCAACCGGATCGCTGGAGTATCAGTACAACGTTTCCGGCAAGTGGTGGGGCGCGGTATTTATCGACTCCGGGGAAGCGGTTAATGATATTAAGCAGAGCAACTTCAAGACGGGTGCAGGCGTAGGCGTGCGCTGGTCTTCGCCGGTCGGGCCCATTAAGTTTGATATCGCCCGGCCTGTTGGCGATGACAAGGAGCATGGATTGCAATTTTATGTCGGACTGGGGCCGGAACTATGAAGCTGTGGAAAAAGGTCCTGATTGGCCTGATTATTTTTCTGGTCGTTCTGCTGGGCAGCGTGGCGCTGCTGGTTGGCACGACGCCGGGTCTGCATCTGCTGCTGAAAGGGGCTGACCGCTGGGTGCCTGGTCTCTCAATCGGCAAGGTTGACGGCGGCTGGCGCAATCTGACGCTGAATAATGTGAAATATGAGATGCCGGGCGTCAGCGTGGATGCCGGGCGCTTTCATCTCGCACTGGATCTCAACTGCCTGCTGCACTCGTCGGTCTGCGTCAACGCACTCGCGCTGCAGGATGTCAGTGTGGTGGTCGACAGCAAAAAAATGACGCCGGCCAGCGAGCCGCCGCCAGAGGAGTCGGGCAGTACCAATCTCAGCACGCCTTACCCGATCGCGCTGCGGAATGTCGCGCTGCACAATATCAACGTTAAGGTTGATGATACGGCGATTTCACTGCTCGATTTCAGCACCGGTCTGCAGTGGCAGGATCGGGCGCTGACGCTCTATCCTACCCGTATCCAGAGCCTGCTGATTGCGCTGCCAAAAGCGGCTCAGGTGGCGAATGAAGAGATTGTTCAGCCGAAAGTTCAGCAGCCGCAGCCGGATGAAAAACCGCTGGGCGAAACGCTGCAGGCGCTGTTTGCCAAACCGCTGCTGCCGGAGCTGCCTGACTTCCGCCTGCCGCTGGATATCACCATCCAGTCGCTGCTCGGCGAGCAGCTGCGCATTACCGGGGATACGGATCTCACCCTCTCGCGCCTGCTGGTAAAAGCCAAAACGGCAGATACGCATCTGCAGCTGGAGACGTTTGATATCGATTCACCCCAGGGCCAGGTGAGCGCCCGCGGTGACGCGCAGCTGGCGGGCAACTGGCCGGTTAACTTCACGCTGAACGGCGCGCTGAATATCGATCCGGTTAAAGGCGAAAAAGTGAAGCTGACGCTGGGCGGTGAAATGCGCGACGAGCTGCAGCTGGGGCTGAACCTCTCCGGACCGGTGCGCGCACAGCTTGCGGCGACGGCACAACCTGCCGTCGCTGAACTGCCGCTGTCGCTGACGCTGACCAGCCCGCAGCTGCGCTGGCCGCTGACCGGACCGGTGCAGTACCAGGCAGATAATTTCGACTATCAGTTCAAAGGCAAAGCTACCGACTATGTGATGTCGCTGCGTACGGCGGTAAAAGGCGAGGCGATCCCACCGGCAACGATTACGCTTGATGGCAACGGCAATGAGCAGCAGTTTACGCTGGATAAACTGCGCGTTGCCGCGCTGCAGGGCAACATCGATCTCTCGGCGCTGGTGGACTGGCGCAAAGCGATCAGCTGGCGCAGCGAGCTGACGCTGGCCGGTATCAATACCGCGAAGCAGTATCCTGACTGGCCTGCGAAGCTGGATGGCAAAATCACCACGCGCGGCAGCCTTTACGGCGGCAGCTGGCAGCTGCGCGTACCGCAGCTGGAGCTTAACGGTAACGTGAAGCAGAATGCCGTACGCGCGCAAGGCTCCCTGAGCGGTAATAGCTACAACCAGTGGAAAATTCCGGGCCTGAATGTGGCGCTGGGACGTAACTATCTGGATGTAAAAGGCGAGCTGGGCGATACGCTGAATCTGGATGCAATTGTGGATGCACCGCGTCTCGACAATGCGCTGCCGGGCCTTGGCGGCGTCGTCAAAGGGGCTATCAACGCGCGCGGCACGCTGCAGGCGCCGCAGCTGCTGGCCGATCTTACCGCTACCGGCCTGCGCTGGCAGCAGCTGCTGATTCGCCGCGCCACGCTGCAGAGCGACATTAAATCGGGTGAGCAGGTGGCCGGCAAGCTGCAGCTGCGCGTGGAACAGCTGCAGCAGGAGGCGCTGAAAATCAACCTGCTGACGCTGAACGCCGACGGCAGCGAGAAACAGCATCAGCTGAAACTCAATGTTCAGGGTGAGCCGGTTTCAGGTCAGCTGGCGCTGAACGGCAGCTTTGATCGCCAGGCTGGCCGCTGGCAGGGGTCGCTGAATAATACCCGCTTTGATACGCCGGTCGGTGAGTGGCGCCTGACGCGCGCTATGGCAATTGACTATCTCAACAGCAAGCAGAGCGCAACCATTGGCCCGCACTGCTGGCAAAACCCCAATGCGCAGCTCTGCGTACCGGAACCGATTGAGGCGGGCGCGAGCGGCCGGGCGCACGTTGTGCTGAATCGCTTTGATCTGGCGATGGTGAAGCCGTTTCTGACCGATGCCACCCGGCTTAGCGGTCTGTTCAGCGGAGATGTGCGCGTTAACTGGAGTGCGGACGGCGCGCTGCCAACCGGCACCGTGGCGCTGAAAGGCAGTGGCGTAAAAGTGGTGCAGGATGTGCAGGGCAATGCGCTGCCGATAGCGTTCGATACGCTGAACCTCAACGCGGCACTGCGTGACGGACGCGCGCAGCTCGACTGGCTGATCCGTATTGCTAACAATGGCCAGCTTAACGGCAACGTGCAGATCAACGATCCGCAGAACCGTAGACAGCTCTCCGGTAACATCGGCATCAGCAACATCTCCCTGGCGATGCTGAATCCGGCGCTGTCGCAGGGCGAGAAAGTGCAGGGCAGGCTCAACAGCAATCTGCGGCTGGGCGGGACGCTGCAGCGTCCGCAGGTGTTTGGCCAGCTCGGCCTGAGCGATGTCAACGCTCAGGCAAGCTTTATGCCGGTGACGCTGACGTCAGCTAACCTGAACATGGTATTCAACGGCATGAGCTCTACGCTGAATGGTCTGATTCAGACGCAGCAGGGCAGCCTGAATCTGGGCGGGAACGCTGACTGGAGCCAGCTCGATAACTGGCGTGCGCGTGTCACAGCGCAGGGCAGCCGCATTCGCGTTACCGTGCCGCCGATGGTGCGCATGGATGTCTCGCCGGATCTGGTTTTTGAGGCGACGCCTGCCGCGTTCAGCCTGGACGGGAAAGTGGATGTGCCGTGGGCGCGTATCACCGTACAGGAGGTGCCGGCGAGCGCTACCGGCGTCTCATCAGATGAGGTGATGCTGGATGAGAACCTCAAACCCATAGCGCCAAAAACGGCCGCTATCCCGATCAACAGTAATCTGGTGATCCACGTCGGTAATGATGTGCGCCTCTCCGCGTTTGGCCTGAAAGCGCGCCTCAGCGGCGACCTGAAGCTGGTACAGGATAAAACCGGGCTCGGCCTTAACGGGCAGATCAATATTCCGTCAGGCCGTTTCCACGCCTACGGGCAGGATCTGATCGTCCGCAAAGGTGAGCTGCAGTTTGCCGGCCCGCCGGATCAGCCGTATGTTAATCTGGAAGCGATCCGCAACCCGGATGCCACTGAAGATGACGTCACGGCGGGTCTGCGCGTGACCGGTCTGGCGGATGAGCCGAAAGTGGAAGTGTTCTCCGATCCGGCCATGTCGCAGCAGGAAGCACTTTCTTACCTGTTACGCGGTCAGGGACTGAACAGCGACGGCGACAGCAACGCATTAACCTCCGCGCTGGTGGGTCTGGGGGTTGCACAAAGTGGGCAGGTTGTGGGTAAAATCGGTGAGACGTTTGGCGTCAGTAATCTTGCGCTTGATACCACAGGCGTAGGTGACAGCCAGCAGGTTCAGGTCAGCGGCTATGTGCTACCGGGACTGCAGGTGAAATATGGCGTAGGTATCTTTGACTCACTGGCGACCCTGACCCTGCGTTATCGCCTGATGCCAAAACTCTATTTGGAAGCCGTGTCTGGTCTCGATCAGGCGCTGGATTTGCTCTATCAGTTTGAGTTCTAGCAATGCGAATAATTGTCTACGGCAGTTTACGGCGCAAGCAGGGAAATAGTCACTGGATGACCAATGCGCAGTGGCTCGGCGAGCACCAGATTAAGGGGTTTGACCTCTATAATCTGGGGCTTTACCCGGGTGTGGTGGAGGGCGACGGAACCGTCCTGGGTGAGGTATACCGCATTGATGCCAGCACGCTCGGTGAGCTGGATGCCCTGCGCTGCAAGAACGGCGAGTATAAGCGTCAGCTTATTCAGACGCCTTACGGCAGCGCCTGGCTGTACGTCTACCAGCGCTCAGTCGCGGGGCGACCGCACATTGCCAGCGGCGACTGGCTGCAACGCGATAACGTTGCAGATGCATAAATAAAAACACCGCCGTAAAGGCGGTGTTTTTTTATCGGTAACGCGCATCTCTGCCGGTCTGCCCGGCAAAGATTATTTCTGCTGCGCGCGCTCGAAAGAGGTGATGATTTCAGCTTTAGCCGCTTCTGCGTTATCCCAGCCGTCAACCTTCACCCATTTGCCTTTTTCCAGATCTTTGTAGTGCTCAAAGAAGTGGGTGATCTGCGCTTTCAGCAGCTCTGGCAGGTCGTTCACATCTTTAATGTGATCGTACTCTTTGCTCAGTTTGGTATGCGGCACCGCCACCAGTTTGGCATCTTCGCCAGACTCATCGGTCATCTTCAGAACGCCAACCGGACGGCAGCGGATCACTGAACCCGGCACCAGCGGATAAGGGGTTGGCACCAGCACGTCAACCGGGTCACCATCCAGTGACAGCGTGTTGTTGATGTAGCCGTAGTTGCACGGATAGAACATGGCGGTAGACATAAAGCGGTCTACAAACAGGGCGCCAGACTCTTTATCCACTTCATATTTGATCGGATCGGCATTCGCCGGGATCTCAATAATTACATAGATATCTTCTGGCAGATCTTTACCTGCAGGCACCTGGTTCAGACTCATCTGGCTTTCCTTCATTAGTCGTATGTTGAGTGACGGCTATTATAGCCAACTGACTCTGAAAGTATGCCCCCTTTTTGGCGTTTCGGAATGCTCCAAGCCCGCTACTTCGCCGTCACAAATAGCGAGACAATGCCTGCCGCAATCAGCGGCCCTACCGGCACGCCGCGAAAGAACGCCACGCCAATCACGGTGCCAATCAGCAGCCCGGCAACCACCGATGGCTGAATGCTCATAAAGCTGACGCCGCGCCCGCCGAGCCACGCAACAAATACACCAACCAGAATCGCCACGATGGACTGCCAGCTGGCAAATGATTTCAGCAGGGCGCTCACCGGCAGAGTGCCGCTCGCCAGCGGGGCCATGACGGCGACGGTCAGAATAATAATCCCCATCTGAATACCCTGTTTCTCCACGTAAGGAAAAAACTGCGCCAGCGGCGTGAGCTTGATGGCCAGCAGGATCAGAATCGAAATCGTCACAGCGCTGTTATGAACAAAATAACTCAGTATGGCGAGACAGATAAGGATCAGCGTTGAGGCGTAGGGGGCCATGATTTCTCCATAAATAATCAGCAGGCTGACAATGAGCCGTGCAACGGTTTGTCCGCTTTCCTTTATCAACCATCAGAAAAAATGGCGCAACCGGCTTATGCATAATTATCTCTGCTGCAGTAAAGAAAATTCACAGCATGAGCGATCATCATTCGCCCGATCGTCAGGCACCGGTAAAGTTTCCGCACGTCACAGCCGATAATTTCTTCGTTTAGGGTCACTGGATTCTCCCTTTTTTACCGCATACGGGAATTATCATGATTGCTCAGCTCTCGCTTCGCACTGCCTTACTTTCGCTGCTTATCTGCATGACGCTGCTGCTGCTGGCCGTCAGCGGCATGGGCATTTACGCCATCAATGCCGGTAATCAGTCGCTTAATGCCATCAATCGTATTCAGGGAATTGAACTGAACAGCCTTTATCAGAGCAACGCCGACCTGATGCGCGCACGCGCCAGCGCCGCGCTGGCGGTGCGTAAAATTGAGATTGGTCTGCTGGATGAGGGGACGGCCGTCACGAAGCAGGCCGCCGCGGACGTCGCCAGCTCGCAACGGCATCTGCAGGCGTTTATCGACGCCGGCACGGTGACGGCTCACGGCAAAACGCTGGCGGAGGCGATCGCCGCCGCCTATAAAGCGTATCAGCAGGGTGCGGTTGCGCCGATGATGGCCGCGCTGGAAAAGCAGTATACCGATGAATATTACCAGGTACTGGAGGGCAATGTATCGCAGCTTGCTACCCGCTATGCCGGCGCGGTTAACGCATTCAGCCTCTATGCCGATGAGGTCTCTGCCGCACGGCTGGCGCAGGCGGCGCATAATGAGTGGCAGATGAAAATCCTGATCGGCATTGCGGTGGCGCTCACCCTGCTGCTGACCGGCCTGGCCTGGCTGCTGCTGCGTCAGGCGCTGCTGCGTCCGCTGGAGAGCGCCGTCCGGCATCTGGAGCAGGTGGCAGCAGGCGATCTCTCGCAGCCGCTGCCGGCTGCCGGGCACAATGAGATTGGCCGTCTGAATCAGGCGCTGGCCGCTATGCAGCGCGCGCTGCGCCACTCGGTGAGTCAGGTGCGCGAAGCGAGCCTGCAGATCGATACCGGCAGCCGCGAACTGACGGCCGGTACGGTGCATCTCTCACAGCGTACCGAGGAGTCTGCCGCCTCACTGGAGCAGACTGCTGCCAGCATGGAACAGCTCACCGCCACCGTGCGGCTCAACGCCGTTAATGCGCAGCAGGCAAATCAGCTCGCCAGCAGCGTCTCTGACACCGCCGGCCGCGGTGCCGAAGTGGTCTGCTACGTCATGGAGAAGATGCAGGAGATCACGCAGAGTTCCAACCGCATCGCGGATATCCTCAGCGTGATTGACGGTATTGCCTTTCAGACTAATATTCTGGCGCTTAACGCCTCGGTAGAAGCGGCGCGCGCTGGCGAGCAGGGCCGGGGCTTTGCCGTAGTGGCGAATGAAGTACGTACGCTGGCAGGA
Organism: Pantoea sp. SYBGC1; assembly: GCF_057197005.1. Lineage (NCBI taxonomy): Bacteria > Pseudomonadati > Pseudomonadota > Gammaproteobacteria > Enterobacterales > Erwiniaceae > Pantoea > Pantoea sp. SYBGC1. Next base: position 41,392 of record NZ_JBXUNM010000007.1, read on the forward strand.
CGCAGCGCCAGCGCGGCGAAAGAGATCCGGACATTGATCAGCGAGTCGCAGACGCGAGTGAAAGAGGGCAGTGAAATGGCGACGCGCGCGGGGGCGACCATGGATGAGATCGCCGGTGAAGTGATGCGCGTAACGACACTGATGAAAGAGATCTCCGGTGCATCTGACGAGCAGAGTCGCGGTATTGAGCAGGTCAATATGGCGGTAACGCAGATGGATGAAGCGGCGCAGCAGAACGCGGCGCTGGTGGAGCAGGCGGGAGCCGCCACCCGCCTGCTGGAAGCGCAATCGCAGCAGCTGCAGGCCTCAATGGCGCAGTTCCGCATCGCTGCGGCGTAAGCGCAAACCATAAAAAACCCGCTCAGCGGCGGGTTTTTTTATGGTCCGGCACGGCTCAGGCGCCGTGGTTATCCGGGTATTCGCGGATAAAGCGCTCAACATCATCGACCATCGCTTCGTTACCACAGAAGAACGGGCAGCGCTGGTGCAGCGTTTCAGGCTGCAGGTCAAGGATACGGTTTTTACCGTCGCTGGCTTTACCGCCCGCCTGCTCGGCGAGAAACGCCATCGGGTTGCACTCATACAGCAGGCGCAGCTTGCCGTTGGGATGGCTGGCGGTGCTTGGGTAGAGGTAGATGCCGCCTTTCAGCAGGTTACGGTGGAAGTCTGCCACCAGCGAACCGATATAGCGCGAGGTATAAGGACGATGCGTGTCGATATCCTCTTCCTGGCAAAACTTCAGGTATTTCTTCACGCCCTGCGGGAAGCGAATGTAGTTACCTTCGTTAATGGAGTAGGTGTAGCCCTTTGCCGGATAGGTCATGCGCTCGTGACTCAGGCAGAAAACGCCGAGCGACGGGTCATAGGTAAAGGCGTGCACGCCGACGCCGGTGGTATAGACCATCATGGTTGAGGAGCCATATACCACATAACCTGCAGCCACCTGCTGATTCCCCGGCTGCATAAAGTCCGCTTCCGTGATCGGCGTACCGGGTTCACTGATGCGGTGATAGATAGAGAAAATGGTGCCGACAGAAACGTTTACGTCGATGTTGGATGAGCCATCCAGCGGATCCATCAGTACCACATATTTGCCATCTTCTGAGCCTTCAAAGATAACAAACTCATCCTCTTCTTCAGAGGCGATGCCGGCAACCACACCACGCGCTTTCAGGGCAGCTTTCAGTTTTTCATTCGCGAAGAGGTCCAGCTTCATCTGCTGTTCGCCCTGCACGTTTTCCACGCCGCTGGCACCCAGAATATCCACCAGACCCGCTTTATTGATATCGCGGTGAATGATTTTAGCGCCCAGCTTGATGGAGGAAATCAGCGCCGTCAGTTCACCTGTGGCGTGAGGAAAGTCGTGTTGCTTCTCGACGATGAATTCGCCTAACGTTTTCATAACACATTCCCTGAATCTACGATGGAGTGGCAGCAGCTGTAACAAACTGCCAACGTATGCGTACGCAGTTTAGCCGATTGAACTTTAAAAACCATAGTCCTAATCCGTTTCTTCCCTTCAGACTCGGGGTTACACTGTGCGCCGAACTTTCAGTTAATGGATCTATTTATGCGCATTCACATCCTCGGCATTTGTGGCACTTTTATGGGCGGCCTGGCTATGCTGGCGCGTTCGCTGGGACATCAGGTAACCGGCTCGGACGCAAATGTTTACCCGCCGATGAGTACGCTGCTTGAGCAGCAAGGCATTGAATTAACTGAGGGTTACGAGGCGTCGCAGCTCGATCCGGCGCCAGACCTGGTGATTATCGGTAACGCCATGACGCGCGGTAATCCCTGTGTTGAAGCCGTGCTGGAGCGCAACATTCCCTACCTCTCCGGGCCGCAGTGGCTGCACGATTTTGTACTGCGCGATCGCTGGGTGCTGGCCGTAGCCGGAACGCACGGTAAAACCACCACGGCCGGCATGGCAGCGTGGATCCTTGAGGCGTGCGGCCTCGAACCAGGCTTTATTATCGGTGGCGTGCCGGGTAACTTCGACGTCTCGGCAAAATTAGGAAAAAGCCCATTCTTTGTCATTGAAGCGGATGAGTATGACAGCGCCTTCTTCGACAAGCGCTCCAAATTTGTGCACTACTGCCCGCGTACGCTGATCCTCAATAACCTTGAGTTTGATCACGCAGATATCTTCGACGACCTGCGCGCTATCCAGAAGCAGTTTCATCATCTGATCCGCATCATACCCGGTCAGGGCAAAATCCTGCTGCCGGAACACGATCATAACCTGAAGCAGGTGATGGCGATGGGCTGCTGGAGCGAGCAGGAGACCACAGGCGAACATGGCCACTGGCAGGCGAAAAAGCTGACGCCAGACGCCGCCCGCTGGGAAGTCTGGCTGGAGGGGGAGAAAGTGGCCGAGGTGAACTGGGGACTGGTCGGCGAACACAATATGCATAACGGCCTGATGGCGATTGCCGCCGCGCGTCACGTGGGTGTCAAACCGGCAGATGCGGGCGAGGCGCTCAGCAGCTTTATCAATGCGCGCCGCCGCCTGGAGCTGCGCGGTGAGGTCAACGGTATCAAGGTCTATGACGATTTTGCCCACCACCCGACGGCGATACACGCCACGCTGGCGGCGCTGCGCAGTAAAGTGGGCGGCAGGGCGCGCATCCTCGCGGTACTGGAGCCCCGCTCCAACACCATGAAAATGGGCGTCAGTAAAAACGATCTGGCGCCGTCGCTGGGCCGGGCAGACAAGGTCTTTCTGCTCCAGCCGCACCATATTCCGTGGCAGGTCTCCGACGTGGCAGACGCCTGTATTCCGCCTGCGCAGTGGAGTGCGGACGTCGATACGCTGACGGAAATGATTGTGAAAGAGGCGCAGCCAGGCGACTCAATTCTGGTGATGAGCAACGGCGGTTTTGGCGGGATCCATCAGAAACTGCTGGAGCGACTGGGACGCTAAGGCCGTGGCGTCCTGCAGGACGCCTCCGGAGAGAGTGCGGCCGGCAGGCCGCCTCTTACGCTTCAGCCAGCTCGCGCAGATACTGGAAGATCTGCCGGGCTGCTTTTGGCGTTTTATTCGCCGCCTTCTCTTTCTGCGCGTTGCGGATCATACTGCGCAGCTGCTGCCGATCGGCCTGCGGATAGAGCGTGATCACCTCGGTCATCGCGTCGTCACCCTGATCGATCAGGCGATCGCGCAGATGCTCCAGCTTGTGGAACAGCGCCACCTGCTGGTTGTGACGGTTTTTTAGCTTATCCAGCGCCTGACGGATCGGATCTTCATCGCGCTGGCGCAGCATTTTACCAATCAGCTGCAGCTGGCGACGGCGACCCTCTTTCTTAATACGCTGCGCCAGCTCAATCGCGTTGCGCAGATCCTCATCGAGCGGGATCTTATCCAGGGAGTTTTTCCCCAGATCAACCAGCTCGGCACCGAGGCGTTTCAGCTCTTCGGCGTCACGTTTAATTTCACTTTTGCTGACCCAGATAATCTCTTCATCTTCTTCTTCCTGATTATCCGGTACATCGTCGAGCCAGTCTTCGGGCTGCCTGGTCATCTCTTGGCTCCTTAAAAAAAGAGGCTAATCCTACCAGTTTATCGGGCGACTGCGAAATTGTTCTCTGAGTCTGATAGACTCAACAGATTCATACTTAAGATTAGACGGCAGGTCGATGAACGTATCTACTCAGGTTGCAGAACAACGTAAAGCGCTGGAACAGGCTGTCGCCCAGGCGCTGGAACTCGCTAAAGCCCACACCGATGGTGCTGAAGTTGCGGTGACAAAAACCACCGGCATCGGCGTCAGCACGCGCTATGGTGAAGTGGAAAACGTCGAATTCAACAGCGACGGTGCGCTTGGTATCACCGTCTATCATCAAAACCGCAAAGGCAGCGCCTCATCGACCGATCTCAGTCCCGATGCCATAAAAAGCACCGTGCAGGCAGCGATCGACATTGCGCGCTACACCTCACCCGATCCTTACGCTGCACCGGCAGAGCGTGAACTGCTGGCGTTTGATGCGCCCGATCTTGATCTCTACCATCCGTGGGAGCTCGATGCCGATCGCGCCATCGAGCTGGCCGCGCGTGCTGAACAGGCGTCGCTGCAGGCGGACAAGCGCATCACCAATACGGAAGGTGGCAGCTTCAACAGCCACGTTGGCATCAAAGTGTTTGGTAACAGTCACGGCATGCTGCAGAGCTACTGCTCCAGCCGCCATTCGCTGTCGAGCTGTGTCATTGCCGAGCAGGATGGCGATATGGAGCGTGACTACGCCTACACCATCGGCCGCTCGATAGACGATCTGCAGAGCGCAGAGTGGGTCGGTAACGAGTGCGCCCGCCGCGTGCTGGCCCGCCTTGCCCCGCGCAAGCTGCCAACCATGAAAGCACCGGTGCTGTTTGCACCTGAGGTCGCCACCGGATTGTTTGGTCATCTGGTTGGTATGATTAGCGGCAGCAGCGTCTATCGCAAATCGACGTTTCTGCTCGACTCGCTGGGCCAGCAGATCCTGCCCTCATGGCTGACGATTCAGGAGCAGCCGCATCTGCTGAAAGGGCTCGCCTCGACGCCGTTTGACAGTGAAGGCGTGCGAACCGAAGCGCGCGATATTATCAAAGAGGGTGTGCTGCAGAACTGGCTGCTGACCAGCTATTCAGCGCGCAAGCTTGGCCTGCAGAGCACCGGCCACGCGGGCGGCATCCATAACTGGCGTATCGCTGGTCAGGGCCACAGCTTTGATGACCTCGTTAAACAGATGGGACGCGGCCTGATTGTCACTGAACTGATGGGCCAGAGCGTCAGCGCCATGACCGGCGACTACTCGCGCGGCGCGGCGGGCTTCTGGGTTGAAAACGGCGAAATTCAGTATCCTGTGAGCGAAGTCACAATTGCAGGAAACCTTAAAGAGATGTGGCGCAATATGGTTACGGTCGGTAACGACATTGAAACCCGCAGCAATATACAATGCGGATCGGTGCTGCTACCGGAGATGAAAATCGCCGGACAATAACGACATCGCTTCCAGAAAGCAGCCGGCAAGGCTGCTTTTTTTTGCCCGATAATAATTAAAAGGAACACGTCATGCGTAAGCATTTGATTGCAATGTTGTCTCTGTCGTTACTGCTCTCCTCTGCCAGCGTGCTGGCAGCAGATCTTGAACAGGATATGGATACGCTGAAAGAGAACCTGAGCGTAGTGAAGAAAACGGATGACGCGCAGGAGATGCATACTGCGCTCGGTAAAATGCGCCAGGCCGCGCAGGATGCCAAACAGTCAACGCCGGACAAGCTGGAAGGGCAGCCGGCGGATAGCGCACAGATCAAAGATTATCACGCCGGCCTTGACGCGCTGATTGCGCAGATTGACGTGGTCGACAAGCTCGCTCAGGCCAGCAAGCTGGATGAGGCAAAAGCCGAAGCGAAAAAACTGGAAGATATCCGCAACGCCAACCATAAGAAATTCCGCTGATACTCCGGGCCAGCCTGCGTGCTGGCCCGCTTTACCGATCCTTCCCTGCACGCTCCTCCGTAAATATATAACTTTTCCGCACGCCTGATGCATGCAAGCCGCCGGCATGCGCGATATGTGCTGTCTGCGATCTGACGCACCGCACGTTGCCACATTTCCGTTTCAGGGCGGAAAAAGTGCGTCTCCACACGGCCGGACGGAACGCGTAGTTTGTTTTTTAACGCGAATTATCTGCCGTAAAACAGGAGTAGAAGGGTGAGGAGTGATGCTGTCCCGCTGAACGCAGAAGCCGTTCAGGCGCTGGCGGATCGCATATTAAGTCAAATCGCGATCCTCTATACCGCGCACCAGATTAGCCCCACACCGGTGCAGCAGCAGATGCTGAATTCGCACGTTCAGGCGATGGCCAGCCGCTCGCTAAGCGGCGAGGCGCTGCCGGAGGTAGAAGCGGAGCTGTTTGATGATATTCCGCCTGACAGCCTGCAGCTGGCGCAACAGATTGTCGATCTGTTCGGCAATCTGCCGATGGAAGAGGCCTGGCTGCTCTCGGTGCATATTGAAGTGGCGAAAAGTAACGACGCATAAACAGAGAGGAAGTGAACATGGTGACAGTGGTGATTGGCGATCGTCTGGGTAAAGGTCAGAAAGTGGCTGCCGGCATTGAAAAAGCGGGTGGACGCGCGGTGGTGGTGCCGGGCGTGGCAGCCGATATGAAGCTGGGTGATGTGATGAAAGCGGAAAACGCTGATTTCGGCATCTCTTTCTGCGGCAGCGGTGGTGCGGGTGCTATCACCGCGCAGAACAAATATGGCTACCGGGCGAAACATGGCATGCGCTCGGTAGACGAGGGCGTAACGGCGATTAACGAAGGGGCAACCGTGCTGGGCTTTGGTTTTATGGACAAAGAGGAGCTGGGCGAACGGCTGGTGCAGGCCTGGAACAAGAAGCACGGCAGCTGACGTATGAAACAGCACTATGAGACGCAGGTTATCGTGCAGGGAAAAGGCGATACCAAAGCAAAAGCCTTTGCCGATGCGCTCAGCAGCGTGCAGCAGCAGGTATTGCGCAACAGCCAGAAGCTGCTGCTGCGCATTGAGCCGCTGGATGTGCGGGTGCTGCACGCCAGGGTGCGTACCCGGCGGGAAAAGTTTCTGTTTTTTTTCCTGGCGCGCGAGCGGCATCACTACAGCGTTGAACTGGAAATCAGCGTCAGCGTCACCGTTATCGATATGGAAAGCGTGACATTTACGGCGACACCCTGAACGCGCTGGTCTGGTCGTTATCCCGCCAGGAGAGCAGGCTTGCCCGGCGCAACAATGACAATAAAGGGTACAACACTATGTTCCTCATCATTTTGTTTAAGTCGTTAATTATCGGCGGGCTGGTCGGCGTCGGGGTGGGAGCCGGCGCGGCGCGCATGTTCCACGCACCGGTCACGCAGGGCATGGGTGCATTTCGTACTCTGGGCGAGCTTAACTCGTGCGAAGGCGATCCCGCTTCCCATTTCTCTTTTGGTCTCGGCTTCTTTTTCAACGCCTGGGCATCCTCTGTGGCGGCTGGCTCCTTCACGCAGGATGTGGATCACCGCATTCTGCCGAACTGGGGTGCTGCGGCGCTGATGGTCAAAAATCGCAATGTGGCAGAGACGCTGCATAACCCGAAGCGTATGGCGATAGCGTGCGGCATCATCGGCATGATCGTCGTGGCTTTTCTGAACAGCACCGCCTCAGCCGTGCCGGCTGCGCTGCAGGTGACGGCAGTCAAGGTGCTGGTGCCGGCGGCTAACCTGCTGGTAAACACCGTCATGCCGGTCATTTTCTGGCTGGCAGCCATCGACGCCGGCAAAAAATCGGGCTTCTGGGCCACCATCTTTGGCGGCCTGGCGCAGCTGATTATGGGTAATGCCGTACCGGGGCTGGTGCTGGGGATCCTGATTGGGAAAGGGGTAGAGGAGAGCGGCTGGAACCGGGTGACGAAAGTCATGATGGCGGCGATTGTGCTGCTGTTTGTACTGAGCGGCTTCTTCCGCGGGTTCGATATGAAACTGCTGCAATCTTTCCAGCTCGGCGTCCCTGGCTGGCTTGACATGATCCACAACAGCCTGAGCGGCAAATAAGGAGCCATCCATGAACGAACATGAAAATCGCGGCTTCTGGTATGCCGACTGGTCCTTTCCGATTTTTGTCGGTCTGCTCTCATCCGGCGTATTTGCCGGTACGCACATGTACTACCTCTACGGTATCGGCGCCTTTAACGAAGTGGCGTTTGTATCGATGCTACGCGCCGGCATGGAGACCGGCGTCTATGGCGCGGTCGCCGCGTTTGGCGCCAGCTTTCTGTTTGCCCGCATTATTGAAGGCTCGCTGGTGGGTATTCTGGATATCGGCGGTGCGATCCAGACCGGCGTCGGGCTGGGCGTGCCGGCGCTGCTGCTGGGGGCAGGCATTGTCTTTCCGGTCGCGAACTTTGCGGCTTCGCTGGTAACCGGTCTGGTGATCGGGGTGGCGATTGGTTACGTCATTATTCTGGCGCGCAAATTTACCATCAACCAGAGCGATTCCACCTATGGCGCCGATGTGATGATGGGCGCAGGCAACGCCTCAGGACGCTTTCTCGGTCCGCTGATTATTCTGTCGGCGATGGCAGCCTCTATTCCGATTGGCCTGGGCTCGCTCGCTGGCGCCCTGCTGTTCTACCTGTGGAACAAGCCGATTACCGGCGGCGCAATTCTTGGCGCCATGGTGCTGGGCGCGATGTTCCCGATTTCGCTGTAACAGGGCGGGCGCCATGAATGGCGCCCCTACAGTAAAGATGTAGGAGGCGCATTCATGCGCCCCTGGCCGCAAACGCAGTAAGGAGTAACCATGTTTGATCTGATTCTGCGCCGCGCACGCCTGTGCGACGAGCAGCTGGTGGATATCGCCCTTCGCGACGGCAAAATCGCCGTCGTCGGCAACGTCACCGGCACCGCGCAGCAGGAGCGCGATCTGGCCGGGCGCTGGTACGTCAGCGCAGGCTGGATAGACAGCCACGTGCACTGCTATGCAAAATCGCCGGTCTACCACGATGAAGCGGACGCTGTCGGCGTTGCGCAGGGCGTCACCACCGTGGTGGATGCCGGCAGCACCGGCGCCGACCAGATTGATGACTTCCGGCAGCTGACGCGCCACGCCGCCACCGACGTCAGGGCGCTGATCAACGTTGCCCGCACCGGGATCGTCACCCAGAACGAACTGGCGGATATGCGACAGATTGATGAAGCGGCGGTGGTGCAGGCGGTCACGCGCCATCCCGGTTTCATTGTCGGTCTGAAAGCGCGCATGAGCAGCAGCGTGGTCGGGGAAAACGGCATTGCACCGCTGATCCGCGCCAAAGCGATCCAGCACGCTGCCGGCGATCTGCCGCTGATGGTACATATCGGTAACGATCCGCCGGTGCTGGAGGAGATCGCTGAGCGGCTGACCGCCGGCGATATCATAACCCACTGCTTTAACGGCAAACCTAACCGCATTCTCTCCGCGCAGGGTGAGCTGAAGGCGGCGGTCAGTCAGGCGCTGGCGCGCGGTGTCACGCTCGATATCGGGCACGGCAGCGCCAGCTTCAGCTTTGCGGTGGCGCGGCAGGCGATCGCCCGCGGCATTCTGCCCGATACCATCAGCTCCGATATCTACTGTCGCAATCGCCTGCACGGACCGGTACACAGCCTCGCGCACGTGATGTCTAAGTTCCTTGCGCTGGGCATGACGCTGCCGCAGGTGATCGCCTGCGTGACAACCCAGGCAGCGGCGGCGCTGCGCCTCAGCGGCAAAGGCGATCTGACGCCGGGCAGCGATGCCGATCTGACTATTTTCAGTGTGAATCAGGAGACCCGTCCGTTTACCGATGCAGAAGGCGAACAGGTGGCGGGAGAGCACCATTTTTTGCCGGTGGCTGTGACAGTGGCAGGCCAGTGGCATCTGACCGAAGAGGGAAAGCGTCATCATGTCTTCAGTTTATGAAAAATATCACCTGAAACAGGTGATTAACGCATCAGGCCGTATGACTATTCTGGGCGTCTCGACGCCGGCACCGGAGGTGGTGGAAAGCGTCAGCTATGGCCTGAACCACTACTTTGAAATGAAAGATCTGGTCAACCATACCGGTGACTACATTGCCGGACTGCTGCAGGCAGAAAGCGCCGTCGTGGTCTCCTGCGCCTCGGCGGGCATCGCTCAGTGTGTGGCCGGGGTCATTGTGAAAGATAACGCCTGGCTGCTGGATAACCTGCACGCGGCGCCGCTCACGGTTCCCCATGAGATCGTCGTGCCTAAAGGGCACAACGTGAACTACGGCGCGCCGGTCGGCACCATGGTCGCGCTGGGCGGTGGCCGGCTGGTGGAAGCGGGCTACAGCAACGAGTGTTCCGCCGCGCAGCTGGCAGCGGCGATCACGCCGGCGACGGCAGCGCTGCTCTACGTAAAGTCGCACCACTGCGTGCAAAAAAGCCACCTCAGCGTGGCGCAGGCGGCAGAAGTCGCGCAGCAGCATGGCATCCCGCTGATTGTGGATGCGGCGGCAGAAGAAGATCTGCGCTGCTACTACCAGATGGGAGCCGATCTGGTGATCTACAGCGGGGCCAAGGCGATAGAGGGGCCCTCCAGCGGACTGGTGGTAGGGCGCAGCCGCTATGTCGAATGGGTAAAACGGCAGAGCAACGGCATCGGTCGTGCAATGAAAGTGGGCAAAGAGGGGATCCTGGGCCTGACGCAGGCTATTGAGCGCTACCTGTCGCAGCCAAAAACCAGCGGCAGCGAGATGGTTCAGCACATGACGCCATTTATCGACCAGCTTAACCAGCTGCCGGGCGTCACCGCGCGGGTGGTGTGGGACAGCGCCGGGCGCGACATTGCGCGTACAGAAGTTCATTTCGATGAAGCGCTGACCGGCTGGGCCACCGGCGATCTTGTCCAGGCGCTGAAAAGCGGCGACATCGCTATCTATTTTCGCGGCTATAAGGCGAATGAAAGCATTATCGAAGCCGACGTGCGCAGCGTCACTGCCGCGCAGCTGCAGACTATCTTCAGCCGTATTGACGCGCTGCTGGCAGAAAGGAACAACGCATGAAGCTGACCCCCGGTTTTTATCAGGATCGTCTCTGTCTCAACGTACTGGCGGGCACAAAGCAGAACGCACGCGACATCTGGCTGGCGGCAGAAGGACATGTTCTGGTTGGCGTGCTGTCAAAAAATTACGCCAGCCACGACGCGGCGCTGGCTGACATGCGCGATTACGCCGCGCTGATTGATAACGCGCTCTCTATCGGTCTGGGGGCTGGCGATCCGCGTCAGTCTGCTATGGTGAGCGAACTGGCAGCGGTGCTGCAGCCGCAGCATGTCAATCAGGTGTTTACCGGAGTCGCGACCAGCCGCGCACTGCTCGGGCAGTCGCAGACGGTGGTAAATGGTCTGGTTTCCCCCAGCGGGACGCCAGGGAAAGTGAAGATCTCAACCGGTCCGCTAAGCTCACAGGCAGCGGAAGCGATTGTGCCGATCGACAGCGCCATCGCCATGCTGCAGGACATGGGCGGCAGCTCGGTAAAATATTTTCCAATGGGCGGTCTGAGCGCGGTGGCGGAGTATCGCGCGGTCGCAGAGGCGTGCGCCCGGCGCGATTTCTGGCTGGAGCCCACCGGCGGTATCGATCTGCATAATTTTGCGGAGATCGTGCAGATTGCGCTGGAGGCGGGCGTCAGTAAAGTGATCCCGCACGTTTACAGCTCAATTATCGACAGCGCAAGCGGCGAGACGCGCATTGACGATGTGCGCCAGCTTCTGGCAACGTGCAAGGCACTGCTGCAATAACTTCGTTACGGGTGAGGCTTTGTGAGATTTCCTAATCAGCGTCTGGCGCAGCTGTTTGCCGCACTGCAGCATGAAACGCTGCCGCAGGATGAGCTGGCACGGCGTTTCTCGGTCTCTACGCGCACGGTGCGCACCGACATTGCGGCGCTGAACGCGCTGCTGGAGCAGCACGGCGCACAGTTTGTGCTGGCGCGCGGCGCCGGCTATCAGCTGCAGGTGGCCGACGCGGCACGCTTTGATTCGCTGCAGCAGCAAAGCAGCGCGCCGCTGCGGGTGCCGCGCACCTCGCAGGAGCGGGTTCGCTATCTGCTCAGCCGCTTTCTTACCGCGGCCTGGTCACTGCGGCTGGAAGATCTCTCAGAAGAGTGGTTTGTCAGTCGCGCCACGCTGCAGGGGTATATGGCGGAGGTGCGGGAGTGGCTGGGTCGCTATCATCTGCATATCGAAACTAAACCGCGCTACGGCATGAAGCTGTTTGGCAGCGAGACGGCTATCCGCACCTGCCTTACCGATCTGCTGTGGCAGATCGATCAGGAGACGCCCGACAGTCCGCTGCTGAGTATTGAAGTACTGCGCAGTGATATGCTGACGCAGCTGCAGCCGCTGCTGCAGCACTGCCTCAGCCGTTACGCTATCCGTCTCAGCGATGAGGGCGAGCGCTACCTGCTGATCTACTGCGCGGTGGCGGTACGCCGCATCAGCGAAGGCTTTCCGCTCAGCGATCCGGGCGCAGAAGAGGTGGGCGAAGAGGTGCGTGAGGCGGCGCACGCGCTGGTGCATCAGCTGCAACCGCTTACCGGCAAAACCTTATCGCGGGCGGAGGAGAACTGGCTGCGCGTCAATATCGCCGCGCGCCAGATCCAGGCGCTGGAGCCAAGCACCATCAATGCAGATGACGCTGACGCGCTGGTGAGCTGGCTGCTGAGTTATATCAATACGCATTATGCCTACCAGCTGCAGCACGATGAGCAGCTGCGTGCCGATCTGCTTACCCATATCAAATCGATGATCACCCGGGTGCGCTATCAGATCCATATTCCCAATCCGCTGCTGAGCAACATCAAACAGCACTATCCGCTGGCGTGGGATGTGACGCTGGCTGCCGTCAGCAGCTGGAGCAAATATACCCCTTATACGCTGAGCGAAAATGAGATTGGTTTTCTGGTGCTCCATATTGGCGTTGGGCTGGAGCGGCACTATGACGTCGGCTATCAGCGCCATCCGCGCGTACTGCTGGTGTGCGATAGCGGAACCTCAACGCTGCGGATGATTGAGGCGCTGCTGCTGCGCAAATATCCGCAGCTGGTGGTCACTGCCCGGCTGACACAGCGCGACTACGCGCTGCGCGAGCGGATTGAAGAAGATTTTGTTATCTCTACGGTGCGGCTGCATGAAAAGAACCGGCCGGTGGTGGTGATGTCACCCTTTCCGACCGGCTTTCAGCTGGAGCAGCTTGGCAAACTGGTGCTGGTGGATCGCACCCGGCCGTGGATGCTGGAAAAATATTTCTCCGCGCAGCATTTTATGGTGCTGGATCAGCCGCTGACGCAGCAGGCGCTCTTTCAGCTGCTGTGCGATCGCCTGCAGGAGCAGGGCTTTGTTGCAGCAGACTTTTACCCGTCCGTGGTTGAGCGTGAAGCGATTGTCAGCACGCTGCTCGGAGATGGCATTGCGTTGCCGCACGCGCTCGGCCTGCTGGCGCAGAAAACCGCGGTCTATACCGTGATTGCGCCGCATGGCGTCAGCTGGGGGGATGAGACCGCCTGTGTGATCTTTCTGCTGGCCATCAGCAAACGTGAATATGAAGAGGCGATGGCGCTCTACGATCTGTTTGTCACCTTTTTGCGCGAACGTGCCATGCCGCGCCTGCGGGAGTGCCGTGACTTCGACCATTTTAAAACCGTGGCGATAGAGTGCCTGAGCCGCCCCTGACTAGGCCTGATTGCGCTTAGCCAGCAGCTTCGGGATTTCACGCAGGCACCAGGCTTTGGCTTCACCCATGCTGTCGCGACGCCAGGCCATAATAATATCCACTTCCCGCGTATACTCAGCGCTGACCACGCGCAGCCGGCCCTCGGCAATATCTTTCTCTACCATCGGATAAGGCATGGTGGCAACGCCCAGTCCCGCCAGCAGCGCCCGCCGTTTGTCATCCATGCTGCTGACCGTAAGACGCTGCTGCTTATCCAGCAGCTGTACCGTCAGCACCGGACGTTCACGCGCCGTGTCAGCGACGGCAATGCCGCGATATTTCACACGCGTGACTTCCGAAAGCGGCTCTGCCTCCTGATGAATAGGGTGGTCAGGACTGGCGACATAGACGCTCATAATGGTGTAGAGCTTGCGGGTGTTGATCTCGCTGGAGGCGCGGAAGTGCAGGTCAGGTGCGATGACGATATCCGCCCGGCCCTGCTCCAGACGTTCCCACGCGCCCGCCAGCACTTCAGTGATCAGAGATATCTGCGTATTGGCTTTTTCTGACAGCTTGCTGACCAGCGGAAACAGCAGGTCGGTGGGGATGAGGGCCTCTGCTACGATAGTCAGCTGCGTTTCCCAGCCGCGCGCCAGCGCTTCTGCGTCGGTGGTCAGCTTATCTGCGGCCTCCAGCAGGACGCGACCGCGCTCCAGCAGCATCCGGCCCACGTTAGTGAATTTGGTGCGATGACCGGAGCGGTCAAACAGCACCACATCCAGCTCCTCTTCCAGCTTCTGCATGGTATAGCTCAGCGCAGAGGGAACGCGACCCAGCTCATCTGCTGCGGCGGCAAAGCTGCCACGCCGATCGATCGCATCCATCACCCGTAACGCTTCTAACGTTAATGCACGCTCTTTAGCCATACTGATTCTCTGTCAGTAAATTTGAATATGCCAGGCAGATTAACTGGCTAACATTCCGCCGTCCAGCCTTTTACCATAAACCGATTAAGCCTGCAGTGAGCCTCTTCTGCAGTGCACCGGAGGTAGAGCATGATGACAACCCGCTGCGCGTCCGCATGTGGCCAGGCTGATTTTGGCTGGTTGCAGGCGCGCTATAGCTTCTCTTTTGGCCACTATTTTGATCCCAAACTGATGGGATACGCCGCGCTGCGCGTGCTGAACCAGGAGGTGCTGGCGCCGGGTGCCGCTTTTCAGCCCCGCACCTATCCGCAGGTTGATGTGTTAAATCTGGTGCTGCAGGGTGAGGCGGAGTATCGCGACAGCGAGGGACAGCGGCTGACCATACGGGCAGGTGAGGCGATGCTGCTGTCTGCGCGGCAGGGCGTAAGCTACAGCGAGATAAACCTCAGCAAAGATCGGCCGCTGACGCGCCTGCAGCTCTGGCTGAGCGCCTGTCCGGAACGGGAAAACCCGCTGCAGCAGCGGATGACGCTCAATGGCGCATCGCCGCTGCTGCTGGCTTCGCCTGATGGGGCAGACCAGAGTTTGCAGCTGCGGCAGGATGCGAGAGTGTATCAGGTGACGTTAGCGCCGGGAGAGGAGCAGATTGTGCAGCTGCGCGGCGCGCGCGCGTATCTGCAGTCGATTCACGGCACGCTGGATGTGCGCAGCAGCAGCGCGAATCAGCAGCGGCTGCAGTGCGGCGACGGTGCATTTATTCGTGATGAGCAGCAGCTTATCCTGCAGGCAGAGACGCCGCTGCGTGCGCTGGTGATCGATTTACCGGCATAAAAAAGGGCGGCCAGCGCCGCCCTCACAGTAAGAATGAAGATTATTTCAGAATGGTAAAGGCGGTTGTTACGTGCTTCACGCCGCTGACCCGGCTGGCAACGTCTGCCGCCGCCGTGGCTTCTTCCTGCGTGACCAGTCCCAGCAGGAAGACTTCTCCGTTTTCCGTTGTCACTTTCACGTTAGACGATTTGACCTGATCGCTGCCCAGCAGCTGCGAACGGATCTTGGTCGTGATCCAGGTATCGGAAGAAGAGGTGCCAAGGCTGACCTTCTCTCCGGTGCGGATCTCATTGTAGACCTCTGTTGCGCCGTCGACGCCCATAGCGATCTGTTTGGCTCGGCTGGCGAGATCGGCGGACGGTGCCTGGCCGGTCAGCAGCACTTTGCCCTGATAAGCGGTAACAATGACCCGCGCCTGCTTCTTAATCTGTTCATCTTTTGCCAGCGCGTTAGAGACGCGCAGCTCCAGCGTGCCGTCATCAACCTGCGTACCCACGGTGCGCGGGTCAGTGGCGGTTTTGGTGGCAACGGCGGCTCCGCCGGCAACCACTGCCACACAGCCCTGCAGCAGCATGGCGGTTAACAGCAGGGCGATAGCGTTCAATGCTTTCATGTGAGCTCCTTCAGTCATTCCTGGTGGGGAAAGAGAGTGTTATCGATCAAGTCGCACAGGCAGTTCAGCGTCAGCATATGCATCTCCTGAATGCGCGCACTGTGATGAGAGGGAATGCGGATTTCCACGTCATGCGGGCCGAGCAGGCCAGCCAGCTCGCCGCCGTCGTGTCCGGTCAGCGCGACAATGGTCATATCGCGCGTCACTGCCGCCTCAACCGCTTTGATGATGTCACGGGTATTACCCCGGGTTGATATCGCCAGCAGCACATCACCCGCCTGACCCAGCGCCCGTACCTGTTTGGCGTAGATCTCATCATGCAGCCGATCGTTGCCGATGGCGGTGAGCATAACGTTATCTGCGCTCAGCGCCAGCGCCGGCAGGCTGGGACGCTCGGTTTCAAACCGGTTAATCATGCTGGCCGCAAAGTGTTGCGCATTGGCCGCTGAGGCACCGTTACCGCAGCTGAGAATTTTATGACCATTCAGCAGCGACTGCACCAGCGTCATCGCGGCACGGGAGATCGCATCCGGCAGCGCTTCGGCTGCGGCAATCTGCGTCTGAATACTTTCAGTAAAACACGCTTTAATTCTGTCCTGCACAAGACCACCTGGTTCTATTCATCGGCATTAAAAGCAGCGGGCAGCCACGTCAGTTCGCGCCCGGTAATGGCAATGATGTCAAAACGGCAATTGACCGTCTCAAAACTGCCGCCGCGCGTCAGCAGCCAGAGCGCCGCTGCCCGCAGCAGCTTCTGCTGTTTCTGACGCGTCACGCTGGCGGCTGCTCCGCCGTAGCGGGCATCGCGCCGGTAGCGCACTTCCACAAATACCCAGCAGTCGGCGTCGCGCATAATCAGGTCAAGTTCACCTCCGCGAAAGCGGACGTTACTGGCGACCCACTTCAGCCCGGCGCGCTCCAGATAGTGACGCGCCTGCTGCTCATGCTCCGCGCCGATCCGCTGGCGGTTTACTGTACCGGAACGACCTGTCCCTGGCGATACTGGTTCCATGCCAGCTTCCTGTTGATAACACAATCCGTGTCGGCGCTCAGCTTACCGGTATTGCCATCAATGGCAAAGCCCGCTACCTGCCGCATCTGGTTAAACTGCGTTGCCAGCGTCCAGGCATCAATGCCCATTGCGTAGAGGCGCACCAGCGAATAGTCGTTGTTAAACGTCTTTGCAGCCTGCTGCATCAGGCCAGGATTAGCGCCAGAGAGCAGCGGAATATCGCTGTACTGCAGGCCTTCCATCTCCAGCCGGAAATCGGGACCGGCACCTGCCTGCGCGCTGCGCGAGCTGGCATAAAGCGCCGTGCTGTTGCGGCTGCTGGTGCGCATGGCGATCATCGGTTTGATCAGCTGCAGCTCATTCTGGCTGGCGACGATGTAAACGGCGTCCACACTACCGCCACTGCTGTCAGCCGCCGGTGCCGGAGCGCTACTCTGCGGTGCCGGGATCGTCAGGCCTGCGATGGCCACGCTTTGCGGCTGCTCCATTTGTACCGTCAGCGGCGTGCCGCTCAGCGCAATACCGGCTCCGCTGTTAATGCCCTGTTTCAGCTCGGCCACGCCACCAAAGCGCTGCTGCAGCACTGTGGTGCCACCCAGCTGCTGCCACTCTTCTGCAAACGCTTTTCCGACCCGGTCGCCATAGCTGCTGCGCGGCAGCAGCAGCAGCGGCTGGCGCTTGCCCTGCTCATAGATATGGTGCGCCGCATCACGCGCTTCGTCTTCAGGAGAAAGCGCAAAATAGCAGATATTCGGATGGTTCTGGATCTGTTCCGGCTCGTTTAACGCCAGTACGTTGAGCGGGGTCTGGCTGTTTGCCACTTCTTCCACATGATTTTTCAGCAGCGGGCCAACGACCAGCGTGGCGCCATCCTGCTGCGCCTGCTGCATGACCTGAGCGATCGGCTGGCTGCTGGTATCGTACACTTTAATCTGTGCGCTGCTGGCGGCTGACTGAGAGGCTGGTGCAGCAGGCTGCTGCGCGCTCTCCTGCGCAGGCATGCTGGCGGCCGCCGGGCTGACTACGCTGTTGGCCGCTCCGCTATCCGCTGCTGCGTCCGGCGCAGGCTGAGCAGTGGCGCTTTCCGGCGCGCTGCTCTGTGCCGGGGCAGCCGCGCTCAGCACGCCATTTTTTGCATCGTTGAAGCCTTTCTGAATCGCACCCGCAAATACCTGCGCCTGACCGTTCAGCGGCAGCAGCAGGGCGATGGTGCTGGTGGAAGCCTGGCTGAAGTTTTTGACCTGGCTGAGCTGTGCTGGCAGCGTTTTCGCCGCCGGGTTTTGCGGGTAGCGCGTCTGCCAGTCGCTAATGGCCGCCTTCAGCATCTGCGGATCCTGGCTGTTAGCGTGCCAGGTATTGAGCAGATCGAGCCAGCCCTGCAGCGTGTTTTCATCGGCATTGATGACAACGCTGTTAAGCTGCTCCTGCGTCAGCTGGGTCAGCGCCTGCCAGGTCGCGTCGATGTTACTCTGGTGCTCGTCACCTTTTAAGAGCGGCTCCTGCGCGATATAGGCGCGCAGCAGCGCCAGCGATGGCCGGTTCTGCGCCGCGGCGATCTGCAGCGCGTAGTAGCGTACCTGCTGATCGGAAGAGAGATCGGCTGCCTTGATCGGGCTGAGCTGCTGCTGAGCGCCGCTGTAATTCTGCTGCGCAATCTGCAGCTGCGCGCGCAGCAGCTGCAGCTCCTGCTGCTGTACATCAGAGAGCTGCTGCGGCAGCTGGCCAAGCTGCGTCTGTGCCTGAGGATACTTTCCTTCCTTCAACAGGGCACGGATGGCAAGTAATTGCCAGTCGGTCTTGCTATCATCGCTGCTTTGCTGTGCCTGCTGCAGATAATAGTCAGAGCGTCCGGTTGCGGGCCCCTGAATATTGACGTTAGAGGTTTGCTGCGGACCCTGGCCGCTACAGGCGGCCAGAATCAGCCCGGCGAGAAGAACAGGTACAAAGCGTCCTGCTTTACGACGTACGACTTTTGAAGGAAGCATACTGTATCCAGTGATGTTTTTTTCTTGATGCTCAATATTAAATCGGCAATTCGGATGAGACAATGAAACAACTCGATCGGGCAGAGATTTCTGCCAGTACGCTCTATATCGTTCCTACCCCGATCGGTAACCTGGGTGATATCACACAGCGTGCGCTGACGGTGCTGGCGAGCGTCGATCTCGTTGCAGCGGAAGATACACGTCATACCGGGCTGTTGCTACAACATTTCGCCATCAATGCGCGACTGTTCGCACTTCACGATCATAACGAACAGCAGAAAGCGGATGTGCTGCTGGCGAAGCTGCAGGAGGGGCAGAGTATCGCTCTGGTCTCCGATGCCGGCACGCCGCTGATCAACGATCCGGGCTACCATCTGGTGCGTCGCTGCCGCGAGGCGGGCGTGCGCGTTGTGCCGCTGCCGGGTGCCTGTGCAGCCATTGCAGCATTAAGCGCGGCGGGATTACCGTCCGATCGATTCTGTTACGAGGGGTTTCTGCCGGCGAAAAGCAAAGGGCGCTGCGATGCACTGCGCGCGCTGAGCGAAGAGCCGCGTACGCTGGTGTTCTATGAGTCAACCCACCGCCTGCTGGATACGCTGCAGGATATGGCAGCCGTATGGGGCGCCGCGCGCTATGTGGTACTGGCGCGCGAGCTGACCAAAACCTGGGAGTCGATCTATGGCGCACCGGTGGGAGAGCTGCTTGCCTGGGTGCGTGAAGATGAGAACCGGCGCAAGGGCGAGATGGTGCTGATTGTTGAGGGACACAAGGCAGATGAGGAGGCGCTGCCAGCCGAGGCGTTGCGTACGCTGGCGCTGCTGCAGGCGGAGCTGCCGCTGAAAAAAGCCGCTGCGCTGACCGCGGAGATCCACGGCGTGAAAAAAAATGCGCTGTATAAATATGCGCTGGCGCAGCAAGAAGAGTGACAAACGTGGTCAGATCGCCTATCATCCTGCGCCGAAGCTGACCAGACAGTCGCCGCTTTGTCGTCGTCCCTTTCGGGGGAGACAGGCAGAGGGGAGGAAAGTCCGGGCTCCACAGGGCAGGGTGCCAGGTAACGCCTGGGGGGCGCAAGCCTACGACCAGTGCAACAGAGAGCAAACCGCCGATGGCCCGGAAACGGGATCAGGTAAGGGTGAAAGGGTGCGGTAAGAGCGCACCGCGCGGCTGGCAACAGTTCGTGGCACGGTAAACTCCACCCGGAGCAAGGCCAAATAGGGGTTCACATGGTACGGCCCGTACTGAACCCGGGTAGGCTGCTTGAGCCAGTGAGCGATTGCTGGCCTAGATGAATGACTGTCCAAGACAGAACCCGGCTTATCGGTCAGTTTCGACTTTTCAAATGAAAAGCCCCGCCCCGGCGGGGCTTTTTGTTTTGTGAGCCGCGAGTGCAGGTATTTCCGTTTCTCTCTGCGCCCCCTACGAATGATCGTAGGGGCGCCATTAATGGCGCCCGTTTCGTGTGCGGGTATTCGGTTCGCAGTTGTTCACAGGGCGCCATTAATGGCGCCCGTTTCGTATGCGGGTATTCGGTTCGCGGTTGTTGCGGCCAGGAGCGCATGAATGCGCCCGTTTCATACGCGGATATTCGATTCGCGGTTGTTGCGGCCAGGGGCGCATGAATGCGCCCCCTACGAATGATCGTAGGGGCGCCATTAATGGCGCCCGTTTCGTGTGCGGGTATTCGGTTCGCGGTTGTTCACAGGGGCGCCATTAATGGCGCCCGTTTCGTATGCGGATATTCGATTCGCGGTTGTTGCGGCCAGGGGCGCATGAATGCGCCCCCTACGGTTATG